>CAYGFI010000042.1:0-29615 GCA_964349045.1 uncultured Chitinophaga sp.
CCACTATTCCTTTTTGAGTAAACTTTTTCACCCCATCGGAATACCAAGCGAAGGTGGTAGTTTTCAAATGATTCGCGTGTGGCCAGTGAGCCATTTATTTCACCCGAGATTCGGATAATGTATTCACCGTTTTCTTTAACAATCGAAAAAACTTTTTGCGTGGTAGCAGCAGCTGCCAGGCTGTCAAAATCGCCTCCTAATGAAGGTCCCAGGTACATATCCCAGTTTTCAAGGTTTTCACCGTTAAATACCGGGGCAAATTCTTGTTGCCTTTGACATGAGATACTGATGAGTGCAACTCCGGTAATTACCAAAGTAAATGATAATAGTTTGTTCATTTGTATTTGTGTTAGTTAGACATGCCTGGTTTTTTATACAAATCTAAATTATTTTTTATATTATGGATACTCTTTAACACCTCTTTTATATGCGTCAACTAATTGGTGAAATTATTTTAACTTTGCTTCAAAAGACACAAGACATTTGGTTTATCCACAGAATTTCGAGTCCAAAATAGGTTTCGACCGTATCCGCGAACTGGCCAGGAATTATTGTCTGTTTGAACCGGGACGGAAGATTATTGACGATATCGGAATGCTTACCGATTCAGGTAAATTAAATCTGCGCCTTGATCAGACCGAGGAATTTAGGAAAATTCTTACCTCCGGAATTGATTTTCCAATTGACCATTTCATTGATATCTCGCATCTTCTCAGCAAAGCCCGGGTTGATGGAACATTTCTTGAAGAGTTTGAAGTTTTTGATCTGCGTCGCGCGCTGGATTCAGTTAAAGCAATTCTCAATTTCCTGAAAAACGACGATAAAAATCTTTTCCCGGCCTTGAAAATCATGGCATCTGAGGTGAAATTGTATCCTATGGTGACTGACCGGATCAATAACCTTTTAAATAAAAACGGAAAAATAAAGGACAACGCCTCCCGGGAATTGCAAAATATCCGACACGAACTATTATCAAAACAGTCAAATATATCGAAAAGACTCAGTGCCATCCTACGTAAAGCCCAGTCGGAAGGATGGGTTGAAGAGGACGCTACTCTTGCGATCCGTAACGGTCGTCCCGTTATTCCTGTTTCTGCCGCTAATAAAAGAAGAATCCCGGGTTACATCCATGATGAATCGGGTACAGGTAAAACAGCCTATGTGGAGCCGGCTGAAATTGTTGAAGCTAACAATGAGCTTCGTGAACTGGAAAATGCCGAGCGCCGCGAAATCATTAAGATACTGATCATATTTACAGATTTTCTGCGTCCTTATATCGAAGAACTCATCATCGCTCATTCTTTTCTTGCTGAGGTAGATGCTTGTCGTGCAAGAGCGAAACTTGCTGTGGCGATTAATGCAATTCGCCCGCCATTGTTTGATGAGCCTGTGATTCTGTGGGAGCACGCCCTGCATCCATTATTACTGTTATCTTTCCGCGAGGCAGGTAAAGAAGGAGAGGTCGTTTCACTGGATATTGAACTTAATCTGAGTGGCCGTATCCTCCTGATCTCTGGTCCCAATGCCGGGGGAAAATCGGTTTGCCTGAAGACTGTCGGACTTCTCCAATACATGTATCAATGCGGATACCTGGTTCCGGTAAGTGAAACTTCAAAGTTTGGCATTTTCGACCGGTTTTTTATCGATATCGGTGACGATCAATCCCTCGAAAACGATCTAAGTACCTATAGCAGCCATTTGCTGAACATGAAATTCTTTCTTAAAAATGCAGATTCATATACGCTCGTATTAATCGACGAATTTGGAACCGGCACTGAGCCCATGATTGGCGGAGCAATTGCCGAAACTGTGCTGGAAAACCTGAATTCATCAGGTTGTTATGGAGTAATTACTACTCATTATACCAACCTTAAGCATTTCGCTGCATCAGCCGATGGAATCATTAATGGCGCTATGCTGTTCGATACCGAAAAAATCCGTCCAATCTTCAAACTGGCGATTGGCAGACCGGGCAGCTCTTTTGCCTTTGAAATCGCGAGGAAAATTGGCCTTCCCGAAGAAATTTTACAGAAGGCAAGAGACCGTGTAGGACAGGATCACATCGATTTCGACAAACACCTGCGTGATATAATCCGCGATAAGAAATACTGGGAGAATAAACGCGACCGGATACGCATTTCAGAAAAGAGGCTTGGAAGCCTTGTGGAACAGTATGATAAAGAACTTAACGACAGTGAGAAACTCCGGAAACGAATCTTGCAGGAGGCCAGGCAAAAAGCTTCAGATATATTAGCCGGAGCAAATAAGCAGATTGAGAATACCATTCGCGAGATCAGGGAATCCGATGCCGATAAAATTAAAACAAGGGAAGCACGTCAGAAACTGGAAGATTTCAGACAGGAGGTAGAAAAGACAGGCCAGGAAAAGGATGAGCTTCAGAAAAAGCTGGAAGCCTTAAAGAAACATGAAGAATCTCTGTTGCAACACCGGCCGAAAATGGTCAGGAAACCCGCACCAAAAAATAAAATTGATTCTCAGATTAAAAACGGAGATTTTGTTATGATGTCCGGACAGGAAACCCCGGGTCAGGTTTTGAAAGTGAGCAGGAAAAAATTCCAGGTTGCATTTGGAAATATTCAAACTACAGTTCAACCTGATAAACTCATTAAAATAACTCCTGAGAAATATAAAGAGCTGGCGGGGAAAGTTTATACAGTAAGTGATCTGGGAAGCTGGAATATCGGGGAACGCAAACTTTCATTCAGCCCTGATATCGACCTCAGGGGCAAACGCGCCGATGATGCTTTACAAATCCTTGCAGAATTTATCGATGAGGCGATTATGGTTCAGAGTCGGGAACTTCGTATATTGCATGGAAAAGGAAATGGTATTTTACGGGAATTGATCCGGCAGCAACTTAAAGTAAATAAGCTAGTGGAATGGTTCGGAGATGAGCAGGTTGAAAGGGGAGGAGCAGGGATCACCATTGTAAGACTCGAAATATAATGAACTACGAAATTCTTATATACAGTGAAATTCAGAACAGCAGGTCTGACTATATTTTCAGTTACCTGATGTCTGACATTCTCGGACTGAGGATGCACCAAACCCTTAGTCTTGAAGAAGCAAATTCTTTTAACGGTCCGGTGATTTATTATACCAACCGGAATTTAACCGACAAACTTTGTATTCGACCGACGGATCTGCTAAGTGAAAGAATGATTAAAAGCCGGAGTATCGAAACAGGAGTATGGGATGGACTGACGGTACTTTTTGCCGGTAATCCTGATGAACCTGTGCCTTTTGATATTTTTTCAGCATCTTTCTGGTTGATGAGCCGTTATGAAGAGTACCTTGATTACTCGCATGATCTTTATGGGCGTTTCCCGGCCCGCGAATCGCTTGCATTCAGAGCCGGTTTTCTCGACCTGCCTGTGGTCAATCTCTGGACAATTAAGCTGGCTGAGGTACTTCAAAGGTATTATCCCGCTTTAAAAACAAAGAAAAACCGCTTCCACTGGCTGACATCAATCGATATTGATCACGCCTGGGCTTTCAGGAACAAAGGGCGTTTAAGAAGCTGGGGCGGTTTGGCAACATCATTTATCAAAGGAAAAGATTATAAAAAAAGAATCAAAGTTTTACAAGGTGATGAGAAGGATCCCTTTTTTACTTTTGATGGTATTCATGAGATTCACAGAGAATTTCCTGAAAAACTACTATTGTTCATACTTTCCGGCAGGCCAGGCCAACATGATCCTAACACTTCCCCAAATAACCAGGAATGGAAAAATTTGGTATCGGGTCTTGCAAAAGATTACCAGGTGGGAATGCATCCCTCCTACCATTCCAACCATGGATTTCATATCCTCAAAAGAGAGTTTGATACCCTGTCGGAACTGGTTCCATATCCTCTGAAAAACTCACGCCAGCATTTCCTGAAACTGAAACTCCCCGTAACGTACAGAAACTTAAGCCAACTGGGTATACAAAATGATTATTCCATGGGATATCCGGGCCAGCCGGGATTCAGGGCAGGCGTATGCACACCGTTTCATTTTTACGATCTGAAAAAGGAAGAAAAAACATCATTGAATGTGTGGCCTATAACGCTTATGGACAGGACGCTTAAAGATTATCTGCATAAAGTTCCCGAGGAAAGTCTGGATATTATAAATACTTATGTGGATATTGTTAAAAAGGCGGGTGGCTGGTTTATTCCGGTATGGCACAATGATAGCCTGAGCAACTATGCAGAATGGGAAGGCTGGAAAAATGTATATGTTCAGATGCTCGAAATTCTGAAAAGCAAGTCCTGATGATCCGTTTTCTAAAGAATGCTGAAATTGACCGGGAAGCATGGGATTATTGCATCAGCAACTCCCGTCAGAATTTGATTTATGGCCTGAGTTGGTACCTTGACATAGTTTCACCCGGTTGGTGCGGATTAGTGGATAATGGCTATTCTACTGTGATGCCACTCCCGGTGAAAATAAAATATGGTTTTCCATATATCATTCAACCCATTTATACACAGCAGCTTGGGATCTTTTCTGGAAAAAATCTTCCTGCTGAAGAAATTAAAGATTTTATGGATGCCATCCCTCAGCAGTATAAATACATCGCGTTAAATCTGAATTTTAACAATGATGGTAGCGCTAAAGGATTATCGGTAAGGGAAAATAATAATTTTGAGCTTTCCCTGGAAAAGAATTATGAATCCATTGCAAGCGCTTTTTCGGCAAATACCCGTAGAAACCTTCAGAAGGCAAAAGATCTGAAAATATGGTTTGACGGGAGTTTAGAGGAACTCCTCCAAATGAAAACTGAGAATACAGGGATTAACCGGAAGCGAATACCGACACAAAAAATTCAGGAATTTACGAGAGCTGTAATGGAACGCGGTGCAGGATTTATTTGCAGCGCTTCAGCAGAAGGAAAAACCTGTGCAATGGTATTCTTTCTTCACCATAAGGAAAGAATTTACTATCTTATCCCCGTTTCCAATTCAACAGGTAAAGAAAAAAAAGCCATGTTTGCCATAGCGGACCGTATCATACATAAATTTGCAGGAAACGCAAAAATCCTGGATTTTGAAGGCTCGAACATTCCGGGTATCGCTCGTTTTTTCGAGGGATTTGGAGCGGTGAATAGACCCTATCCGGCTTTAAAAATCAACCGGCTTCCTTTTCCTTTGAACCAATTCCGGAAATTCTGATGGATAAAGCCCGGCAGATATTATCGCTTATTTCTCCCCTGATTCCGCTGAAACCTATGATTCAGGTTTCCGGGCAGAAATTGATTTTCCCACTCTATCATGCTGTCAGCGATAATTGTCCGGTTCATCTCCGGCACCTGTACAAAATTCGAACATCCGTGGAATTTGAACGGGATATGGAAGAACTATGCCGGTATTTCGAACCACTTTCCCCTGAGGTGATACGGGCTCCGGGAAAGCTTAAAAAACGTAAAAAACCGGGATTCATTCTCTGTTTCGACGATGGACTCAGGGAAATCGCTGAAGTTATTGAACCGATTCTATCCAGAAAAGGTATTTCCGCAATATTCTTTCTGAACAATGCATTTATTGATAACCGGGCAATGTTCTTCCGCTACAAGGCCAGCGTACTGTGTGAGATCGTCCTGAAAGCGCCTGATCATTCACTTCCTGAAGCTGAGATAGCACAAATTTTAGGTCTGGGTTCATATCACAAACATAAAGTGGTTTCGGCAATTTTGAATGTCAGATACCTTCAGAAAAGCAAACTGGATGCTCTGGCCGACATCACAGATTTCGATATCACACGGTATCTGGCAGAAGTCAGGCCTTACCTCACTGCCCCCGAAATTCTTGATCTTCAAAAGAAAGGACACCATATCGGGGCACATAGCTATGATCATCCCTTGTTTACCGATCTGAATGAGGAGCAGATGAAATTTGAGGTAAACGCCAGTCTTGAGGATATCCGACAACGGTTTTCTCCTTCTATGAAGTTTTTTGCTTTTCCTTTCACCGATCATGGTATTCCTGCCCGCGTAATACAAGCTATTTTTCAGAATCACCCGGATGCTATCTTCGGAGGTGCCGGCTTAAAAAAAGAGAAGCAGGCTTTCCATTTTCAACGCATCCCATTTGAAAAGTCAGTGCGCCCGGCAATTTCAATTCTAAAAACTGAATATTTTTATTATATTTTGAAGGCAACTATTGGTCGAAATTTGGTAAGCAGGTAAATAACTGTCGGAAGCAGAATTAACAGAATTAGCAGAATTATAGATTTACAAAATTACTTAATGAAGAATTATAAGCTGTATTGAAATGTCAGGAGACTATTAGAAATTAAGATTATGAAAATTCTGAAATTCATGAATTCTGCTTCTGTCGTTGATAGAAATTAAAAATGCTCTGACAAACTATTAATTATTATGAAGTTTTTTATCCTTATTCCCCTGGCGCTATTAATTCTCTCCGGAGCTTCCGGTATAAAAGCCGAAGACGGCCATCGCCTGTGGCTTCGGTATGATGTAATTTCCGATTCTCAGATTCTTCAGCAGTATAACGAATCTTTATCCGGCTGGATGATTGAAGGCAATTCGCCAACCCTTAAAGTCGCCGGAAATGAATTACAAGCAGGTTTAAATGGATTACTTGGCAGAATTATTCCTGTTGTAAATTCAGTTAAAAAAAGCGGTATCATCGTTGCCGGAACACCTGGAAACTCAGCATTTATAGGATCTCTTCATCTTAATGACCAGCTCCGGAATGTAAATGATGAGGGCTACCTTATCTTTACAACCATTTTTAAAAAGAAAAAAGTATTTGTCATTGCCGCTAATAAAGATATCGGTGTCCTTTATGGAACCTTTCATTTTCTGCGGATGATGCAGATGCACCAAAACCTCAGCTCCCTTTACATTGACAGCTCCCCGAAAATACAACTCAGAATGCTTAATCACTGGGACAACCTGGATGGTACAATTGAACGTGGTTATGCAGGAATGTCGCTCTGGGACTGGGATTCACTTCCACACAGCATTTCCTCCAGGTATATTGATTATGCAAGGGCTAACGCATCCATTGGAATAAATGGAACGGTTCTCACCAATGTCAATGCCAATGCCCTGATTCTTACAAAAGAATACCTTGTTAAGGTTGCAGCTCTCGCGGATATTTTCAGACCTTATGGAATAAAGGTATACCTGACAGCACGTTTCAGCGCTCCAATGGAAATTGGAATTCTTAAAACCGCCGACCCTTTAGATCCTGGAGTCAGTTCATGGTGGAAACAGAAAGCGGATGAGATTTATAGTCTTATTCCCGATTTCGGGGGATTTCTGGTAAAAGCGAACTCTGAAGGTCAACCGGGGCCGCAAAACTATAACCGAAACCATGCCGATGGTGCAAATATGTTGGCCGACGCTGTTGCTCCTTATAATGGCGTGGTTATGTGGAGAGCATTTGTATATGATAATGACGTGCCGGACGATAGAACCAAACAGGCTTATAATGAGTTTGTGCCACTCGATGGACAATTCAGGAAAAATGTAATTATCCAGGTTAAAAACGGACCATTGGATTTTCAGCCCAGGGAACCCTTTCATCCTGTTTTTGGCGCAATGTCAGGTACTCCTTTGATGATGGAGTTTCAGATCACTCAGGAATACCTCGGATTTTCAACTCACCTGGTTTACCTCGCTCCCCTTTATGAAGAAGTTCTGAAATCAGATACCTATGCCAAAGGGAAAGGATCCTATGTTGCCAGAGTAATTGATGGTACGCTTGAAAACAACAGTATCACTGCTATCGCCGGGGTAGCCAATACCGGAAGCGATCAAAACTGGACTGGTCACCCTTTTGCTCAATCGAATTGGTATGCTTTTGGAAGGCTTACCTGGGATCCATACCTGGGTTCTGCTGAAATCGCAGAAGAATGGATCCGGATGACCTTCACAAATAAACAGGAAACTTTAGAAAGAATCAGCAGAATCATGCTTGCCTCACGTGAAATTGCAGTCAATTACATGACTCCCATCGGACTTCATCACATCATGTCGGCCGGACTCCATTATGGGCCGGGACCCTGGGTTGACAAGGGCCGACGTGACTGGACCTCAGTCTATTATCACAGAGCCGATTCGTCTGGAATTGGATTTAACAGATCGTCAACCGGAAGTAATGCGGTTGGTCAATTTTTTCCGGAGATCAGAGATGGTTATAATAACATGGAAAGCTGTCCCGAAAACCTCCTGTTATGGTTTCACCATGTACCATGGGATTACAGGCTTTCATCCGGCAGGGACGTGTGGGAGGAATTATGTTTCAGGTACAGTGCCGGAGTTGATTCGGTAAGGTGGATCAAAAAGGAATGGCTTAACATGAAGCCAGATATTGATTATGAAAGGTTTGAAGAAGTTCATGATTTAATAGTAAAGCAGGAAGAAAATGCAAAAGTCTGGAGAGATGCCTGTTTGCTTTATTTTCAGACATTTTCAAAAAGACCCATTCCGGAAATTTATGAACAGCCTGAGCATGATCTTGTTTTTTATAAAAATCTTAAGTTTAACTAAGTTTAAAATATAGTTTCTGTTGGACCAGAAAAAAATATCATATCACTTATTTATCTGTTTTAAGTTGGTTATTTTCGTAGTCCTGACTGTAAGAAAAATCTATGGGTAGAAATAGTTTCCTGATATTAAAAATCCTCCTTGATACCTTTCGGAAATACCCTGACCGTACGGCATTTTATATCGGGGGAAATTCATATACTTACCGTCATTTTTATCAGAGAATCTCAGCTATTCAAAAACACATACTTTCAGAAGTTGAAGAAAGTGAAAAATATATTGGAGTTTTAAGTTATGATCATCCGGACACCTATGCATCCTTATTTGCAGCCTGGTTCTCAGGGAAAGCATTTGTCCCCTTGAATCCTTTGAATCCAGCTGCCAGGAATGATGAAACTATTGACAGTATGAAACTTCGCTATATACTGAGTGCCGGTGAACCCTCAAATCTGGTGCGGAATTCTCCTTCAGTTCTGATACAAACAAAAACGTTGAAGGAGAGTGATCTGAAGATTCATACAATAGAAGTTTCTCAGGAAGCTGATGCCTATGTACTTTTTACTTCCGGAAGTACCGGCCATCCCAAAGGCGTAAGAATAAACCGCAGGAACATTGATGCATTCTATCGTTCCTACCTGGATTTTGGTCCGGAATACACACACAAAGACCGCTTCCTGCAGATCTATGACATTTCCTTCGATGGTTCCGTTCCCTGTTACCTGGTACCCTTGTGTACCGGGGCCTCGGTATATACGGTTCCCCAGGATGAAATCAAATACCTCTTTGCCTATAAACTAATTCAGGAACAAGAGCTTACGGTGGTTAAGATGACTCCCTCAATCCTTTTTTACCTCCGTCCTTACTTCGATAAGATCCTTCTCCCAAAAGTCAGGGCTTGCCTTTTCGGGGGAGAGGCGCTACCGCTCACAATCATTGAGGAATGGATGAAGTGCGTCCCAAACTCATTAATACAGAATGTTTACGGCCCCACTGAAGCCACCATCGATAGCCTTATGTACAATTACAATTCTGACGAATTTCAAAAAAAGGCCGAAAATGGTATTGTCTCACTTGGTAAACAATTTGGTGATTTTGAATATGCTGTCATAAACAATTCGGGTACTTCGGTTACCGATGGTCAAAAGGGAGAACTTTGTTTGCACAGCGCCCAGGTAATGAGCGGTTACTGGAACGATGCTGAGAAAACAGCGCAGGCGTTTATCTATCTTGAAACCCTTAATGGCAATAAGAAATTTTACCGTACCGGCGACCTGGTTTCCCGGGATATTGATGGATTTTTCATGTATCATGGACGAATCGATGACCAGGTTCAGATCCAGGGCTATCGTGTTGAACTTGGAGATATCGAAAAGCATGCTCGTGACGCTTCTGGTGAACAAAGTCTTGCTGCAGTGCCATCCCGGAATAAAAACGGGAATATAAGTATAGTTTTATTTATCGGGGGAGAGGAACAGTCGCAGGAGTTCATTTTATCGCACCTGCAAAAAAGATTACCTTTTTACATGATTCCTTCAAAAATCATTTATATAAAAGAATTACCACGATTGAACACCGGAAAGACCAATCGTGGAAAGCTCACCGAAATAGCTGAATTTTATGAAAACCATTGAGGCTATCAGGAAAATTAACCGGGAAAACCTGTACTCGTTCTATATGAGTATTGGAAGTAAGGCCGGATTCAATAGAGGCACCGTTGGTTCAGCCCATTATATCTCAAATGATTCGATGGAATGGCCAAGTTATATTCTTGGGGGAGGAAAAATGACAAGAAGTAGTCTTTTAGAGATTTTTGGACAGATGAAAAACGGAATTCTGCCTTTCTTCTGGCTTCGGACTCCTGATGAGGATCCTGAATTTGAAGATTTTGCCGGAGAACATGGAATTCGGAAAATCAATTACTGGCGGGGGATGTACCTTGAAAAGGATACACCCTTTCAACTTCCAACTCCGGTCACCGGTCTTCTTTTCGAGGAAATTGTTAACCAAAAGGATCTAAAAGACTGGATCCATTTGGTAAACCGGGAGATCATGACCCACCGGGAACTGGGAATCAAAAATTTCCTGAACCTGCTGGCCGATCCGTCTTTCAGGTTTTTCAGGGTTACTAACGGTAAAAAGACTCTTTCTGCAATTCTGATGTACAAACGTAACACAGAAACGGGAATTTATATGGTTTCCACTGTGTTGAGCGAGAGAGGCAAAGGCATTGGCAGGTGGATCACTGCTTCAGCAATTGACCGGTTCATCGCGGACGGATGTAAAGATTTTGTATTACACGCTACTCCCCTGGGATACCCGGTTTACCAGAAACTGGGATTTGAGGAGTACTGTGAATATGGGATTTTTTGGATGCTTGGGAAAAAATGAATGAATTTAAAACAGATCATCCAAACATTGTGAATGTAAAAAAAGTAGCTTTGCGTTATGGATCAACAAACCATATTTACTGAAGTAAAATCAATTTTCAGCCGCATTATTAATGATGCTGTTGAAGTAAAACCTGAAACAACCTCCCGGGATGTGGTTTCATGGGATTCCTTAAATCATGTGATGTTTATTGCTGAAGTGGAGAAAGTATTCAGTATCCGGTTTGATCTTGCCGATATGCTGGAAATGCAGAGTATTGCCGCTATATGTAAAGGAGTGGAAGCGAAACTCAAATTAAAATGATCCTGAAGGAAATTAAAATATCTGAACTCAATGCGTTCATCCAAAGCGTAGAATATTCCTCATGGAAGCATGTTCCTATAAGTCCTGCCAGGGCATACAGCCAGTCGTTGAATCCTAATGCTCTTCCCGATGATATTGTCTTAATCATTGCTCTGGACGATGAAACTGCCGGGCTTCTTGCCTACGCCGGAGCTCTTCCCTCGAAAACAGAAAAAAACGAAACCATCCGCTTTGCCTGGAATTCCTGCTGGTGGGTGGCTGAGGGAGTGGGTGGGGAGGTAGCAATGAATGTATTTATCAGATTTTTGCAGGCATGGGGGAAAAAAGTAGCTTTTTCCGACATGACCGAAAAGACCTTCAAAATAATACGGAGCCTTGGATTTTGTCATACCATGCAGCGCGACGGAGTTGTTATAAACATCCGCCCGGGAATTGCCAGCAGACTGAAGGCTTTATGCATTTCAAATAGAAAATTTCATTTTCTTGCTAAACCTGCTTTGTTTTCGGGATTACCGTGGATTGCCGATCAACTTTATGAGTCCATTTGGTTTATCTTCAGGAAGACCGGTTTCATAGGGAAAATCTGTATGCAACCAGTGAAACTGGAGTTTCCGGAAGAAAAAGATTTTGAATTTATGCGAATTCAGGGAAAAGAAGATTTTCACATTCCTCAGACAGATGAGTTAAAAATGCCATGCTGGCTGGTAAAACCAAAACCTGAGAATATATTCCTGAAAGAAAAGTATTATTTCAACAGTTTTGCTGACCGGTTTTCAACATTCTGGCTTCGATGGGAAAACGATGGAAAAATATTTGCCCTGATTATGGTCAGTCTGAAAGATGGCGTGCTCAAAACACTTTACCTGTATTGCGAAGATGATTTCAGAAATACATTTCCCCGCGAATTCATGGCATATTGCTTTGCAACTCAGCAAATAAGGACACTGATCACGGCTCAACCTATAATCGTTAGCTATCTTTCACAAAAAAAGTCTGCTGTTCTTCCAAGGCGGTATTTCACTCGTTATTCGGCGGTTTCAAAAGATCTGATGCAATATTCAGGTAATGAACCAGTGTTGCAGGATGGGGACGGGGACTATAGGTTCACGTGATGAGGTGATGAATTGACGTATGTGTTTGAAGTATAGAGTAACGAAATCATCACGATCATAACGACCATCACGACCATCACGACCATCACGATCATCACGACCATCACGATCATCACGACCAACTTAACTCATCTGCCGGCTTAAAAACTCAATTTCAGGATCATTAATTGTGGTCTCAACCAGTTTTCCTTCCGAACATTTCATAATCCTCGAAGGAAATTTCTTTAGCAGGTTATAATTGTGTGTGGCCATAACAACGGCTCGTCCGTTATGGCTTATTTCCAGAAGAATCTGCATGATATCTTCGGATGTCTTTGGATCGAGGTTACCTGTAGGTTCATCGGCCAGGATAATTTCGGGATTGTTCAGCAAGGCTCTGGCAATAACAACCCTTTGCTGTTCCCCCCCCGACAATTGATGCGGCATCTTATATCCTTTGAAACCCAGATCTACCTTTTCGAGAACTTCACCTATCCGGTTATTTATTTCATATTTGCCCCGCCATTCAGTGGCTTTCAGCACGAATTCAAGGTTTTCATGAACAGAGCGGTCAATTAACAACTGGAAATCCTGGAAAACAATCCCCAGTTTGCGTCGCAGGAATGGGATCTGACTTTTTCGCAGCTCTTCCAGCTTAAAACCGGATACCTGAGCAGTTCCCGATTTCAGAGGAATCTCGGCGTTTATGGTCTTTATCAGACTCGTCTTTCCGCTTCCCACTTTCCCGATCAGGTATACCAGTTCTCCCTTTTCAACCTCAAAATTAATATCTGAAATAATCAGATGATCCTTTATGGCAATTGAGACGTCATGGAATTCAATTATTTTATCAAGAGACATCGTGTGCAATTTTATGGAAAGGTAAACGTTTTGGTAATAAATCCAATAATTAACACCATAATGTTAATTAAAAAGCTTTTTCAACTAAAATCAATGCTTTATTAATTCATAACTTTAACCGGTAAAATTAAATTGCGAATATGACAGTCAGAAGAACTTTGTTTCTCATTTTATTTTTGACATTGATACTTCCTCTGCAGGCTCAGAAAACTCAGATAAATTCTTTTCCCGACCATAATTATTTTAAGGGCCTGGAATTATTCAGGATGGAAAAATACAGCGCCGCGCAGGAATTCTTCACAAAGGCTCTTGAAACCTGTTCTGCCGAAAAGTCAGAATTACGGGCCGGAGCTATGTATTATTCTGCAATATGCGCTATCGAACTTTTTAATTTGGACGCGGAATATAAAGTCTTTGAGTTTGTTAATCAGAATCCCGAAAGTCAGTTGATCAATGATGCCCATTTTCGCCTTGCAGGATATATGTACCGGAAGAAAACATATGCCAGGGCAATCTCCTATTATAACAAAGTCGATCGTTTCGTTTTAAATCCCCCGGAACAATCCGAGTATTATTTTAACAAGGGATACAGCTTTTACATGCTCAATGATTTTGAAAACGCAAGAGTATGTTTTTATGAAATCAAAGACATCGACAGCAAATATTCTTCCCCGGCATTGTACTATTATTCGCATATTAATTATGATCAGAAAAATTACGAAACCGCACTGAACGGGTTTCTTCGCCTGTTGGATGATCCCACGTTCTCCTCAATAGCTCCTTATTACGTTACACAGATCTATTTCATGCAGAAGAAATACAATGAAATAATAGTATTTGCTCCACCATTGATGGATTCCATTACGGAAAAAAGGGCGGGTGAGATGGCTAAAATCATTGGCGACTCCTATTTCGCATTGGAACGTTACAAGGAAGCGCTGCCTTATCTTGAAAAATTCAGGGATACGGATAAGGCTCTCACTATTGGCGATCGCTACCAGCTTGCATTTATTTATTATAAGACTCAAAGATTCAATGAAGCTGCTGCCTTATTTGAAAGTATTGCATATACAAATAGTGAAATCAGCCAGAGTTCCATGTACAACCTTGCTGATTGTTATTTGAAAACCGGTGATAAAAACAAAGCCCGGAAAGCCTTCAGTGCAGCGGCAAGAATGGATTATAACCTTACTATCCAGGAGGATGCACTATTCAATTATGCAAAAGTGACTTACGAATTATCGTATTCTCCATTCAATGAAGCCATTCAGGCATTTAACCGTTATCTTAGACTTTACCCCGCTTCAAAAAGATCCGATGAGGCATATAATTACCTGGTTGCAGCGTATTTAAACACAAGGAATTACAAAATGGCGATGGAATCCCTCGAAAAAATCAGGGAAAAGGACAATAATATGGAAAAGGCCCTTCAACGGGTAGCCTTTTTCAGGGGATTGGAACTGTTTACTAACCTTAGATTTACAGATGCTATCACCAGTTTTGACCGATCTCTGAAATATTCGCAGTATGACGCAGTATTAAGAGCCAGAACGCTTTACTGGCTGGGTGAAGCCTATTTCAGGATGAACGATCCCGGTTCAGCAGAAGAATATTACAATATGTTTAAAACAGATCCGGTTGCCTCAAAAGTTACCGAATACGCGATGCTTAATTATAGCCTGGGTTATGTTGCTTTTACGAAAAAAGATTATGTAAACGCCCAGAAATGGTTTACAGATTATACTGCACTTGAGAAAGATCGCGCCGCCGTTACTTTGGCCGATGCATTCAACCGGCTGGGTGATACCCGCTTCATTGAAAGTAATTATACCCAGGCAATCGATCTTTATTCAAAAGTAATTCAAATGAATAATGCAGATGTTGATTATGCGTATTTCCAGAAAGGTTTCTGTCAGGGTCTGATGGATCAGCCCAAACTAAAGGTTGAAACATATAATAAGCTAATCAGTGACTATGCCAATTCAGCCTATGTCGATGACGCTCTTTTTGAACTGGGCAAAACTTACGCACAACTTGATTTAACTGCCGACGCTTCTAAATGCTACCGACGCCTCGCTGTTGAATTTCCTAATAGCAATTACATGAGCCGTACCCTGGTTCAGCTCGGACTTATGTCCAATAGTTCAGGGAATTCTACTCAGGCGCTTTCTTATTATAAGCAGGTGGTAAATGACTATCCCGGTACGCCGGAATCATCAAATGCACTTAAATCCATTAAAGATATTTATGTAGATCAGAATAATGTGGATGAGTATCTGGCCTATGTTGAAGAGATTGGCAAAACCATCAGCAGAATGGAACAGGATTCGCTGATATATTCGGCAGCTGAAAACGCGTATCTTTCGGGCGATTGTACAAAAGCAATCCATAGTCTGGATAATTATATTGCCCGCTTTATAAATGGTAATTTCCTGTTAAACGCTCATTATTACCGTGCTGATTGTTTGTTGAAACAAAATATGCAGGAAGAATCGTTTGTATCCCTGGAGTATATTATTTCACAACCCGCCAATATGTTCTCCGAACCTGCATTAGTGGCAGCGGCGAGGATTACATTCGGGAAATCCGATTTCAACCGGGCAGCTGAATTGTACCAAAAACTGATTGAACTGGGTGAAAAAAAAGACAATATCGCGGAGGCACAGATTGGGCTGATGCGTTGTTATGTAAAACTGGACGAGTATCAAAATACCATCTCGGCAGCAAATCAGGTACTGATGCAGGATAAAATACAGGCTGAGATTAAACGTGAAGCCTTGTTTTCGATTGCCAACACGTATCTGAAGCAAAATGATTCGCCTGCCGCACTTGACTGGTTCCGTAAAGTAGCCATTGAGGTTAACAGCAGAGAGGGAGCAGAATCAAAATTCAGGGTTGCCGAGCTTACTTTTATTCAGGGAGATAAAAAAAAGGCAGAGGAGGTAATCTACGAGTTTATCGACATGAATACCCCGCATGGATACTGGATGGGAAAATCCTTCATCCTTCTGGCTGAGATCTTTCAGGCAAATGATGACGATTTCCAGGCATTACAGACACTTCAGAGCGTTATCGATTATTATACCGAAGAGAATGACGGTATAAAAACTGCTGCAATAAATGCAAAAAAAGTTATTACCGACAGGCTAAATGCCCTCGAATCAGCACCTGTTCAGGAATCACTTGAGATTGGTGTGAATTAGTGAATTGATGTATACATTTATTTTTAGCTTCAGTGATTATAGTAGTTTAATTATGATTCTTAACCACAATAAAATGCAAAGAATAAATTCCATTTTGATCTTCCAAATAATAGCTTTGCTTTTATGCTCACAGTACCAGATATCAGGGCAAACTGAAATCCAAAAGGAGGTGCGTGTGATAAAACCTTATACACCAACACTTTCAGATGCAAATAAAATCAGTCTTCTTCCTGAGTTTAACGATACATCAAGAGTTACTCCGGATTTCGGGTATGTAGTTTATCCAAAGCGTTTCGAAACAGACTTCAGGATCGACCCCATCAAACCGGCGAAAATGGTTGGATTACCTATATCCAAACTATATAAGAGCCAACTTACCGTGGGTGCAGGGAATTATAATACTCCCTATATGGAACTTTGTATTAACCAGTTACGTGCAAAAACAACACAATTAGGCTTTTATTTTAGCCACCAGTCCTCTACCGGAAAAATAAAACTCGAAAACGATAAGAAGGTGGATGCCGGTTATAATGATAACCTCATGAAGCTTTATGGCAAAAAAATATTTAGAGAATCAGTGCTTGAGGCAGATATTTCCGGCGGTTTTAATACGGTGCAATATTACGGTTATGATCCAGATATTGATACGATTCTTGACAGGAAAACAAATATACAAAAGATTTATTCTGCTGGTGGCGGACTAAAATACTATTCTATGAATCCTGATAGCATCCACCTGAATTACAAGACGGAGTTAAACTATGGTCTGGTGAATGATTATTACAAAAACACCGAACATAACGTCGATTTTTCAACGGCACTGAATAAAAAAATTGGAGAACAGGTTGTGGGTGGTGATCTGAGAATCCGGTATTTCAGTTTAACAGGAAGTCAGGATTCAGCAAGCTATGCCATTTTTGATGTAACACCCTGGTATGCGAAAAATACTGAAGAATGGAAATTCCTCCTGGGACTTAATCTGAATGTCGATCAGAGCAGGGAAGGTTCAGTGGAAGTTTATCCCCGGGCCAGTTTCGAGTTTAATATGGTTCCGAAGGTGCTCATCCCTTACCTGGGTATAAACGGTTATCGTGAAGTTAATAATTATGGTAAAATACTTTTCAAAAATCCTTTTTTAACCCCGGGAACAATCCTGAGCAATACAAATCATGCAATAATTATTTTTGTTGGTTTAAAAGGCCGTTATAGTTATAATATGTCATTCAATCTAAAAGGCTCATATGAAAAGATCGATAGCATGTACTTTTTCATAAATGACAGCAGCGACATCCTCAGAAACAAGTTTGTAGCTGTTTATGATAATGCCTCCGTAACAAACCTGGGAGCTGAAGTTAGCTGGCATCAGTCGGAAAATCTGCAATTTCTTTTGAAAGCCAATTATTATCAATATCAGCTTGAAAAATTAAAACATCCCTGGCACAGGCCTTCGTTTGAAGCATTAATTGCAGCAGACTATAATCTCCGGGATAAAATCCTTGTCGGTACCGATATTTTTTATACTGGCAGACGGTATATTCCTCCATCTGCAGGTAATGTAAATAAGTTAAAGGGATATCTTGATGCTAATCTCTCTGTGGAGTACCGCTATACAAAAACACTTTCATTTTTCCTCAGGCTTAATAATCTAACTGCATCCAGATACCAGGTATGGAATCAATACCCTGCGCAGAGATTCCAGTTTATGGCTGGGTTTTCTTATGCTTTGTAATATCCGCGATAAACCTTAAACGACAGGCTATGGTGCATTATCGGTCATGAATGGTCTATAACCTGAATTTGAATTCAGCAAACTACTGAATAACAAGCTGTTAAATTATTGATATTTTGTTGAAAAGTCACTTCAATTTAATAGTGAATTTTAAATGATAAACCCCTATAAATTGCTTATATTCGTTTGCGAAAAAAGCGAAGTGGGTAACAATTATATGAATCTGAAAATCAATAATTTACAAAGTCCTAAACGACAAAATTTCTTTTCCCATTATGTTTCCGAAAACATTCTTCCGGAAACTATCAGATTAAATTGATAAACGGGATGAAAATGATAACCTTGATTTTGATTTTATCATGATCGGTTTCATAAATTATGATTAATAAAAAAAGTAATAATATGGCAAAGAAAGAGAATGAAATGATGGAGAATGGTAATGTCGGAGCAAATGGTAATACTTATTCAGCCGATAGTATTCAGGTACTGGAGGGACTTGAAGCGGTTCGGTTGCGTCCGGCAATGTATATTGGTGATATTAGTGTAAAAGGTCTGCATCATCTTGTTTATGAGGTTGTTGATAACTCCATTGACGAAGCCCTTGGTGGTTATTGTACCGATATTGATGTGGTAATTAACGAAAATGGATCCGTGACAGTTACTGATAACGGAAGGGGAATACCGGTCGACTGGATGAAAAAGGAACAAAAGTCTGCACTGGAGGTTGTTATGACCGTGCTTCATGCCGGTGGAAAGTTTAACAAAGAATCCTATAAAGTTTCAGGAGGATTGCATGGTGTTGGTGTTTCATGTGTTAATGCGCTTTCTTCGCGACTGGTTGCAACAGTTCACAGAGATGGAAAAGTTTACGAGCAGATTTACGAAAGAGGCAAACCATTGGACGATGTTAAGGAAATCGGTGTCAGCGACAAGACCGGTACTATCATTACTTTCATTCCCGACGATACAATTTTTACCACCACTACTTTTCATTATGAAATTCTCTCAGCCCGGCTCAGGGAATTGGCTTACCTTAATAAGGGTATACACCTCAGCATCATAGATAAACGCGAATTGGAAGAAACAACAACTAATGGAAACAGTGAGGTCAAAGAAAATGGGATTTCCAAATATCGACAGGAAAGTTTTGTATCCCAGGAAGGCCTTAAAGAATTTGTTGCTTTTCTTGATGAAAACCGCGAAAGATTGATTGAAAAAATAATTTATATCGATACCGAAAAAAACGGAGTGCCAGTTGAAATTGCTCTGCAGTATAATACATCCTTTACTGAAAATGTACATACTTATGTAAATAATATTAATACTATTGAGGGAGGAACTCATCTTGCCGGTTTTAGAAGAGGACTAACGCGTACTCTGAAAACATATGCTGAGAAATCAGGGATGCTTTCTAAATTGAAATTTGATATTAACGGCGATGATTTCCGTGAAGGACTAACCGCAATTATCTCTGTGAAGGTTCAGGAACCTCAGTTTGAAGGTCAGACGAAAACCAAACTAGGTAACTCTGAAATCATGGGTGTTGTTGATATGGCTGTAAGTTCTGAGCTTTCTAATTACCTTGAGGAAAATCCCAAAGACGCCCGTATTATTGTCAGTAAAGTTATTCTTGCAGCCACAGCGCGTCATGCCGCCAGAAAAGCCAGAGAACTTGTGCAACGGAAAAATGTCCTTTCCGGAGCCGGATTACCCGGGAAACTAGCCGATTGTGCTGATAAAGATCCCGCCCTTACCGAAATATATTTTGTTGAGGGAGATTCTGCAGGAGGTACTGCCAAACAAGGCAGAGACAGGCAATTTCAGGCAATTATGCCTTTACGCGGGAAGATTCTGAACGTTGAGAAAGCCATGGTACATAAAATTTTCGAAAACGAAGAGATAAAAAACATATTTACCGCGCTTGGAGTATCTATCGGAACCGAGGAAGACAGCAAAGCTTTGAATCTTACTCATATCCGGTATCACAAAGTAATTATAATGACGGATGCTGACGTCGACGGCAGCCATATTACAACCCTGATTATGACATTCTTCTTCAGATATATGATGGAACTGATTCAGAAAGGCTATCTCTATATTGCTACACCTCCTCTTTACCTGATAAAGAAGGGCAGTAAGGAGCGTTATTGCTGGACTGAGGACGAACGGAAACTCATCATTGAAGAATTTGGTCAGGGTAATCCTGCGGGTGTGCACATACAACGATATAAAGGTCTGGGAGAAATGAATGCCGAACAACTCTGGGAAACAACTATGAATCCGGACAAACGAACTCTTCGCCAGGTTACCATAGAAAGCGCCGCGGAAGCCGACAGGATCTTCTCAATGCTTATGGGGGATGATGTTCCACCCCGACGCGAATTCATCGAAAAACATGCCAAATACGCAAGGATTGATGTGTAAGGTTAAATCTTAAAAATTCCTTAACTTGATCGCGTTTTTAGCCGCATAACATGGTCACAGAAGAAGCTCCTAAACCTGAAATCGAACTGAAAAGCGAGGAAGTAAAAGAAATTCTCGGTCATATTCCGCATTGGATCATTCGCTGGGGAACTGCTCTGGTGTTCCTTGTTATCGCACTTATAATTTTTGGAAGCTGGTGGTTCAAATACCCGGATATGGTAAATGCCAGCATCCTTGTTACTACAGAGAACCCACCTTCAAACGCTGTTGCGCGAACTAACGGAAAAATAATGCAGCTATTTGTTAAAGATAATCAGGAGGTAAAAGCCGGACAGGTGCTGGCATTGATCGAAAATCCGGGGAATCTGGATGACATTATTCAACTGAAATCTGATCTCGCCACTTTCATTACAAAAATCGAAGCTCCCCTAAATCTTAATGGAATTGCTTTCACTGGAAATCCTGTTCTGGGTGATATTCAGCCGTTTTTCGCAAATTTCCTGAAGCAGTTTAACGATTTCGTTCAGTTTGTCAGATTAGACTACCATAGCCAGAAAATTAATTCTATGAATTCTGAAATCCTGAAATACAAAGACTATTCCGACCGGCTCAATAATCAAAGCCGTATTCTTAAGCAGGAGGAGAACCTCGCTTACCGGCAGTTTAAGAGGGATTCAACTGTTTTTATACAAGGGGTAATCCCTGAATCGGACTATGAAAAAGCAAAAGCATCCTATCTTCAAAAGCAGTATGCATATGAGCAATCCCGGATAACATTAGCTTCGAACGAGATTCAGATTTCGAAACTTTCACAGGAAATTCTGGATCTTGAACTTAAAAGAAGTGAAGATGCCGGAAAACTGAGATCTGCTCTGGATGAAGCTGCAAACAAACTCTCCGCTTCTATAGCCGACTGGGAACTGAAATATGTTTTAAAATCCACTGTGGAAGGGGTTGTAAGCTTTACCCGCATCTGGAGTCAGAACCAGGATGTGAGAGAGGGAGATCTCGTGATGTCTGTTATTCCCCTAAATCCAGGCGAAATGATCGGGAAGGTCAACTTACCGCTTTCCGGCGCCGGAAAAGTTAAACCAGGTCAGTGGGTAAATATTAAGTTTGCGAATTATCCCTATCTGGAATTCGGCATGGTAAATGGGGTAATACGCAGCATCTCCCTGGTTGCCAGTAATAATGAATATTCTGTGATTGTTGATCTTCCTGAAGGGCTTAAAACAGGGTACGGAACCGAGCTGCCCTTCAACCAGGATATGCAGGGAATTGCTGAAATAATTACAAATGACAGGCGCTTATTGGAGAGGATTGTGTTACCATTACGTGCAGCATTTGCACGGCAAAAACAAATTTCTTTAAACTATCAATTTGTAAAGGACTGATACCCCTCCGCATGTGGTATCAATCCTTTATCTATTATCTCTTCCACATTTTCTCCATATCTTCAAGGGATTTACCCTTGGTTTCCGGAACAAACTTCCATACAAACCATGCGGCAAGGATTCCCATGATACCATAAATCCAATATGAAAAACCCTGGTGAAATAATTTTGTCAGGACAGGGTTTCCATCCATGATCGGGAAGGTCCATGAAACTACAAGATTCGCTATCCATTGTGCCGCAACAGCTATGGACATTGCACTACGAATGCTGTTTGGAAAAATCTCAGAGAGCAAAACCCAGGTTACCGGCCCCCATGACATTGCAAAGAAAGCAATATAAAGAAGCATAAATATCAATGATGTCATTCCTAACTTCTCAAGGTAAAAAGTAAATCCAAGCAGGATCATGCTAAAGGCCATTCCTATTGCGCCGATGATCATTAAAGGACGGCGTCCGAAACGATCGACAGTAAAAATAGCTATTACGGTAAATGAAAGGTTTACAAAACCCACGATTATGGTTTGCAGCAATGAGGTGTCAGTATTTGCGCCCATATTGCTGAAAATTTTTGATGCGTAATACAGAACTACATTAATACCAACAAATTGCTGAAATACCGATAAAAGGATACCTACAACAAGAATTAACCCTCCATAGCTAAGCCAGGGAACCTTTTTCTCTGTAAGAGTGCCTTTGATATCGCTTAATACCTCGCCGGCAGTTTCTATGCCGGATAATTTTGTGAGAACCTTCAGCGCATTAGCTTCCTTATTCTTCATTACCAAAAACCGGGGTGTCTCGGGAACAAAAAACAAAAGACACAGGAACATTAATGCAGGGATAGTTTCTGAACCAAACATCCATCTCCATCCAACAGTATCAATCCATTCCTGAGGTTGACCTTTAGCGATAAAATAATTCACGAAATAGACAATAAGCATTCCGAAAATGATAGCGAATTGGTTCCATGAAACAAGCTTACCCCGGATATTGGAAGGTGCGATTTCTGCAATATACATTGGGGAAAGCATTGATGCTAATCCTACTCCAATTCCTCCAATGATCCTGTAAAAAATAAATGAACTTATTACATGTGCATGAAGGAAATTCATTTGTTCGGGTATAGCAGATCCAACTGCCGAAATTAAAAACAGGAAGGCCGCAAAGATTAATCCTTTTTTACGGCCAATCGTTTGACTTATATGTCCAGCCAGCGATCCCCCGATTATACAACCCAAAAGTGCACTGGAAATGGTAAACCCATTTATAGAGTTTGCCATGTTTTCAGAAAGGATATTTGGAAGAGACAAAAATTTAAAGTATACCACTAAACCGGTAATAATAATGAGGATCATACTGTAAACAGATCCTTTAATCGCACCGAAAAGCTTAAAAAAGAACGAATTAACAAGAACTGCTACAATCGCGAAGCAGATACCTGCAGCAAATTTAAACTGCAAAATAACCTTAATGGCGAGTTCAGGGTGTTCTCTTAGCGGAGCTATGAAAAAACTTTCCAGAGCATTGATGGCGCCATTTATAACGGCTGTATCATAGCCAAATAAGAGTCCACCAAGAGTGGCAACCATTGTTAATCCCAGAATATAAAAGCGATTGTAGCCTGGTACTTTTGCCATATTATTTTTTTTAGTAATGTAAAAATAATTTTAAGAGCCACGGATTCACAAGGTCAATGAATACATAATATAACTAACGGTTTTCAGGATCATAAAACTGTTATAACCTTAATTACAATTTATTATTGCTGTATATTTTTTACTCTGTAAATCTGCAGCATTAACTTATGATTCTGCCTATTTATATAAATTTAAATATACTGATTAATAATTGCCTCATACAGTTCCTGTTTACCGCTGATTTGTTTAGGCTCACCAAGTTCAATAGCAAGTGCACGAAGATCCTCCAGTTTAAGCTCTCCTTTTTCGAAACGTAAACCATGACCCGAATCAAAAGATACATATCTTGCTCTCTTCATTTTAGGGAGCTCTGATTTTTCAAGAACAAGATGGGCAACATCAAAAGCACGGGCAAAAGCATCCATACCTGCAATATGAGCTATAAACAAGTCATCAGGGTCGGTTGAATTTCTTCTTGTTTTCGCGTCGAAATTGATGCCTCCGGTTTTAAGTCCACCTGCTTCAATGATCACAAGCATGGCTTCCACCAGTTCATATAAATTGATCGGGAATTGGTCTGTATCCCATCCATTCTGATAATCTCCCCGGTTGGCATCAATACTTGCAAAAAGACCTGCATCGGCCGCTACCTGAAGCTCGTGCTGGAAAGTGTGTCCTGCCAGAGTAGCGTGGTTTACCTCGATATTCAATTTGAAATCACCTGCAAGACCGTATTTATTCAGGAATCCAATCACTGTAGCCGTATCAAAATCGTACTGATGTTTGCTGGGTTCCATTGGTTTAGGTTCGATGAGGAATGTGCCATTAAAGCCGTTTCTCCTGGCATAATCCTTCGCCATATGAAGGAATGTAGCCATATGGTCGAGTTCACGTTTCATATTGGTATTTAAAAGGCTCATATAACCCTCTCTTCCTCCCCAGAAAACATAATTTTCGCCCCCTAATGCAATAGTGGCATCAATTGCATTTTTTACCTGTGTACCGGCAAAAGGTAAAACGTTAAAATCCGGGTTGGTGGAGGCCCCATTCATAAAGCGTGGATGTGAAAATAGATTGGCTGTTCCCCAAAGTAATTTGACGCCGCTGCTTTTTTGTTTTTCTTTGGCATAATCGACCATGATCTGCAATCTTCGCTCAGATTCCTTAATTCCGTTACCTTCAGCAACAAGGTCAAAATCATGAAAGCAATAAAAAGGGATACCCATTTTTGTGGTGAATTCAAAGGCTGCATCCATGCGGTCTTTAGCAATTTCAATGACATCTTTTTTGGCTTCCCAGGGAAAATTCTTTGTGCCTGGGCCGAACGGATCTCCCCCGGAGCCGGTAAGAGTATGCCAATAAGCCATTGCAAAACGCATATGTTCTTTAAGTGACTTACCTGCGATCAACTTTTTTTCATCATAATATTTGAAGGAAAGAGGATTTTTAGATTCCTTACCTTCAAATTTTATCTTCCCGATTCCAGGAAAGAATTCCTTGTTACCTGCTAAATAATCCATAGTTGTAATATTAAATTAATGAAGTTAATTGTTTAAGCCATTCCTGATATGCTGATGAATATTCGCCGGCTTTAGATTTTTCAGGTTCTATTCTGCTTATTTGTTTCAGGTTTTTCAATGCTTCATCTGCACCTGAATATATACCTGCACCTATTCCTGCTCCTTTTGCTGCACCCTGGGCGCCATCTGTATCATAAAGTTCAATGGAAGCGCCGCTTATTCCTGCCAGAGTATTTCTGAATACAGGACTCAAAAACATATTGGCATTTCCGGCACGGATTACTGAAGGACTGATCCCTGTGGTCTTCATTATTTCCATTCCGTAAAAAAATGAGAATACGATTCCTTCCTGTGCTGCTCTTATGAGATGTGCCTGACTGTGCGTATTAAATTGGATATTATTTATTTTACAGCCGATTTCACGGTTTCCAAGCATTCTTTCTGCACCGTTGCCAAAAGGTAAAATGCTGAGTCCATCCGATCCGATCGGTACCGAGGCAGCCATTTCATTTAGAGCTGCATAATCTTTTTCAGGCAGTGAAAGTTGGTTCTTTATCCATGAATATAAAATTCCCGTTCCATTAATGCAAAGCAGCACTCCCAGTCGTTTTTTTGTGGCAGAATGGTTTACATGTGCAAATGTGTTCACTCTTGAAAGAGGATCATATTTCACTTCTCCGCTTACTCCGTAAACAACTCCGGAAGTGCCTGCTGTAGCAGCAATCTCTCCCGGGTTTAAAACATTTAGAGAAAATGCATTATTTGGCTGATCTCCGGCCCTGTAGGAAATAGGTATTCCCTTTGGAAGCCCCAATTCTTGCGCCACTGATGCAAGCAGTTTCCCCTGTATGCCAAATGTCGGAACAATATCGGGAATAATCGCTTTGTCAAACCCAAAATATTCCATCAACTCGAAAGCCAACGTGTTTTCTTTGAAATTCCATAATATACCTTCTGAAAGCCCTGAAACAGTAGTGCTTATTTCACCGCTTAACTTCATCGCAATGAAATCACCCGGAAGCATTAATTTCCAGACCTGATTGTAAAGAGAGGGCTCATTTTCCTTAACCCATTTGAGTTTGGACGCTGTGAAGTTCCCCGGAGAATTCAACATACCGGAAAGACATTTATCATGACCGATGGCATCGAATGCTTTTTCTCCATAATTTACTGCACGACTATCGCACCAGATGATAGATGGTCTGAGAACTTTGCGTTTTTTATCGATAAGCACCAAACCGTGCATTTGGTAGGAGATTCCGATACAGCGAATTTTACCGGTATCAATACCGGATTGTTTGATGGCTTCCGCAGTTGCCAGTTTTAGATTTTTCCACCAATCCTCCGGTTCCTGTTCTGCCCATCCGGGTTTAATCGCTTTTATGATCATTTCCTGCCTGGGATAAAATGCTGATCCGACGCATTTGCCAGTGATAGCCTCAACAATACTGGCTTTTACAGATGAACTCCCGATGTCGTAGCCTATTAAGTACATACTTTTAATTATAAATTATGAGTTATGTTCTGAGTGCCAAATGTTTGGAATACCAAAAGTTGGATTCATTTATAACAATCCATTCTATTGTATCTAACCAACTTTATAAACTATACAAACTTAAAACTGAAATCCCATCGACCTTATCTCCACTTTGTCGTAAATAGCCTTATCGAACCTGAATAAACGGGCAGGCTTATGAGCAACATCTTTTTCTTTATCTTTGGTTGGAACCAGGTAATCCGCTTTCAGAATTTTTTTTCTGAAATTCCGGTTATCAAGTTCCCTGCCTAAAATAATCTCATAAAGGTTATGTAATTGACGGATGGTGAAATTCACCGGAAGCAGCTCAAATCCAATAGGTTCATTTTGAAGACGGTTACGTAAGGTTTTTAATCCCTTCTGTAAAATCTCGTAATGGTCAAAAGCTAATTCCTTTATATCATCCAGCTTTATCCACAACGCGTTGTTTTTGTTTACCAAATCCTGCTGACTTTCTCCGATTTTTATCAGAGAATACCATGCTACTGTGACTACACGCTCAATGGGTAATCCGGTTGTTTCACGGAGCCAGATTATATCCTTCTCTTTGTTTATGCGATGAGGTGAGCCGAAAACCGATAACTGTTTTAAAAAAATATTAGTAAGACCGGTCAGTTCCTTTAAAACTCTTATCGCAGCTGTTTCCAGATCCTCTTCATCCGTAATAAAATCCCCCGGTAATTTAAAATCGGTTAAGGGTTTTTTCGAATTATCCTTACTACTGAGCATTCGTTTTATCAGCAAAACTTTTAGGTTTACTCCATCAAATCCGAAAATTACACAATCAACGGATAGGTGTGGATTCAGTTTTAACAAGCTTATTCGTTTTAGTCGACATCAAACTTAGCGTAAAATATACGTTAAGTCAATACGCCAATCTAATTTAGAATGAATATTATTAAAAGGAGTATAGAATTCATTTCTCTAAAACAAGAATAACTCAGGAGATATTAAGCAAATGGTCACAATAAAAATGCTATTTCTTTTATCTATTCATAATTAAACTATACAGAAGCTTTGAGTGGTGAGGATATTTAATTGTTTTCAGTTTTTGGGAGAGGTAGTGAAAAGGAAAAGTTACTACCTTTTCCAACTTCGCTTTCAACCTTTATTTTCCCACCGTGTATTGAAATAAAATCATTACATATGATCAGGCCAAGTCCTGTACCTGTTTCTCCGGAAGTTCCAGGATTGTTATGGAATTCGTCTATTCTGAAGAGCTTATCCAGAGTTGCCTTATCCATACCAACGCCGGTATCAATTATACTAACATTAATATGGCCTCCCTCAGATCCGGCATTTATAGTGATCTTTCCTCCTTGTGGTGTAAATTTCAAAGCATTTGTAATAAGATTTCGTACCACGGTATTTATCATATTGCTATCCGCGTAACTCATTATCTGGTCAGGAACATTATTAATTATTCTAATCTCTTTGTTTTGTGCGATAACGGTATGCATCTGAATATTTTCAAACAGGATTTGAGAAATATTAATATTGGAAGGGGAATATTTGATATTATTGGTTTGGGCGCGCGACCAATTTAAAAGATTTTCAAGCAAATCATAGGCAGAAGAAGATGAATCTTTAATAAGTTTTAAAAACTCTTTTTTTCTATCTTCTTCAATGGAGTCGTAATTACGAATCAGTAAATCCGAAAAACCCATAATGGAATGGAATGGGTTTTTGAGATCGTGTGCAATAATTGAGAAAAACTTATCTTTTGTGGCATTCAGTTTTTTAAGTTCATCACGGTTCTTTTCAATTTCATCCTTATGTTTGTTTATTTCCTGTTCAGCTATTTTTACATTGGTTATATCACTATCGATAGCAATAAGTTTAATGATTTCATTATTCTCATTAATCACAGGGGAGATAGTTGTTTGTGACCAAATCTCTTTGCCATCCTTGTTTATTGCTTTCCCTTCATAAGAAATTGCTTTTTTTGACGTTAGGATTTGATTAATTACATCATTAATTTCCTTATTGGATGAAATATCCCGGATGTTAATTGGCTTCGAATTATCTTGATTTTCTTCACTTTTCCCGTAATATTTCTCAAAACCCCGGTTCCTGTATTCGATATTACCATCTGCATCCATTATGAGAACAACATTTTCAGTATGGCTGGCAACCATTGAAAGCTTTTCAAGTTCCTTATTAGCCCGTAAAAGGTACTCTGATTGAGAGTGTAATTCTTCCGATTGTTGCTGAATTTCCTCCTGTCTTTCTTCGAGGAGGGTATTTACTTCCTGAAGGTTTCTTTGTTGTTGGAGCAACTTACCTTCATTTATTTTTTGAAGAGTAATGTCCCTACCGATCCCAATGATTCCGATTATCTTTCCCTTTTCGTTTCTGAAAGGGACTTTGGTTGTTGAAACGATGATTTCATTCCCGTTAAGGTCAAGCCCTCGTTCTTCCTTATTAATAAGGGGTATCCCTGTTTTCATTAATTCCTGTTCGTCACGGTAAAACTCGCCGGCTAATTCTTTATCGTAAAACTCAAGATCGGTTTTGCCAATAAGTTCCCTGGTGGTTTTTACTCCCATAATATTTGCCACGTGGATATTTCCCGCGATAAAACGGCTTTTCCGGTCTTTAATATAAATCCGGTCTGGCATATAGTCAATCAGGGTGAATATTAACTCATTATCGGGAAAAGATTCGTCGAGGATTTTATGTTGCGGTTGGGAATTTTTCCTTTTATTGAAAAAAATAAGGTAGATAAAAATTGCCAGTGCGATAAGAAGCAAGATTAAAAGAAAAATTTCGAAAGTGGTGATGACAGAAATATTCATAGTAAACGAAGCAAATACTGATTCGGCCATTACCACTGTAAATGGAAAAAAACACAATATTAGCAGAAACAAAACCAGAAAAAACGTGGCGGTATTACTCTTTGAAGTTTTCAATTAGCCTTATTTTTTAGGTCTTATACGCCTGTTAAAGGTAAAAGTTATAAAAATATATTTTTTAAATATACTAAATTTATAACTTTCGAAA
>CAYGFI010000043.1:0-16699 GCA_964349045.1 uncultured Chitinophaga sp.
ATTATCAGTTGGATTAGGAAAAATTTTGCAAATAATTCCTTTCAAATCATTGTTAATCGTATTAGGTTTATTTACAGACCTATAAAGGAATCCAACAAAATTATTATAATCGCCTCCCGATACATTACCAACAAATGTTTCTCCTAATACTCCAAAGTTGGAATAATTACCTCCAAGGGAATTTCCACCGCCATTTGAAATTACTTCAGCTAAATTGCTAATATTTTGAGCTTCAATTTTACAAATAGAAGAAAGTAAGATACTTGTAATAAATATAATATGTTTCATTATTTTTATTTATTAGTTTTTCAAATTAATAACTTTAATTATTTTACTTCCCTCTTTCTAATAACTATATGGTTTTCATATCCTTTCCTTATACCTTGAATGAAATAATCAAATTCAATATTGTTTTTCCCATTCAATAATTCCTTTACTATTAGTCTTGTATTATTTAAAGAAACAATATAAATACCATTACAATTTCCACGAGGAGTAATTTGTGCAGTCAAACTACTATCAGTTGTAACTAATCCGAAATGTTCAGGGAGATTAATTTCAGCCTCTCCATTAGTAAGTTTTGCAGTACCCCTCGTATAAGTTCCTGCCTCTCCACCTTCAAGACAAACATATACAATCTCTTTAGTAGAATCATTCGGATAATCTTGAGTAAAGCTTTTTGTGCCATTACATGAAATATTACCATCTGTCCATAAATCACCACTCACTATAGAAAAGTATTTATCATTTCGATTCCAAGTATCTGAAATAAACAATCCTCCAGTCATAAAAAAATCTAATCCATTTAGGTTTGTAGCATCATTTGCACCTATTGCACCTTCAAGATTATTGGCTCCATTATAAAATAAAATATCACTTCCATCTCTTAGTAAAATATCATAATTTTCATCAGTAAATTCCAAATCCCCTTCCATTTCTAAATAATTTACATTTACAATATCTTTATTATTCATATTAATATTATACTCACCAGCAGAATTACCTATTGCTAAAGTTTGTGATAAATTTTCACCTCCTCCAGAAGGTAGGATAACAGAATTTCCATCAGAAATTGATAAAGAATTTCCAATTACTGACAATGATTGCAATTCATTTGATGAGCTATTGTCATTATCTGCGACACTTATTGTGCCTCCACCATTTGATAAAGTAACATTAATACCACTTTGTGAAAGTGTTTGTAACTCATTACTTGGATCAGCATCTGCATCATTCGGACTTGTAATGTATCCGGCATCATTTATTAATTCACTAACATTAGTTGGAATATTTTCAGCTGTTACTGCTTTTTCTGCTTTGTAAGCATAAGGAACTGAAAGAATATTTGTTTGTGGTGAAAGTTTAGTTCCTGAAACAGTTATTTGCAAGGTTACACTTGATGTATTATCAAAAACACTTGTTGGAATAGGAATTGTCTCACCAAGTGTTACAGAATATAAGCCATCTGAAACTTGAACATTTGAATGAGTTTCAGACCAAGTTCCAATGACAAAAGTAATACTTTTTGTTCCAGTTACCAGTTGACCATTTTCCAGTAATTTGCCATGATATGATATTTTTTGCGGTATTTCTTGTGAATATAAACCACAAAAAAGCAACAACACTAAAAATGTAGAAATTAAATTTTTCATGATTGTAAGTTTTAGTTGCTTTACAATTGAAAGCAAATTAATAATTAGTCGATCCTTAAAAAGTCTCTTTTTTCAATAGCGAGTTCGTTCTACATTGACAGATTAAATAATCTTATAAAACGTAAGTTCATCATTATTTAATCATCGGTCAATCACTACCATTGAGTATTTGTACTAATGAATCATGAGTATAAAATAATTCCAATAAAGACTTGATTGAAGAAGAAAAATCAGGATTTCAGCGAAGAAATTTTACAATCGCTCTTGTCCCTGACACACTGATTCCAGGCCCGGAAATATTCTGAAGGCTATAGCTTATTTTTACCTTTTCCAGTTGGTAATATAATTCTATCAACTCATTTAAAATTAAAAGTCCTTTGCCGGTACTTGCATTGGATGAGGTTTGTGAATCGAGTCCCGGCCCGTTATCTTCAACAATAATCTGATATGTATTTTCCTTTTTCAGAAGGGCGATTTTTAACTGTCCACGTTCATTATTATTCCTGACTCCATATTTGATGGCATTTTCAACAAATGTATGGATCAGCATACGAGGGATTTTCACTTGCAGATCAATATCATTTCCTACATCTATTGTATAATTGAATGAGTTGTTACAACGGAACCTTTCCAGGTCAATGTAATTTCTTACAAAATCGAGTTCATCGGACAGGCTGACGATGATCTGATCGGAACTGATGACAGTCTGCCTGATCAGCCGGGCATATTTGCCGAAAATGTAGTCGGCTTTTTCCCTGTCCTTTTCAGTGGCATACAGGCTTCCGATGGCATTGAGTATATTCAGCGTGAAATGGGGATCAATCTGGTTCCTGATTGCTTTCATTTGAAGGGAAGCCATTTTTCTCTCAGTTTGCTGCTTTAAGTTTAAACGATACTGCTGAATGCGTGCAATTATAACAATAAATAAAAGTATTATAAGGTAGAGTACTCCGTAAAAGGGATATTTTAAGTAGTAAAGAGGATTCTTATAAAACTGTATATAACTTCCGTGATCACTAAATTGAAGATATAACATTGGCTTTTCATCCGGATTCAATACCTGTGATATAAAAGGCTCTTCTGAATCCTTCTTTAATTGATAGGATACGGGATTACTAAAGTTATTCTGTGTAATAACAAGGGATTCAAGACCTGCACCCAAAAAGAAAAATTCCTTTCTCCCATCAAGATTCGCATCTATTTGCATCAGGGGCTTTCCATATTCAATCTTAGGAATAGTCATAGTATTTAATACACGGAAACTGCTGTCCATCTCATCAATTTCAGCGTTTCTGTTTTTCAGGAAGTAAAAAGTTTTATTATTTTCATCTTCATTAACAAAGATTTGCGAATAGGTGCTTTCAAAATCCTCAATTGGTTTTTCAGAAAGCTTATTTCCTTTAGAATCAAATAAAAAAAATGATGAATGGAATTTTTCTGTTCCATAGTAATCGTGAAACAGTACCAAACGAGAATAGTCTTTAAATTTTAAGGGTATAACCATTAACCTTGAAGGATTTTCATTGAATTGGAGCGGAGCAAAAAGGAACTTCAAATTTTTATCCAATACCATCAGCCATGAATATTGATCAGTAAATGGAAAATTTTCATCAGAATTACCGGTTGCCATAACATCCAATATTAATTCCGGTAAAGAATCATTATTTATATCAGATACATTGCATCCGGTAGGTACAACAGCGCTTTCAGGTGATTTGACAAGCGAATCCCCGGCAACCATATAACGGTACACATTTCTCGGTTTTTGGCTGTATCCTGTATTAATAAAAAAAATGAAATCACGGTAGTTTTTACTGAATCCCTCAATCATGCCTACCGGAACAATATGCGGTTCATCGACACTTTGTAAAGCTTTTCTCCTGAAATCTATAAATCTGTTTGTTATAATTGTTTTCCGGTATCTGATGGGATCAATGATATGTAAAAAAATTGAATCCTGACTCCTGGTAAAAACATAGCACTCCAGGTACCCATCCTGATTATAATCTCCTGTGTAAAAAGAATTTATATCAATAGGATGATATTTAAGATTATACTGGTCAAGGATTTTGTTATTCCTGGTTACTATCATCTTTGTTTGTAAGGGATCATAAAAATCGAAGGATATTTTCTCACTCTGGTTATCGGAATCCATGTCATAAAAGAATACCTTGTTCTTTTGTTTAGTATATTCATCTTTAATGTGTCTTACCCTATAATTGGGGAAAAGCGGTGGAATTAGAAAGAGGAATATGAACCATAAAATCAGGCTGATAAAAACCGGATGGAAAATAAATTCGTATATCCGGTTTCTAATCATGCGCGTTCTGGTTTATTCTGATGAGATCTATAATAGAACCGGCTCCTGTTTTTTTCAGTATATTTCTCCGGTGAGTATGCACAGTATTAATGCTTATTATTAACAAATCAGCTATTTCATTGCTGCTTTTTCCTTCAAATACAAACTTAAGTACCTCTGACTCTCTTTGGCTGAGCATATTAAAACCCTTTAACATCTGATTGGCCTTTAAGGATACATGTTCAATAAAGCGGTCAATTGTAGCCCTTAGTTCATCAATATCCACAGGCTTAAGGATATAATCAAAAACTTCATTTTTAATAGCTTTTATTGAATAATGGGGAAAAGCAGTTACAAGAATTATATGTGGCTGGTATAAACTCTCATTGAGCTGGTTAATAATATCAAATGCGGAAATATTGTGTTCAAGTTCAACATCGAGAAAGATAAGCTCAGGCTTTTGTTTAAGGATGAATTTTAATCCCAATTCAGAATTTGTAAATGTTTCGAGAACAGTAATTTGCGAAAATGAAGTAAGTAGTTTCTTCAATCTTTCGTTAGCATATAGTTCGTCATCGATAATTACAGTACGAATAGGGATCATTATAACAACTTTAATTTTATTTGAATCTCTTCAATTCAAGCTAATTGTCAAGGTTATAAATCATAAAGTTACATTATCGTTGTCAAATTATAGTCTAAAATTAACAGAAAAATACTTGTTTGGAATGGGATGTTTAAATTCCCGGTATTTCAGTAGAAAAAATGATACGGTCAATGAGAAACGTGCAGCGACTACGGCGAGCTCAGCCGAACCGCACCAAAATATTTGTAGAAAAAATGTTGCCATCAAAATATTCTATTTTTGCTGTTCTACAAATATTACCGGTCTTCGCGTTCCCGCGACCTGCTGAAGTATTTTTTTTGCAAGGTATTATTTTACATCTTTCTTCTCATTTCTCACTTCTCACTTCTCTCCTCTTTTTCCTATCTTTGCAAAAAACCAAATTCCATGTCCCCCAGACCCGTTCGAGTGCGCTTTGCCCCCAGTCCTACCGGACCTTTACATATTGGTGGATTGCGTACCGCTATTTTTAATTATCTGTTTGCTAAACAAAAAAATGGAGTTTTCATCCTTCGGATCGAAGATACTGACCAAACCCGTTTAGTACCAAGTGCCGAGAAATATATAATTGATTCGCTTAAATGGGCAGGAATTTTGCCAACCGAAGGTATTACAAATGGGAAAGTAAATGAAGATTATCGGCAATCAAATCGAAAACCTATTTACAAAACTTATGCTGAGAAGTTAATTGCTTCTGAAAAAGCATACTATTCATTTGATACTCCAGAAGAACTGGATAGGTTAAGAAAAGAATATGAAAGCAGGAAGGAAACTTTCATTTACAATGCAACTGTAAGAGATGAATTGAATAACTCCTTATCGATGTCCAAACACGAATTGGAAGAAAAGCTTTCCAGGAGGGAACCATTTGTTATACGTTTTAAAATAAATCCTAACGAGGAAATCGTGATGAAAGATCTTATACGTGGTGAGGTCAGGGTGCAGAGTTCCACTCTTGATGATAAAGTTCTTTTTAAATCAGACGGAATGCCTACTTACCATTTGGCAAATGTTGTTGATGATTATCTTATGAAAATAAGTCATGTTATAAGAGGTGAAGAATGGTTGCCTTCTCTCCCACTACACTGGTTACTTTATGAAGCATTTGATTGGGATAAGGAAAGACCTAAATTTGCACACCTTCCACTTATTCTTAAACCCGATGGCAAAGGAAAATTGAGCAAGCGGGACGGGGATAAAGGCGGATTCCCTGTATTCCCTTTGAATTGGAAAGATCCAGAAAGTGGAGAAATATCAAAGGGATACCATGAGGCAGGATATTTTCCGGAGGCTTGTGTTAATATTCTTGCTTTTCTTGGATGGAATCCTGGAACTGAGCAAGAAATTTATTCAAAATCGGGGCTTTATAAAAGAATTTCATTTAAAAGAATTGGAAAATCAGGTTCAAAATTCGACCCGGAAAAAGCAAGATGGTACAACCATCAGTACTTACAAAAGAAATCTATTACATTTCTGGCAAAAGAGTTTACAGAATTACCGGAATATAAAGAAATGTTGAAGAATAATGTCAACCTGGTTTATTCTCAACTTAATATCAAAAAGATAATCATGCTCGTGAAGGAACGTGCCAGTTTCGTGCGTGAACTCTGGGATCATGCCGACTTCTTTTTTGTACGTCCTTCAACCTATGATCCTGATGTGGTGAAGAAGCGCTGGAACTCCCAGGTCGCGGAACAAATGAAACAGTTAGAAAATTTCCTGGAGAGTTGTGATGACTTTTCAGCCCATGTGCTTGAAACGAAAGTGAAAGCCTTTATCGAAGAAAAGGGTTTTGGAACAGGTCAGATTATGAACGCATGGAGGCTTTGCCTGGTAGGGACTTTGAAGGGACCGGGATTGTTTGATATTGCAGAAATTTTAGGAAAAAAAGAAGTGATTCTCAGAATAAATAATACGATAAAAAGTATTTGAAAATTTGAAAATGAGTTAATTTGAAAATGTATTTCTGTAAGCGCTGAAATGAGCCATCATTTATTAACAGTATTTCAATTCAAAAATAATGAATTATATGGCTTTTTATCCTAAACTTTTAAATTAACTCATTTTCAAATTGACACATTTTCAAATTAACTCATTTTCAAATTGACACATTTTCAAATTATTTACATGATTTTTTTTCCGAAAACCACTGACTTCATCGACATTCATTCCCACAGCTTTGAGCAGGAGAAGGGAGTTTTCCGGATTCATAATGTTTTTTCCACCGACTTTTCAAAAATCCCGGCCGATCTGCCTCTCAGCATCGGATTACATCCGTGGCACCTCACTGCACAATCCACACAGGAGTTACCTGAAGTCCTGGATCAGGCTCTTACGCTTCAGAATATCCTGGCAATAGGGGAGGCAGGGTTGGACAGGATTATTAAATCGCCTCTCGAAGAGCAATTACCGGTTTTCAGAAAACAGATTGAATATAGTATTGACTACCGGAAACCTCTGATTATTCATTGCGTTAAAGCATTTTCCGAAATCCTTGCGCTCCGTAAGGAATATAAAAGTGCCACCGCCTGGATTGTGCATGGATTTAATGGAAGTGAAGAGTTGGCCACTGAATGTGTTGAAGCCGGGATTTATATTTCACTGAGCCAAAGGTTATTCAGAAATCCGGAAAAAGCCCGGAAAATTACAGGAATTGTTCCCCTTTCTTGGGTTTTTGCCGAAACCGATGATGATACTATGTCAATCCGGGAGGTGTACGGTCTTACTTCACAATTCTACGGGGTGAGTCTTTCGGAAGTAAAAAGGAATATTTTTGAAAATTTCAGTAGAATATTTTAAGCGCAGATACCGCTGTGCCTCCGCTAGCGCCTCCGTAATTTAGCTTCAGTGCTTGCGGAAAGCTTCAGCGACACACGGTTCGCGTTACCGCAAGGTTGCAGTTAAACGCAATATTAATTGCGCTTTTCAACCGCGACTTAGCGGCCACGCCCTGGCGTGGTTTGCGCTTAACATTCACTACATTTTCATTAAATTTTTAAACTGTTTTACTTTCCATGTGTTAATGGAAAAACTAAAAGACAAATTCTTAATTGGAACCACTCCTACAACAAAACAACAACACTCCCTTTTCCCTGATCGACGGCGCTTCCGGATTCGGATTAGCCATCTCCCACGAGAGTGAAGAACTGAAAAAAATTGTTATTGACCTGGAAAATGATCTCAACGACCGGCTCGAGGCTTATGAAGATATCATAAACATTGACATTGGCGATACCAGCCTGGGTCGCGCTCGAAACCTGGAACGTGAAACGGGTCTGCGGCAACTCTACATTAAATTCGAGGGAGGAAATCCCACCGGTACCCAGAAAGACCGGATCGCTTTTACCCAGTGCCATGATGCACTTCGCAGGAACTACGACACCATTACCCTTGCAACCTGCGGTAATTATGGGGTTGCGGTGGCGCTGGCAGCCAACCTTGCGGGTATAAAATGCATCATTTGCATCCCGGAAAGCTATCACACAAGGCGTATCCAGGAAATGGAAAATCTTGGGGCCAACATTATCCGGACTCCCGGTAATTATGAAGATTCCGTTATATATTCCAAAAGAATTGCCTTTGAACGTGAGTACTACGATGCAAATCCCGGGGGAGCCAATACCCACCTTCAACTGGTTTCCTATGCTGAAATAGCTTTTGAAATCTATGATGTGCTTCATGATGCACCGAAGATCGTGGCTGCGCCAGTTTCTAACGGTACCATGCTGGCCGGAATACACCGTGGATTTGTTACTCTTTTTAAGAGGGGAAAAACATCAAGGATCCCCAGGATCGTTGCAGGTTCATCCTATAAAAAGAATCCGATTATTTTATCTTTTAAAAAGGGACTGGACTATTGCGCGGACCTGGCGCCCGGGTTGATTCACGAAACAAAGGTGAATGAAGCTCTTATCAACTGGCATTCTTTCGATGGCGATGTGGCGCTACATGCTTTGCTTAGCACCGGAGGATGGGCGGATGATGTGTCAGATACCCGACTGAGCTATGTTTCGAAAATACTTAAGGATAAAGAGGGATTAAGTGTATTGCCGGCATCTACTGCCGGACTCATTGCCCTGCTTGAATTGCATAAGAAGGAGGATTTTAATAACGACAGGTTTGTGGCGGTGCTGACGGGGAGAAAATGAAAAATTAATATAAGCGCAGAGGCGCGATGGCGCTATGTATTTGCGCAAATTTTAGTGACTTTGCGCCATTGCGCTTAACTTTTTTAAAATATTATCATGAAAAAAACAATCGACGGCCCTGCAATTGTTTATTGCGAGGGAGCCTTTAATACTTCAAACGGGAAAACCGCTCACGGCCTGGTTCGTTTTACCACCCGTTATGATGTAGTGGCTGTAATTGATTCAAAATATGCCGGTCATGATGCAGGGGAGGTTCTGGATGGCAGGAAAAACGGTATCCCGGTAGTAAAATCTGTTGAAGATGCTATTTTAACCTCCCTTGCCAAAGGTATTGAGGTTAAAACCATGGTAGTTGGAATCGCTCCGGACGGCGGTCGTTTTGATAAGACACAGAGAAAGGATATACTTACTGCCCTTGAAACCGGTCTGAACATTGACTCGGGCTTGCACGACTTTCTTGGCGATGACCCTGAGTTCAAAGAGCTTGCGGAGTACAGAGGGCTTCGGATCCGGGATATCCGTAAAACACCGGACCGTAACGATCTGCATTTTTTTACAGGGGATATCGATAAGGTCAGATGCCTGAAACTGGCCGTCCTGGGCACCGACTCGGCTATTGGAAAGCGAACCACTGCCTGGATCCTTGTTCATGCATTCCGTGCAGCAGGAAAAAAAGCCGAACTTATCGGAACCGGTCAGACGGCCTGGCTGCAGGGTGCAAAATATAGTTTCATCCTCGATTCATTGATCAACGATTTTATCTCGGGGGAGATAGAACACGCCATCGTTGAGGCATGGAAACATGAAAACCCGGATGTAATAGTTCTTGAAGGACAGGGAAGTCTCCTGAACCCGGCATATCCGGGAGGATTTGAACTCCTTGCTGCCGGCAGACCTGACTTCGTCGTTCTTCAGCATGCACCCAGGCGGCTTGAATACGACGGTTTTCCGGGAATCGCTCTTCATCCCCTGAAAAAACAGATTGATGCAATAGAGATGATTTCCGGGAAGAAAGTCGTTGCAATAACCATCAATCATGAAAACATGAAGGATGAGGAAATTCAGCCGGCTTGTGATAAAATATTCAAAGAAACAGGGATTCCCGCGTTCGATGTACTTAAATATGGCGCTGAGGATGTTATTAAGGTTTTATTGCCGTATATTATACCGGTAAACCTGAGTTTTTGAACTATGAAGATTCTCCGCACCGAATGTCGCACTCATGAAATGAAGCTCCGTGAGCCTTACTCTATTGCTTATGAAACGATTTCCGCCTGCTCCAATTTATTCCTGGTCGCGGAAACCGATGCGGGTTTACGGGGATTTGGATGTGCGGCGCCTGATGCGGAGGTTACCGGCGAAACGGCCGAGTCGGTGATGGAGATATACAATTTCCATATCGAACCGGCGCTCCGGGGCGCTGACCCGTTCCGCAATGCCCGTATACTGGAAGATCTCAGGGCTTCGATTTTACATCATCCTTCTGCGCTGGCAATGACGGATATGCTGCTATACGATCTTGTTGCAAAATCTGCCGGTGTGCCGCTATATAAGTTTTTAGGGGGATACAGAACATCGATACCCACAAGTATAACCATCAGTATAATGTCTTTGGAGGATACACTGCTCAAAGCGGATGATTACCGCAAAAATGGATTTTTTATTTTTAAGATCAAGGGAGGTCTGGATGTGGAGGAAGATATTGAAAAGATCTTACGACTTCGTGAAATGCTGGGAAACGATATTGAAATCCGTTTCGATGCCAATCAGGGCTACACTCTCGAAGATGCTATTCAGTTTGTGGAACAGACAAGGTCAGCGGGGGTTGAACTGATTGAACAACCCACACCCCGAGATATGATTGAATTACTCGGGCAGGTGGTTAAAAACGTACATATTCCTGTGATGGCAGATGAAAGCCTGATGACCGTCAGTGATGCTTTGAGTCTTACCCGGAACGAACTTACAGACCTGATAAACATTAAACTCATGAAAGTCGGCGGTATCAACGAGGCCATCAGGATCAACTCCATTGCCCGGGCTGCCGGAGTGGAGGCTATGGTAGGCTGCATGGATGAGTCGGCCCTCGCTATTGCAGCAGGTCTGCATTTTGCCCTGGCACGTCCAAACATTGCCTATGCCGACCTTGACGGGCATCTGGATCTGATTGACGATCCCTGTACGGGAGCGGTAGTACTTGAAAACGGTATACTAAGTACAACTGAGAGACCGGGATTGGGATTTGAAATGGAATAGAATATCAATTAATTTGTTTTCAATACTTGTTTTTATATTTTTATAGGCATAAATGAGCATTAATCGAATTTAATTCAAATTTTTAATCCAGCTACATGAAAACCTCAAGAAGAACATTTGTTAAAGCCAGCGCCCTTGCAGCATTAGGTACCGCAATTCTTCCCGGATGCGCTTTTGGATCTGATAAACCAAAAAGAATGGTAGGAATTCAATTATATTCTATACGTGAGGATATGATGAAGGACCCGATCGGATCATTAACCCAGCTTGCAAATATGGGTTATGTATTCCTGGAGCATGCCAATTATGTAAACAGAAATTTTTACGGTTTTTCTGCCAGGGAGTTCAGGAAAGTACTGGACGACCTGGGGCTGAAAATGCCCAGTGGACATACGGTAATGGGAAAGCAGCACTGGGACGATACCAAAATGGATTTCAGCGACAGTTGGAAATATACAGTAGAGGATGCTGCCATTCTTGAACAGAAATGGGTAATCAGTCCTTCCATGGATGGGAGCATGAGAAATAACTATGACGATTTCAAACGATATATGGATATTTTCAACAAGTGTGGGGTATTATGTAACCAATATGGCATGAAATTCGGCTATCACAACCATGACTTTGAATTCAGTGAAAAGCTGAACGGAGAAAAGCTTTTCGATATTATCATGAAGAGTATCGATCCGAATCTCGTGGCATTGCAGCTCGATATCGGTAATTTGTATAATGGGGGAGCGGTTGCCCTTGATGTTATGAATCAATACCCCGGACGGTTTGAGATCATCCATGTTAAAGATGAAATACCTGCAACCGGTGGAAATGAAAAATATGAAAGTACTATTTTGGGTGAAGGGATTGTTAATGTACAAAAAGTGTTAGAACTGGCAGCTACTATCGGAGGTACAAACTGCTTTATTATTGAACAGGAATCATATCAAGGTAAAACCCCTATGGAGTCCGTTAAAACAGACCTTGAGGTTATGAAGAAATGGGGGTATTAGCGTCTTTCATTTCAGAAACTTCGGCGCTCTTCACCAACCGATTATGATTTAAATACGCCAACAACCCTACAATACTAACAATCACAACCGTATAATAAACAAAAGCCGGTACAGGCAAGGGATCTCCCGCGGCATAAGAATGCAGTCCCGATAAATAGTAATTAACGCCGAAATAAGTCATAATGACTGAGCTGAAACCAACAAGCGCCATAAGGTTGAAAGCATAAACACCTTTTAACCCGGGAATCAACCTCATGTGTGCGATGAAGGAATAAACAATTACGGTAACCAGGGCCCAGGTTTCCTTGGCATCCCAACCCCAGTATCTTCCCCAGGACTCATTGGCCCAGACTCCCCCAAGAAAAGTACCAATCGCGACCATGAAAAGACCCACGATCAGCGTCATCTCGATGATGTGGGACAGTTCCTCGATGACCAGGTCGACTCTCTGCAGGTTTTTCCCGGATTTGAGAAACATCAATACCAGGTTAAATGCTGCCATAACTGCTCCGAGGGCCAGAAATCCGTAGCTTGCCGTGATGATGGCCACGTGAATCACAAGCCAGTATGATTTTAATACCGGCACAAGATTGGTTATTTCCGGATCCATCCAGCTCAGGTGGGCTACATGTAAAATAAGATAAGCAAGAATAGCTGTTGCTGCCAGGGTGATCTTCGATTTCCGGGAAAAAATAAGCCCGGCGAGAATTGTAGCCCAGGAAATATAAACCAATGCCTCATAACCGTTACTCCAGGGAGCATGACCAGAGATATACCAGCGGATTGCCAGTCCCGCCGTGTGCAGTGCAAATCCACCGATCACCAGCCAGGAAGCAATGTTTATAACCTTTGCAAGCTTAAGGCGGGTCACAAAAATCTGCACGAAATGAAGGATAAGCAGTATAAAGCCGACCAATCCATAAACTGAGGATAATCGTTCAAAAATGTTTGCTTTGTTATAGAATAGCTCCAGCCGGGTTTTTAAGTTGCCGGGAAGCAATTCAGCGCCATATTTCTTCTGATATTTTTTAAGAGCATCCAGGTATTCTTCCGCCATCGCGTAATTGCCTGTCTGCCGGGATTCTCCCAAAGTCTGAAGATAAGCGGGAATAATATTGTGGGTAAAATCAGATACTTCACCGGAAAAGACCTGGTGAGCTTCAGTTGGATTGTACCATTTACCGGATTCGTCACCTTCCCTGGGTAATACCCGTAAAAATCCGAATGTATAAGTCAGGTAGCAGATATTTATCCTTTCATCCACTTTAAGTAACTCGTTATCAAGTTTGCTCCGGTAGGCAGGTTTTTTACGATAAGCTTCTTCCACTGCTGATCCCAGTATATAGCCATCCTCGTTTATAAAATCCCCGATTGATGCATATTTTGATTTAAGGTTTAACTGACGGGCCAGCTCGTCATTTGATATTCTGATCATCGGGACTGTTTGCCAGTAGCCCGGATCAACCAGCATACCCAGAAAAACCTGGTCGGGGGTAAGCCCGTTGAGAGTGGTTTTACGCGACACTTTTCTGAGGATCTCCGAACTCAGGGTGCTGACAGGTTCAATTCTTCCGCCATGATCCTGAACCAGCGCTTCTCCGAATAACCGGGCATGTTCCGGGCTGATGGGTTGGGGTGTACCTGGTTTCTGGCTGTTGACAGGAATTATTAAAACAAAAAGACCCAAAAAGACAGTTATTATGGCCCGCCGGCTTTCGCGAAGAATTGAGATTTGTTTCGACAGAAATTTGAAACGGCTGTTGGGATTAAAAATACTCAGAACCATACCCAGAGCCATTAGAAAATACCCGAGGTAACTGACCCATGTACCCCAGAAATCTTTGTTTACAGAAAGAACAGTTCCCTTTTCATCCGTTTCATATGACGACTGGTAAAAGCGATATCCCTTGTATATAAGGACGTTATTCATAAAGATCCGGCGGGATTCCAACAGCTTATTCTCCGGGTCGAAAAGAGTTACTTTGCTTTCGAACCAGGAAGGACTGTTAGATCCCGGGTAACGTTCCAGGAAGAAATCTTCCAGTCTCAGTGAAAAAGAAGTGTGTACAGCCATGGCGCCATAGGAAATGCTGATATCAAGTCCCTCAAATTCAGGATGAGCGGGTTCACCGATCATTCCCTTCTTACCCCAGATGACCGCTTCACGGGATTCTCCCCCGCGATTAATCTCGAAGACAAGGGCATCAAAGAACTTGTTTTTCTCAGCGTTTTCAACCTTTTTCGGTTTTATTACCCCATTTTCAAGCAAGATCATGGGAACAACATTGATATCGTTCAGATTGTAAAGTTGCATGGGTAAAAAGGGATGAAGACTGTCGGCTTTAAAACTGCTGGTAGACTGGTCTGCCATGCTCATTACTGTAAAATCGAAGGGAGCTTTTATGAAAGCCTGGCCTTCCCGGATAAAAAGCCGCACTCCATCCTTGTGTAAAGGGCCATTAAAACTAAACCATACCTTTCTGATCATTCTTTCTTCACCTTCTTTGAGGATAATAGTCTGCCTGCCGTTTTCACCGGTAACCACCATCTCGATCATCGGAACTCCCTGTTCACCGGGATTTGGCGGCTGAAGACTTTCGGTCGCATCGTGAATAAATTCTTTCAGTATTACCTTTACCGGATCACCTGATGGTTGGAGAGTGGATTGATAGCGGCTTTTTTTAAGGGGAGAGAAAAACACCTCATTCCTTTGTGTGGTGATTTTTTTACCATCATTTATGCTTACCTGGATATACGTTTTATCGGATATTATTGTGTTGGAAGAAGCGCCCTCGCGAATACTCATCACTCCCTCGAAACCAATATAACGGGTTATACCGGCTCCCAGAATGATAACCGCGAATGCAAGGTGGAAAAGGAAAGAAGGCAGCTTTTTTCGCTGGTAAAGTTTGGCCCGGAAGATATTCACCAGCATGTTAATCATGCCAAGGACCATTACCAGTTCAAACCATCTGGCATTATAAACCATAGCCCGGGCGGATTCGGTACCATAATCGTTTTCGATGAAAGTAGCAACTGCAATGGAAACCCCGAATACGACAAAAAGAATGGCCGTAAAGCGCATGGAGAAAAGAAAATCTATATATTTTTTCATGAAGTTGGATTCTGAAATTTGTTTTTATTAACAACATATCCTGATAAGTGTTCGATTTTTCGGAGATATATATGCTCTGATATTAAGCCTTCAGGGCTTTTTCTTTTCACCGGGGGCAGATGTTTTCTGATGCAGTGGACCTGGTAGTTCTGTGATGGGCTTACTCACAGGGCGATGCCCTGTGTTTTGATGTATCGGGCTTTCAGCCACAGGGCGATGCCCTGTGTTTTGATGTGTCGGGCTTTCAGCCCTTCAGGGCGATGCCCTGTGTTTTGATGTGTCGGGCTTTCAGCCCTTATGGTATTTTTTTTATTGGAGGGGGTTTAGTCGGGCACTGCATCAGGGTTTGGGGAGGGTGGTACTCTGTTGGGCTTTTAGACTTAGACCTTTCAGCTTTCAGGGAATTCTGTTACTTTAGCGGATTGTTTATTTATAAGATCCATGGAAAGCTTTTTTACCGGTACATTCTTCTCGATATTTCAGGCTATATTAAAAGTGTTTTTAATAGCGGCACTCGCAGGTTATATGACGTATAAGAAAATATTCACGGAAGAGTTTATTGACGGTTTGTCGGCGCTGGTAGTAAGGGTATTTTTGCCTTTGCAGATGTTTGCCACCATAACAAGAACTTTTGATCCCGGGACACAGAGTTATTGGTGGGCGGCTCCGCTCGTTGGAATGGGTCTTGGGTTAGCAGGTCTTATTTTTTCTTCTCTCCTGTTTGCCGGGAACATAAAAGAAAAAAAAGGACTCTTTCCTTTATCGGGGATGCAGAACGCAGTTTACCTGGCATTACCTATTGGAGAGTTTGCATTAAAGGATCAGTTCGCGGAGTTTTCACTGATCTGTTTCCTGGTGTTAATGGGCTTAAACCCGCTTATGTGGTCGGTAGGAAAGGTTCTTATAACCACCGGGGGAAAGAACGGAGGTTTATTTAAAAAGATCGTTACTCCGCCACTGGTCGCGAGTTTAACAGGAATAATTCTTGTGCTTACCGGGGCAGCGCCCTTTGTGCCGGATATGGTTGTTGATGCAGCCGCGATGCTGGGAAATGCAACGGTTCCGGTTGCCACTTTTATTCTTGGTTCGACACTTGTAATGTCGATACGTAAGATTCCACCCTTCTGGGACACCTTCCGGATTGTGTTTACGAAGTTTGTGATACTACCTGTATTAACAATTAGCATACTTTATCTTCTAAAAACAGGGGAGGAGTATCCGCTACTTGCCCAGGTGCTTATTCTGCAATCGGCCACAGCGCCTGCCACAGCGCATATACTAATGGTAAGAACTTATGGAGGGGATATCGGCAAGGTAGGTGGGATTACGTTTGTGAGTTACCTGGTGTGTTTGTTTGCGATACCGTTCTGGCTGATGGTTTGGGGTGTATTGCAGTAGAAAGAAGTTTGTTACCAGGTGACGACGTGATGATGTGATGACGTGAAGACGTGACGAGGTGAAGACGTGATGACTGTCACGACGTTACAACCGTCACGACGTCACCTCGTCACGACCGTTACGACCGTCACGACGTCACGACCGTCACGTCACGACGTCACCTCGTCACGACCGTTACGACCGTCACGACGTCACGACCGTC
>CAYGFI010000043.1:16799-29429 GCA_964349045.1 uncultured Chitinophaga sp.
ACGTCATCACGACCCACTTGCATAATCCCCACTATTTCATATCTTTACAAGTAAGTGGAATAAAACCCCAAACCAATGACCGTTCCAGAAATTATTACCCAAATCGTTGAAGGAAACACCCTGTTCACGACCACACACGACCGTGATTACTTCGAAACTTTTAAATTAAAGCAGGAACCATTCATTACACTGGTAACCTGCTCTGACTCGCGGGTTCCATTGAATGCCCTGTTACCCGACACATCGAATAAGATTTTTTCCATTCAGAATATCGGGAACCAGATATTATCGACTGAAGGATCGGTGGATTACGGTATTTACCATCTGAAAACTCCGGTATTGATGTTTCTGGGTCATTCCGATTGTGGAGCCATAAAGGCTTATTTAAAGGGATTTAGCGAGGAAACCGAGGGAATAAAGCATGAACTGGATTTTCTGCGGCCCATCATTCATGAGTACGGTGAGATTAAAGATTTTGAAAGTCTGCATACTCATGTGATCGAAAAAAATCTCGATTACCAGGTAGGCATAGCCTATAAGAAGTACCGGCAATTGATTCACGAAGGGAAATTAACTATTGTTGCAGCTTTCTATGATTTCAGGGGAGAGTTTGGCAAAGGACAGGGTAAGATTGTATTTGTAAACCTGAACAAACACAAGACAGTTTCTGAACTGGGTGGCCTGTCAGAATTCAACGGATTATCTGATGAGGAGAAAGAGCATTTTATAGGGAGGTTGCCGGGGTAGGGGTGAATGGGTGATGCCTGGTATATTGAGTTTGTGTATTTTGTTATTGATTTATGCCCGAAGGTTTTTTCTGACTGGAAGTTACTGAAACCGGTTTCCCAAACACAGGAAAACCATTTTCATCCCAGGTGAATATCTGTGCTCTGGTGCTTCGTCCATTACACTCGTTACTTGAGAATTTTTTAGCATGGTAAACGATCCAGTCTTCTTTCCCATCCGGAGATTTAGTGAAACAGTTATGGCCCGGGCCAAACACACTGCTGTCGGGGCATTGATTGAATATCTGGTGGTCTGTTCTTGTCCACGATTGAGGATCCAGCAGGTCTGAATCTTTATCTGCGGAAAAAAGCCCTAATCCATAATCATCATCCCAACAGGCACCTGCAGAGTAAATAATGAAAATTTTATCTTTTGGACCAACAAGGAACTGGGGTCCTTCCATTATAGCCCTTGGTGGGGTCATTTCCCAATCGTAGATTGGTAATCCCAGGTTAACTTCTTTTTCTATGGTTGTGGGTGAAGTCAATTTTGCAAGGAAGATACCGCTCATTGAAGCAACATAGGGAGAATAGGCAAAGTACCTGTTACCATTATACTCAAACACATGTCCGTCAATTCCCGGATACCTGGTTTTGATTTTACCAAGATCTTCCCATGAATCACTAAAAGGATTGTCAGAAGTATTTTTCAGCACATGCACAAAACGGTAAAGATCAACAGGATTACTTTTATCAGTGGCGGAATAATAGATAAACCATGTTCCATCGAAAAAATGAAGTTCCGGAGCCCATATACAGCATGAATTAGATCCTTTTTCAGGTGGAAACCAAATCTCTTTTGTTTCAGCATCTTTAAGATCTGTAAAAGATCTGGACTTCCAGAGTTGCAAACGATCACCTCTTGTGACCATACAATAGTAGTATCCATCAGTATGGAAATAAACATACGGGTCAGGGCCTTCATCAAGTATCGGATTTATAAAGTATTCCACTTTTAAAGAATTACCCGAATCACCTGATCTGTTGCATGAGATAACTGATCCGATGAAAAGAAATATTAAAATGCTACTTATAACCCGGATGAAAAAGAATGTCCTCATATTTTATGAATTAAAACTTTCTTATTTTACTTTTACCTCTGCAAATCCAAAATGATCAACAAGCCGATCGTATTCTTTTTTTGTAATACTGATCATACAGCCATGACGAACAGAAGGTGGCATGGAGTATTTATCCCAGGTGCTGAAAAAAGTATATCCTGAAACCTGAAACCACGGACCTTCGAGTTGCCGGCCAACAGAAAGGCCATAAGATATCCCGGGATACTGTTCATAATAAAGATACCAGTTATTATTATCGGGAGAAGGGATAAGCATTGGAGCCTCCCGGAAATTCGGACTGATCGGATCCGAAGGATAGGAATATGGACCAAGAAGGGAATCAGAACTTGCAATCCGTATTGTTTTTCCTGTAACCCATTCAAAAGTAGGATATCTCTCGTCTTTTAATATTGCATAATAAGTGTCATTTGTTTTTCTGATAATAACATCAATAGTTCCCATATCCCAGTCAAACAGGCGATGTGGAATTTCGGAAAAAGATTTCAGATCCTTTGATGTAACATACAAGGTTCGCTGACTTGCCCAATACCGTTCCGGATCTTTTTCTGTTCCTGGCTCATGTGGAGTATGCCAGGTCATGACATAGAGTGAAGACGAATTGTCAAAAAAGAGTTTTGGTGCTCCGATCCGTTGAAGTGCATTTTCATACCCGGGTGTTTTCTTCAGTTCCGGGGTGTAATCGCTGAAATGTTCCCATTTAATAAGATCCTCAGAAACCCAGATATTTATATCAGGCGCGGCGTCATTTTTGTTTCCTGCAATATAATATCGGCCATCATGACCTTTGCAGATATCAGGGTGACCTTTGTATTCATCAAATACGCTTTTGCCATCATTGAGCATTTTCCAGTGCAGTCCATCCAGACTTACTGTGTAATAGAGTTTACCATAATCCTGATGTGTCATATGAGCAAAAAGATAGGCTTCATTGACAGACTTACTATCTTTTACCTGCCCGGGAGGGTCTGGTTGCTGACTAAAACCGTTAATCAAGAGGACCTGAAAAGTAATTATTGAAATGATAGTTTTCAGATGTGGAATCATATTATTCAGTTTTGGTTTGGTATCAGTAGAATTTACTCTGATTTACCTGTTATTTTTTTAATTAAAAGGATTTCAGACGGGTCAAATACACTTCCATCCTGCCTGAAAATATCATGAAACCATATCTTTGGTTCAGTTCCATCAGGAATGGGTTTATTCCATTCAAAAATTGTATTTGATTTGCCGGAAACGAGCCCCCAGTTAATGGCGCCAATATTTTCCTGCTTTAATAACGGCATGATATTTTCAAACTTACTACCTCTTGTCCGTGCCATGTACTCGGTACAAATAATTGGCCGGTTGTGCACCTTGAGTGAGTCAATCGCAGCCTTGTGCTTTATCTCATTCTCATAGTTATGATAAGTAATAATATCTGAATTTTCCAACTGGAATTGGTTAAGCTCTGCAAGATCTTTATTCCAGAGTCCAGCTGAAACAGGTTGGGTTGGATTAATTTTACGGGCCCAGGAAAACACATTTTTAAGTAAAGGCATGCTTTTATTACCCAGGCCATTGTTTCCAGGTTCATTGTAGAGATCCCACAGAAGAATCCGGTTGTCGCTTTTAAATGTGCTCAGGATATCTTTTACATATGCTTCCAGTGTATCCATCATTGCAGGATACTGAAGCAAAAGACCTCCCGGATCGCGCACCCAGCCTGAGTTATGTATTCCCGGTTTCGGATCAGGCTGCTTTCCTGCCTGGTATTCTTCATTCCAGCAATCATCAAAAAAAACAAAAATGGTTTTGATTCCGTGTTTATCCGCTATCGACAAGTATTCATTCATCCGGGACTTGAATCCTTGTTTATCAACCTGCCATGCAAGGTGGTGCAAGTAAACCCGCATGCTATTAAATCCTATATCCTCGGCCCATCCCAATTCCCTGTCAATAGTTTCAGGATCAAAGCTTCCTTCCTGCCATGTTTCCAGTTGATTGATCGCAGTGCTTGGATTAAAATTGGCACCTCTGTACCAAAGATTGTTACTACCCCATTCCTGAGCCTTTTCACTACTCCATCTCGTTTGGGTATTATTACCCGAATCCTGCAAAGTCTTTTGGTTTGTATTGCAACCTGAAACCATTATTAGTATAAAAAAAAGCAGGATTGCAGGAAGAAAAAGTCGGTCTCTCATTTTATTAAGTTTTAATTTTATATTTCAATTTAAAATCAATTTTTTAATCTGTGTTTCTGAACCATCATCAACGCGGATAAAGTACATTCCCGGATTAAGATGGTCAACAGGGAAGCTGATTTTTACCTTGTCCGAAATTTCAGTAATTAAGGCAGCTCCTCTTAAGTCAAATATACGTATTACACGATTTGCTTTTTTATCAAATGTAACCGTGACATAGTCAGAACCCGGATTAGGGAAGATTAGGATTTGGGGATAAGTTTTGAGATTTGAGTTTTCCCTTTCGGAAGTGATGAGCAGGTCTGAGGTGACATGAAAATTATCAAATTTTACTCCGGTGTTATAGGAGCGGTATCCTGCCATTCCGGATAGGAAAGGAAAAGGATCGGTGTAATCGATAACGGGATTATTCATGTCATTCAGATATACTCTTATCCGGCCTTCAAGTACGACTACCCGCAAATGGTACCAGGTATCAAAGGAGAAATCGCCGGAAGAAGTAGTAAGCGATTGCCAACCGTAATTATGTTTACCGAGTACGACCGTGTTATAATTAAAGCCCACAAAATAACCCTGGAGATAATCTGTTCCTGCAGAAGGGCTATCGCCGGCGCCGCCAAGGGCAGGATTAGTAACGCGGAAAATTAAGCCTGCATTCATACTGCGGGTAAATTGAATATCCGTCTCTACGGTGTAATCTCTCCATGCATCACTACCGTAGGTTCGTTTACCAAATCCGTCAATAAATGCACTATTGTTGAGAATCTGCCAGTTTCCATCGTCATATTTCCAGCCAGTTCCGAAAGTGCCGTCAAAGCTGACAGTTTTATCGAAAGCCTGATTGTCGGCAACAACAAATTCCATGGAATATAAATGAAATACTCCGGAAATCACTTCTACTTTCAGGGTATGATAACCAATTGTAAGGTTAAGGTCTTTTACAACGAAAGATCCCCAGGTACTATTACTACCGGTGGAGGGAAGGTCAACCACTCCGGAAACATCTGTTCCATCTAGTAAGAATCGGACCTTACAGTTGGATTGATCAGTTGAGTATATTATTTCGTTATTGTACATTCTTTGCAGTTCAACATTTACTTTGTAGTTGAACCATTCATTGGGCCCGACTGATGCCAGGGCATATCCTCCCAGGGAGGATTCAACCAATTCCACTTCATCGGTTCTTAAAATATTTTCTGTCTGAACGGAGGGAGTTTCTTTATGAAATCCGGTACCTTCTCCACCTGAATTATATTGCATTGCAGGCAGTTTTCCTGGAACCGGTTTATAGACATCAAATGTTCCAGTTCCATGTACCATATTACTGTAAGCAATAAAACCAAAATCACCATGGCACCAATTAGTAAGATACCCTATTTTTCCGGCTCCCAATCCATTCGCAGTGGTAAGCTTAAAAAGGCCATCTACAAAAAATTTATACTGATCATTAAACTTTTCAATGCGGATGCAATGTAATTTTGAATAATCAGTTCCGGATGGCATATCGATAAGCTTAGGAGTTCCCCAGGTATTATTTTGTATGAAATTAATTTCAAGCTGGTTTGAAAAGCTGTTCAGAAGGGCAATTCCATAGTTTTCATTATCTGTAAATCCAAATACAGCCCCTAGTGTTGCACTCTCATTTTCCCTTTTAGTTTCTTTTATGTTGAATTCGGCGGTATAATTTGTTTGCGCAGTACTGTCCAATATCGCCATAAACCAATTTGGGACGTTAATAATCGTAGTATCCTGAACCAGGAATTCAGAATCATTTATACTCCATCTACCACCTTCAGGCATTATCCAACCATCTCCCGTTACGGCCCTGTTAAAATAGTCATATGCATCAGGTAATTCCGGATTGTGTTGGGCAAAGACTGTTGGTCCCAGTAAAACCATTTTATCGCCGTTCCAGGCGATACGGTCAAAATTTAATCTTCGGAACGGTCCGTTTCCTGAGACCAGGTTGTGATAGGTGAGGTAATAACTATCCAGATCGGGTCCGACAAAAATACTGCCATGTCCCAGGCCTACATGCAATCCCAATGCATCCAGAAGGATAGGATTCTGGAGGACAGCAGGTGTGAAAGCATCAAGAGGGCCTGTTGAATTAGTAGCATAATCAATCCGGTAACCTTTACTGATCACATGGTTACCTGTATAGATCATATAATATTTCCCATATCTTTTGAAAACGCATGGACCTTCCGTCCAGTTATTATAAATCTTTGCATTCAGGTTGATGTCGGGACCAATTGAAACAGGAGTGGACATAGAACATCCCATAATTCCCTGCGGGGAAGCGTGGTAAAATTTCCAACTGGCATCATCATCAATAAATACAGAGCCATCAATACTTTTGCCCAGGTTTGTTGATACTACAGTAAATGGGCCGGTTGGAGAAGAACCTGAAAGGACATAGTGTCCGTTTCCAGCGGGTGAGGTGTACATGTAAAATATTCCGTTCCAATAAACGACTTCAGGTGCGAAAGCAGCTTTTGACTTTGGGTCTGTTGAACATAAACCCTCATATGACCAGTTTACCAGGTTTTTTGAGCTCCAACATTTAATCCCTGTCTCACTGTCTTTTGTACTGCAATAAAGATAAAATACGCCATTGTGTTTCAACACATAGGGATCTCCGATTGCATATCCCGGCCATTCGTTATCCAGGAAAAGCGGGTTCTTCAGATCCTGTGAATAAATCAAATTATTGATTAAAAAAAGGACAATAATATATAGAAACCTGTATTTCAAAATGTAGGTTTAAAAAGTCATTTAAAAAATGAAATGAATGAAAATAAAAAGAAGGGTGCATTATCACACCCTTCTTTTTAATCAAGCGTTACTTTACTAATACTTTTGTGGCATAATTCAAATCATTGCCCTGCACTTTTACAATATAAATTCCGGTATTAAAAGTAAAATTACTGATTTCTGTAACAGGTTTCCTGGCAATCATTGCCCCGGTAACATTATATACAGAAACGACTTCGTTGTTAAATGATTTATTCAATTTTACACGGATCTTATTATTTTCTGAAAAAACGACAGGAATATCCGACTGTAAAGCATTTTTCGAAATACCAACATTTATATTGGTAGAATTATACAATGCAAGGACTTCAGTTTTAGTTAAGGCTGTATTATAAAACCGTAAATCACTGATTGCACCTTTCCATGTTAGATCCGGCCAGAAACTTTTTCCAATAGCGTTTTCGGTGTCTTCCAAAGTGTTAATCGGCCTTGTAAAACCACTCTCAGCCAGGATTTGTGAATCATTATGATAAACGATTATGGAATCCGGTTTCAAAACAACAGCTGACCAATACCAGGTATTTGTAGTTACATCAACAACTTCTTTTGGAAAGTCGGCATCAACCCATGGACCAGAGGGGTCGGACAGAGTAAAGCGGTACATATTATTATTACCACTTACCGGGATAACCATCATAACGTCTTTTGGTTCGACCTGATCGCCTTTACCAAGAGTATAGATACGAGCCCAGACCCGTGATTCCTCCATTTTCCACCAGCATGTAACTGTAACTGCAGCATTTCCATTCACAAAAGAAGGTAAGTTGGCATATGCACTGACTCCATCAAAAAGTGCAACAGGACCACGTACAGCGTCATTGCCAAAAGTTACACCGTGGTTGGTGCCATTCAGGGTTCCCACAACATCATTAAGGTTTGTTGTTAAGGGCCAGTGATGAGTTTGCGCTGACAAAATTTGTCCGCACAGGAATGCTATAAAAGCACTCAGGAATAGAAGTTTTTTCATAATTAACGGTTTTTAGTTAAACAATTAGGATTAAAACATTGATTGCAAAAGAATTTAATATTTAGGATTCTGTGACATATTTGGATTATTATCCACTTCAAACTGGGGTAAAGGTAAGATATGGTGTTTTCCAAGTTCAAAATTCGCAAAATCAGCGTCACGCGTTATTAATTCATCAATACCTGCCTGAGTTTCCAGCAAGCCCCAGCGCTTAAGGTCAATCCACCTTACTGATTCGAGGCTTAATTCAAGAGATCTTTCCATCTGCAATCTTTTTAGGAAAGCGTCTTTTGAACTTATACTGGCCGCAATTTCAGGTATTGTACTTGTTGCCATGGGAGGAAGATTAGTACTGGGTCGTGTTCTTACCAGGTCAACGTATGGTACTGCATTAGGAACATCACCCAGCTGTGCAAGGCATTCGGCATAACAAAGTAAGACATCGGCATACCTGATTACCCTGTAATTGATTGGGGAATAATAGTCGGTCCTGTCTTTAAAATAGTCATCCCCGTACTTTCTAAAGAAGCAATTAGAAAACCAGTTAAAACGCCATTTGGTAATTGTTCCGTTAAACAGTCTTTCATTTGGGAAATCTTTAAATAAATCGGGATATATGATACTTACCCGGAGGCGATCATCAATAAGGGTTCCATTCACCTGATCGTCTACGGTGGGTTCCTTTTTATATTCTGTAACAAGCCAGGGCCTGGGTTGTCCGTCCGACCATCCTATGCCGGCAGGTGCAAAGAACTGCGATCTGGTGTTTCCGAGTGCCATTTCTGCCACATCATCATCAATATCCGATCCATTATTCCTGTCCATTTCTGTCTCATTTACATCAGTAAATTGGATTTCAAATACCGACTCCATATTATTCTCATTGTAATGGGTGAAGTTGTCATTATAATTATCCATCAGCCCATAATAATTTTTACCATCTCCTTCAACCAGCCAGTAAAATGCATCTTTGGCATCCTGCCATCTGTGCAATTGCATATATACTTTTCCCAATAATGCATATGCCGCACCTTTGGTGATTCTACCTTTGTCCGCGTTTGTCCATTCCCCGGGAAGAGCAGGAATAGCAAGCAGGAGATCATTGATGATGATATCATAGATCTCTGCAGGCCCACCAAACTCATAATTATCTCCGGCTTTAGAGGGTTCAAGCACGATAGGAAGGTTCTCGAAAAGTACTTCCAGGTTAAAATAGTCAAACGCACGAATAAACCTGGCCTGGGCTATGATCTGATCACGAAGTGTATTTTTCGCTTCATTTTCGCCAATTATTGATGGAGCGAATGCAATGATCTGATTTGCTTCAAATATTTGCTTATAATGGCCTTTGAAAATAGTTTCCCCACCCTGGATGAAATTATAATTAACATAGTTAAATTGCGTCCAGTCTTTTAGCTCGTTCCATGGACTATTACTGTATGCTTCATCTGAAGTCAGGTCGTATCTGAAATATATCCATCTTGACCAGTTACCAACCCTGGTAAACTGGCTGTAGGTGGCGGTAAGCCCTTTTTGAGCATCATCTACGGTTTTCCAGAATGTAGCCTGTGTAGGAACATTAGGATTTTCGACGTTCAAAATGTCTTCGTTACAGGCAGTAAGTCCAGTAATGAAAATTGCCAATATGATAGCTTTCTTTATCATGGTTCTGATTGTTTATATTAAAATTGAGCACTTACAGAAAATAAATATATAGCTGGTGTGGGATACGAATTTCCGTCAACCCCGAATTCCAGTATATATCCATTATTAAACTCAGGATCCAGACCGGTGTATTTTGTAAATGTGAACAAGTTCTGACCGGTAATTGCAAATCGAAGGTTTTTCACATACTTATTAATGGGATCCAGGTCAAGAGTATATCCAAGTGTCAGTTGGCGGATCTTGAAAAAAGATCCATCTTCAATCCATCTGTCGGTATTACCCATGGAGTTTCTTTCGTCCCCAAAAATTACCCTTGGGAAATCGGTATTTGTATTTTCCGGTGTCCACGGATTAATATCATTTCTGTAATTTGAATTATCATTAAAACGTTCCGTAAGCGATCTTGTTCCGTTCCATACCTTTTGTCCGAATGCGCCATAACCATGCATTGAAAAGTCGAAATTTTTATATGAAGCATCAAAAGATAAACCTGCTTCCAGTTTTGGCCAGGGGCTACCGGCATTCTGTCGATCGCCGGCTGCTGAAATTATTCCGTTATCGTCATAATCAATAAAGCGTAGATCTCCGGGCTTGGCGGTTGGTTGTATAACAGTTCCTGCTGAATTGGTATGAGCAAGAACCTCATCTTCAGACTGGAAGATTCCATCTGTTTTGATCAAATAAAACAATGCCATGGGACTGCCCACTTCACTAATGCAAAGCCCGGTAACAATTCTGCTATCCCCATAAGGAAGGTCAAGCACCTCATTTTTAATAGTTGTCAGATTTGCAGAAAAAGAATATCTGAAATCACCCCGGTTTTCTCTCCAGCTGGCATCAATTTCAACTCCTGAGTTCTTCAGACTTCCTGCATTCACCCAGGGACTACCTCCATCATTTCCTGTAGCAATCAGGATAGGGAACTGAACAAGTACATCCTCGGTTGTAGATATGTAATAATCGGCAGAAACCTGCAGCCTGTTTTTCAGAAGTCCAAAATCAGTTCCAAAGTTTGTTTGTTTTTTTGTTTCCCATGTAAGGTTAGTGTTTACCAGTTCTCTTTGGGTAGCTCCGTTAAGCAAAGTTTCATATTGCCCGGTTCCAAATACTGCAAGCGGGAAGGTGGTTAAACTGGGTATATAGTCATAAATACCCGAATTTCCTCCCCAGTTCTGAAACGCGCTGTTTCCAAGTTCACCATAGCTTACCCTGATCTTCAGATTATCCAGCCACTCCACTTTAAAGAAATCTTCTTCACTTAACTTCCAACCGGCAGAAACTGATGGGAAATATCCGGTACGGTAATCAGGTCCGAACTGGGAGGTAGCGTCCCTTCTCAGAGTAGAGCTGAACAGGTACTTTCCGGCAAAGTCGTATTGCAAGCGACCAAAATAGGAAATTCGGTATATTTCAGATCTGAAGCCGCCAACCCTTGGATTGCTGCTTCCGGCATTCAGAACGTCAAGATATTGCCCGCCTGATACAAAGATATCATTGTTTAATCCGGAGATTTGCTCATATCCCTCCCGCTGGTAACTCGATCCCATAACAATATTTACATTATGATTGCCAAAACTCTTTATAAATGTGAGTAGATTATCCAACATAAAAGATTGATACCGGGCCTTATTTTCATATACATGAGAAGGCTCGTACGGAAGGTTCAAAGTGAAGTCACCCACTTTTCTCAGATTTTTATAAGCATCGAAACTGGTTTCATAACCTGCATTCAACTTGTAAGTTAAAAACTTGAAAATATTTGCTTCGCCATAGAAATTTCCTCTTAGCCGGGCGTTTTCAGATTTATTAATTACAAGATTCTGGATAGCTAATGGATTGGTTCCGAAGGTTCTTGCTCTTGAAACATCCCCATATCCGAATCCCCCGGGATTAATTGAGTCATAAACGGCAATATCAGGTGTCATTCGCATGATATCGGTAATTGGATTTCCACCGCTGAATGGTACAACAGCTGTACTGCTGATGGCAAGGTTTTCTCCAAATGTGAAGATGCCTTTTTTGGCTTCTGTGTTTACCCTGATACTGAAGCGTTCAAGGCTTGTACCTTTAAATGTTCCTGTATTGGAATAATAGTTTGCTGAAACCAGATAACTGCTGAACTCCGACCCTCCCGATATTCCAAAATTATAATCACTGGAATATCCTGTTTGTAATGCTTCTTTTTCCCAGTCAGTATTGTTGGTAAAATGATTTTGCCTGGTAACTCCGGCATTATCATAAGCCATATTGTTAAAGAAAAAGAAATCGGTCGTATCCATCAGGTTTAGTGACGGTAATTTTTCAATACCGTATTTTGCAGAAAATTCAACTTTTGGTGGGCCAGACTTCCCTTTTTTGGTTGTAATGATAATAACACCATTAGCGGCCCTGTTTCCATAAATTGCAGCCGCACTGGCGTCTTTCAGAATTTGTACGGATTCAATATCATTAACATTGAGGTCCCTGATGCCACCGGTTGTTATAAAGCCATCAATTACATATAATGGATTGTTGTTACTTATATTTCCGATACCACGGATTTTAATATTTGGTTCACTTCCTATGTCACCATTTGACCTTACATTTACACCGGATGCAAGCCCCTGAATTGCTTCACCTACTGATAGGGATTGCACATTTTTAAAGCCGTCTGTATTCACAACGGAAACAGCACCTGTCAGATCTTTTTTCTTGATAGTACCATATCCAATTACGATTACCTCCTCCATTGAGGCGATATCCAGTTCAAGTATTATATCTATTGTACTTTGCCCTCCAGTTACTCTTTCCTGTGAAAGATAACCTATATATGAGAATATAAGGGAAGCATCCTGCCTGGAAACAGTAATTGTATAGTTACCTTCGAGATTTGTAACGGCGCCATTATATGTTCCCTTTTCTAAAATGTTTACTCCCGGGAGAGCATTTCCGTTTGTTTCAGTGACTTTACCGCTTATCCGGTATTCCTGGGTAAATGCGGACCCCATAAATAAAAACAAGAAAGCAATTAGTAATTTTGATTTCATATTTTTCTGATGTTAAATTTAATTTTCGCAATTCATGATAAAGTTAAGGAACAGATACTATGCCTGCATAGAACAAATGTTCACAAATGAAGTAAAATTGTTCAAATT
>CAYGFI010000044.1:0-2440 GCA_964349045.1 uncultured Chitinophaga sp.
TTCATTTTCCCAGCTTTAACATAGAAGATCTGCTGCATGCCCTCCCCCTGGCATTTGCCTGTTTTCTGCTGGCCTATATTGAAAGTGTTTCTGCTGCAAAAGCGCTGGCTCATAAAAATGATTATGAAATTGATGCGCACCAGGAATTGCTGGCAATAGGTGTGGCAAATCTTGCGACATCACTGGGTAACGGATACCCTGTAAGCGGAGGCTTGTCACAATCGGTTGTGAATGAAGAAGCCGGGGCAAAAACACCGGTATCCCTGGTAATCGCATCCGCTACCATTGCTGTTTGTCTCCTTTTCTTAACAGGACTGCTCAAAAATCTGCCCACAGTGATGCTTGCTTCGATAGTTCTTGTTGCCATAAGGGGACTTGTGGATTTTAAGGAATTTAACCGCTTACGAAAAGTGAATCATTTCGATTTTATAATTGCAATCCTGGCATTGCTGAGTGTTATAATTTTTGGCATACTTCAGGGAGTTATCATTGCAGCGATAGCTTCACTTATTTTATTAATCAGGATCGTTTCCTCCCCTCACGTTGCTTTTCTGGGCAGAATTCCCGGAACAAACAGGTACACCGATATTAAGCGCCACCCCGATAATGAAACTCTAAAGGGTGTTCTTCTGTTCAGGGTAGAATCTCCGCTTTTATATTTTAATGTGGCAAACGTTTATCATACTGTGTGGGCAAAGATCCTCTCCAAAGGACAACATCTGAAGGTGGTCATTCTTGATTTAAGTACCTCTGCATACGTGGATTCAAGCGGCGCGCGGTTAATAAAAAAGCTCTACATCGATCTCGAAAAACGGGGTGTTTCGTTTAAAGTAGCAGAGGCACATTCCGAGGTGCGCGACATTTTAAGATTTGAAGATGTTGAGCACCTGCTGGGGCATGTCAGCAGAAAAGATTCAATTCATGAAATAGTCATTCATTCAATAAGTGAACCTAAAAAAGAGCCCGGCAAAAAAAAGAAAAAGAAGTCTCTATCAGATGGGGGTTCTGAAAAAAAAGAAAAAAAGAAAAAAAAGAAAAAAGGTGACTGAGCCTGTCGGAGTCACCTGTTTGCCCCTATACAATTCTTGTTTTCCAATGTCCTTTTCTGAAAAGATAAAAAGCCGTCAGCGAAAGAACCGTTTCAGCAATAATAATAGCTACATAAACTCCTTGTTCCTGCATTCCGGCTTTTGTAGCCAGGATATAAGCCAGAGGTATTTCGATTGCCCAGAAAGCCACCAGGTTGATAAGTGTTGGGGTTCGGGTGTCGCCCGCCCCGTTAAATGCCTGGATCATTACCATTCCCAGGGCATACAAAACATAGCCATAGCTGATGGTTCTCAGGCAGGTGATCCCTGCCTGGACTACTGCCATATCTTTTGTAAAAAGAGAAATAAAGTAACCCGTTTTAAAAATAAAAACCAGTGCAACCAGCCCCAGTAATATCATATTAAACCAGGCAGCAGCCATTACGGCACGCTCTGCTCTCCCGGGTTCTTTTGCTCCCAGATTCTGGCCTACAAGGGTTCCGGCTGCATTAGCGAGTCCCCAGGAAGGAAGCAATGTGAATATGAGAATCCTGATCCCGATAAAATACCCGGCTACCGCTTCAGTTCCAAATCCACTGATGATACGCACCATAAATATCCAGCTCGATGTAGCAATAAGATTCTGGAAAATTCCACCAAGGGAGAGTCGTAGTAATTTCAGAATGATCTCTATCGAAACTTTCATGTGCCGTATCCTGAGTTTGATGCGGTGATTTCCTTTGAATAACATATAAAATTGATAGATTACAGCTATTCCCCTTCCAATGTTGGTTGCTACCGCTGCTCCCATGACGCCCAGCTCCGGAAACGGCCCCCATCCAAAGATAAAACAAGGATCTAAAATTATGTTAAGAACATTGGCAACCACCATGACGCGCAGGGAAATGGCTGCATCACCTGAACTGCGGAATACGGCATTGATAATAAATAATAACATGATAACACTGTTTCCGCCAATCATCAGCGCCGGGTACATGTATCCGGTGGCGATAACCGTATCTGATGCTCCCATTATCTTCAGTAAATCTTTCGAATAAATAATTCCTGGTACAGCAATGAAAGCGGAAATTACCAGGCCTGCCAGGATAGCCTGGAAGGCGCTTTTAGAGGCATTTTCAGGATTATGTTCTCCGATTCTTCTGGAAACTATGGCTGTTGTTGCAATGCTTAAACCAAAACCAATAGCATAAACCAGGGTCATCACCGATTCGGTAATACCCACGGTTGCAATAGCGTCGGCACCAAGCCGGGCAACAAAAAGGATATCCACAATGGCAAATACCGATTCCATGATCATCTCAAGAACCATTGGAATGGCTAATAAAAAAATTGCTTTACCTAAGTTAATCCGGGTGAAATCCTTTTCTGTTCCACCGATTGCTTCCTTAAGG
>CAYGFI010000044.1:2450-28784 GCA_964349045.1 uncultured Chitinophaga sp.
CTTAAGGTCAGCCCATAATGATTTTATAGATTTACCGGAAAAAAGTAAAAAAAATCCTGAGAAATTAAATTTATAACCCGACATGATTAAAGATGTAAATAAGCCAAAGGCTTCATGGATAATTGATTAATCCGAACATACTGCAGTCTGCTGCAGGTACATTGAAGGGAGCCCGGTAAAGCTACAGGGACTTAGCTGAAGGTTATAAAGACAATTCTCATAGGAAGTAATTCTTCGATATGGTGCAAATTTAAAAATTAAATTTAATTCCGGTTAATTTTTCCGATTCTTCCCATAATCTTTTTGCAGTTTCCTGATCTGTGAATTTCGGGTTTATCTTTTCTTCCCTTGGATAACCGCGCACAGACCCTATACCGGAAGGACCATAGTACTTACCTGATTGCACCTGATCAGAAGTTGCCGCGTACAAAGATGGTAATGCACCCTTCCATGCAGGTTGTGCAATTATTTTATTCATGATTTTATTAACGGCAACATTTGCCCGGGACCCTTCCATTTCCCCTCCGCGTATCTGAAGATTTGTTGATGCATAGCCCGGATGCGATGCCATTGCTTTGGTTTGCTTTCCTGCCAGCCTGATCCGCCGGTCGAGTTCAATGGTGAATAAAAGGTTCGCGAGTTTACTCTGACTGTAGGCCGACCATTTAGAGTAATATTTCTCCCAGTTCATATCATCGAAATTAATTTTACCGAATTTATGCATCAGGCTGGAAACGTTGACGATCCGTGCTCCAGGTGTTTTTTCAATGAAATTGAACATAAGGGCAGTAAGGGCAAAATGGCCCAGGTGGTTCGTGCCAAACTGCATTTCAAATCCCTGGACTGTGCGACGAAGCGGGATTGCCATCACACCTGCATTATTTATCAGAATATCCAGTTTCTCATATTCATCCATAAAGGCATCAGCAAAATGCTTTACCAATTCAATATTTGCCAGATCCAGCTTCATAAATTGCAGATCAGCAGAAGGAATTTCCGATTTAATTTTTTCAAGTGCAGCATTTCCCCGGTCCTTATTTCGGGAAGCAAGAACCACGTGAGCGCCTTTACGGGCCAATTCGAGACAGGTGTAATAACCCAGTCCTGAATTTGCACCCGTAACCAGGGCTATTTTACCAGTAAGATCAGGGATATCAGAAGCTTTCCATTTCATGGGAATAATTTTAATAGCCTGTCAAAGTTAAGCTTGTTATCCTAAATTTCAAAAGAGTGAATACAAGGAAAATAAACAATTTATAAACTTTTCCGGACATAAAATTATAAGCTGATGGCTGATAAATCACGGCAGAAAATAATCCTTTACAGATTCTCATTATAAACCACAATTCAGATATGATATGAATTTATCGCCTTCTGAACAAATAATTCAATGTTTAAAATAATTTATAAACTAAACTAAGATTCAGATACAGACTTATTTCATTAATTTTCGGGAAACTGGTAAGGGAATAAACTATGGTAGTATTGAACTGGTTCATATAGGTCAATCCTGCTGATCCGTTTTACGAAAACGATTCTGCAAGTTTTACAAGGGCATCACCGGTTAACCGGTTTAAGAGCCATTCTTTCTTTATTTCTGCTCCAATAGATTTATAAAATTCGATAGAAGGAGTATTCCAGTCGAGAACGTTCCATTCAAGTCTTCCATAGCCCCTGTCAACAGCAAGTTTTGCCAGGTAATGTAATAATTCCTTCCCGAAACCCTTCCCCCGCATTGATTCCAGCACAAACAAATCTTCCAGGTAAATTCCTGGTTTACCCAAAAAAGTGGAGAAATTATAGAAATACAAAGCAAAACCAACTGCCTCTCCTTTATATTCTCCAAAAACAACCTCAGCTACAGGCTTTTCCGAAAAAAGATTTTTCTCTATATCCGAAACAGAAGCACATACCATTTCAGAAAGCTTCTCATATGCGGCCAGAGCTTTAATGAAGTCAAGTATGAGTTGTGCGTCTTTTTTTTCGGCTTTGCGGATTACAAAGTCCGGAATTGATGATGTAAATGTCATTTATTTAATTCTTTAATTTAGAAACCAAATTACAAAACTTCCAAGTAATTATTGCCAACATTTATGTATGTTTTCACTACCCATTCACTCATTCTCTAATTAACTAATTAGTGTCTGTCAATAATGTCCTCAATTTTGTTAATAACCATCAGATTTTTTGATGCGTGGGAGAATTTTTCACAACAAAAACCATTGCTCAGCAATAACAGACTAAAATCCGGTTAATATCTCAGTTCATATTGTTAATATCAGTTGGATTTTGATTTTTTTACACATCTTTTCATCCCGTTTATAGGTTTATCATTCAAAACGCTCTTTTTTACTGCTCGTTCCGCCGATCAGCAGACTTGTGGGCCGGGTTTGATCCGGGCAAGAATTAATCCGGTCATTACCCTGTAGTTATATACCAAAATACTCCAAAGGACCTTCGTCTGAAAGTGAATCTATCCATTCCAATTACAAGTAAAAATATTGAATCCCGTTTTATATTTGAGATAATAGCCTCCATTGCACTACGCCATTTCTTCAGCCGCGTTATTATGATTTTCGGACATCTGAATAAATGTATTTGTTACAAGGATAAAAAATAACACGGTTTTTGAGGTATTTGAAGAACTGAACTAGCCTGATGATACGGATCAGAACATCTTAAGAGATGATATTATAAGGTTCACAAAACGGAACTATGTGGGACATTAATAGCCAGATAGCAAAAGAGTCCTGGAAAACACATGTGGCAAATAAGCAACATCATGAATGATATTAGCAAGAAAAGAACCAATAAGAGCAATTAAAACAAAAAAAAAGGAGCGAATTTTGAGCCTATCCAACATTTTCAATAAGTATGAGAAATATCTCATGGCAAATGGACAAATCATCACTTTTGGACATATTGGTCTTCAATGAAAAAATTCAATAATAATAAAGTATCATGAAAAAATTATCCCTACTCGTCCTTGTATCAATCCTGTTTTTTAGTCAGTTTTCCTGGACTCAAAATTTGCTTAACAGTGATAAAAGCATATTTCAATCAAAAGATTTCTATCCGGAATTTAGCTGGGACGTAACTCCCCTTTATTGTATGTTTGGTGATGGAAATCGGGTTTTAGAGCCTGAAGAGGTGAGTTTTATTGCAAAAAGAACCGACTTCATCTGCATCGAGAAATCACATGGCCTCAAGGAATTAGGTGCTGCTGAATTAGGGGCAAAACATGAAGCGGCTGCATTTAAAAAGATTAAGCCTGATATTAAAGTACTGTTCTATTTTAATTCTGCCTGGGCATGGCCTTTTACATCCTACAGCAAGAATTTTACAATAGAAAATATTGACGCACACCCGGAATTAAAAAAATTCCTGCTAATAGACCCTAAGACGGGAGAATTAAACCGAAGGGGGACAACATTGAGTTTTGATGTGCTGAATCCTGAATTTCGGGAATGGTGGGTGAACACTGTTGCCAAAGGAGTTAAGGAGTCTGGTTGTGACGGAGCTTTTATTGATCAAATGCATGGATTTGTATGGCTGAGACCGGACAAGAAGGATGAAGTTGAAAAAGCCATGGGGCTAATGATGGGCAATTTGAAGAAAAAAATAGGTGCTGAAAAAATACTTCTTGGAAACAATGCGCATGATGATCAAGCCAAATATGTTTTTCCTGTGGTTGATGCCATTATGTTTGAACATTACAATGCTGATCTGATCAACAAGGAGAACCTGCTTAAAGACTGGGACAATATGCTACGTATTGCAAAAGCCGGTACAATGTCAATTTTTCGCATTGGTGTCGAAGCTGAACCCAAATCAAATACAGACAATAGTGAAGAAAATAGAGACCAGCAAATGGAGAAATTATCGAAAGAAAGGGTTGAGTTTTATTTGTCATGCTACCTGATTGGCGCACAACCCTACTCCTATTTTCAGTATGGTTGGGGCTGGACAAGGGCTTCCGGTTCACTGGTAGATTATCCTGAGTTTTCCAAACCACTTGGGGCTCCTAAGGGTGCGTACAAACGTAAAAGTGCTGATGCATGGGTGTTTACAAGGGAATTTGAGCATGCAAGTGTTTGGGTTGATACCGAAAAGAGAGAGGGGAAAATTACCTGGAGATAATTAGTGGCCCAAATATGGAAAAGGACCAGGTATATCATACTATTCGTAACAAATCATATATTAATTGACAAAATACATTAAGAAATGATTAAAAATAATTTGCTTGTTCTAAGTCTCATCGCAATTTCACTAAGCATTTCTGCATGCAACAGAGTAACAAATATTTATGTTTCTCCGGTGGGAAATGATGGTAATCCAGGAACAAAGGAGTTGCCATTAGCAAGCCTGGATGGTGCTAAAAGCCATGTTCGAAAAATCAAGACTTCTTTTAAAGATGATATAATTGTCTGGCTGCGAGGAGGTACTTATTTTTTGGATGAAACTGTCGTTTTCGGTTTGGAGGACTCAGGTGAAGGTGAATCAGTTATCACCTACCAGGCATATCCCAAGGAGGAAGTAATTTTTAGTGCAACAGCAGAAATTAAGGCCTGGAAAAAACCTGAAAATCCAATCCCTGATCTTCCTGAAATTGCTCAGGATAAAGTATGGGTAACAGATGTTCCCAAAGTGAAGGCTACTCCATGGCATTTCTACACCTTGTATGATTCTGAAGGTCGTTTGCCAAGGGCAAGGTCAAAGGGATTTATTCCTACTTCAGTATCCTTGGAATTATCGTCTAAAAATCCTGTCAGAAATACATTGCATTTTCCGCCAGGAGCATTGAAAAATTGGTCAAATCTGGAGGACGTTGAGTTAATTATTCGACCCCATCATGTCTGGATTCTTAATATTCTGCCGCTGGCATCGGTCGACGAAAAGGCGAAGATTGCTAAAACGACTTTCCCTGCCACCTATCCGATGGATGGCCTCTATTTACTCAGAGACTTAGAATCAGCATGGGTTGAAAATGTTCTGGAGGCGCTTGACGAACCAGGCGAGTGGGTATTGAATACAGGTGAAGGCAAACTTTACCTGTGGCCCAGAGCAGGGAGCCCTCCTCAGGGGATAAGAGCGCCCTTACTCAGGGAATATATCCGCATTGAAGGTCAGATAGATAAAAATGGGCCGATAGACATACCTGTCAGGAATTTATGTTTTCGGGGTTTAACATTCATGCATGGTGAACGCGAGCAGTGGGTTAAAGGTGATAAAGGACTGCAACACGATTGGGAAATGCACGACAAGGCCACTGCCATGTTTCGTCTTAGGGGTGCCGAGAACTGCCTCATCGAGAACTGTCACTTTTCCCAAAGCGGAGGCTCAGCTATCCGGGTAGATTTGTATGGGCAGAATAACAGAATTGAAAGTAATCTTATAGAGCATATTGGGGGAACCGGCATCCTGCTTTGCGGCTACGGCCCGGGAGAAAAGGACGTTAATAAAAACAATCTCATATACAACAATCATATTCATCATACCGGTGAAATCTACTGGCACTCACCCGGCATATTTTTATGGCAGAGTGGCGATAACCGTATTGCCAATAACTTAATTCATAATACACCCTACTCTGGCATAATCGTCTCTGGTCTTTTGGACCAATTCTACCCTAAGTTGCTAAGCAAAGATGAGAGCAAGGAGAAGAGACCTCAGTACAAATTCGCAGCTGAGGAATTCAAGTACACAAAAAACAACCTCATTGAATACAATGAGATTCATCATGCGATGGAGCTTATGGGCGATGGCAACGGCATTTATATTCGGGGGGCAGGTAATGGGAATATTATCAGCCAAAATTACATACATCACCTTGAGAAGGAGATTGTCATGCAAAGTCCAATCAGGACAGATGGAGGGCAGCGAGGAACGCTCATTACCGGAAATCTGATGTATAAATGTGTTTCGCATGGCATCCATTTAAAGCTAAACAACCGTGCTGAGAATAATATTATTGCAGATATTATTGAGTCGAAACACAATGGTCAGATCCGGCCCCCGGTATATTTTAAGCTTCGGGAAGGCCCTCTAACCGGAGGTTCTATTCAACGGAATATTCTTTATCATTCAAAAGGGGATGTGGTTTTCTATGACCAGGGAGAGGACTCAAGACTCCCGGCTGCATGGGCAAAAGAGGCCGATACGGATTATAACATATATTTCTGCGCCGAAAATCCTGCATTGAGCCAGAAAGCACTTGAAAAGGCACAAAAAGATGGCATTGATATGCATAGCCTTGCAACAGACCCGCTTTTTATCGACCCGGCGAATGGGGATTTCAGATTAAAACCTGAATCACCTGCTTTGAAATTGGGCTTTGTACCAATCGATTTGTCCAAGGTCGGTTTGCGGAACAATCCTTAATCTAAATTAATAATTACAATTTTTTGATTTTAAACAAAAATCTTGATCATGAATAATAATCTCTTAGCTAAAACAGTCCTTTCACTTGTATTGGTTTCCTTATTATTTTCTTGCTCCGAAAGAGGCACAAAGGTATTTTATATGTCACCTGAAGGCAGTGATAAAAACCAGGGGACGATTGAATCCCCCATAGCTTCTTTCGCACAGGCATTAAAACTGATCAGGGAAAATTCCGGAAAAAATGTGTTGATTTATTTGAGAGGTGGCCAATACATTTTAAATGAAACATTTACCATTCATCTCTCCGATTGGGATGCGAGAGAAAACAGCCTGGTTTTTGAAGCTTATCAGGATGAAATACCGGTGATCAGTTCAGACATTCCTGTGACAAATTGGAAAAAAACAGACGGCAATATTTGGGAAGCTGATATTCCTGCTGCCATTAAAAAATCCAATACATTGTATATGGCTGATAATATGTTGCAGCGAGCAAAAAGCAAAGGATTCTATCTGGAAAAAAAGGAGATGTACGCAAAGTCTGAGCCTGATGATAAGTACCTGGTTCACTTACCTGACAATGTTTTAAAAAATTGGAATAATCTTCATGACGCCGAAATCACAATTATACCAACCTGGCACTGGATAATGAACAGACTTCCCATTGGATTAGTTGACAAGGTGAAACAAGTTATTCGCACAAGTGTACCTGGTACTTATGCGCTTAACGGACCAAATATTGGGTATTGGCCTGAAGGCACTTGTTGGATTGAGAATGCTTTGGAATTTCTCGACGAACCCGGTGAATGGGTAATGGATAGCAAGAAGGGTAAAATTTATTACTGGCCACTGGGTCAGGAGCCTGAAAATATTAGGGTTCCCGGACTTACCGAATACATCAGACTAGAGGGAGACATCAATTATGATGGGGCTAATGACAAACCCATTAAGAACATCAGCTTTATCGGTATTACATTCACCCGAGGTGACCGTTTTGATTGGGAACCTGCCAAAACCGGATGGGGACTGCAACATGACTGGGAAATGTTTGACCGGCCAACAGCCATGGTCAGAATGCGTGGTGCAGAGAATTGCATACTGGACAATTGCCGTTTTTTCAATAGTGGAGGGACAGCTGTCAGGCTTGACCTGCATTGTCAAAAGAATGAAATTATAAATTCAACTATTGAAAATGTCGGTGGTGCAGGTATCCTACTTGCGGGATATGGTCCCGGAACAAAAAATGCAAACCATAACAATAAAATTATTAACAATGAAATCCACCATACCGGAAAACTCATATGGCATTCAGCAGGAATTTTCGCCTGGCAGAGTGGTGAAAACATAATACAAAACAACCATATACACAACGTGCCCTATATTGGTATTGTGGTGAGTGGGAGGATTCAATGGGATCGCTCAGGTAAATCTGAGTGTTCTAAAACGGTAAGGTGGACGGAAATTGATTCGCTGATTGACCCTTTAGAGAAAAGGCCTGACTGGTATACGCGTGAGCCATTTTTACATGGCAGAAATAATCTTATTGAAAATAATGATATCAACCATACCATGGAAATAATGGGGGACGGGAACTGCATATATATTTCAGGAACAGGCAAAAACAATATTGTAAGATATAATTACATGCACGACAATGTCAGCCCATCAATCAATGCAAACGTTCGCTGCGATGACGACCAGCATGAAACCATCATAGAGAATAATATTATTGCCAATTCATGCGGTGAAGGGTTTATTAATAAAGGAAAAAACACCTTTAAGAATAACATTATATATAACCTGATGCCAGAAACCCCAGGCGGCATAGAATGTCTGCACCAGAGAGGTTATAACGTCATGCCATCCGGGGATGTATCGGGGTCTGTCTACCAAAACAATATTTTTTATTCAAAGACAAAGGACCAGATCATTATTACAGCACGCTGCAAAGGTGAGGACTGCCCTGTCCTTGAAAATGTAGATCTGAACAATAATGTATATTTCAACGAAGCTGATCCCAATTGGGCTGCAGCATATTTAGATAAACAGAAGAAATCCGGCAGAGAGCAAAACAGCGTTTTCGCCGATCCGAATTTCACAGACGCCAGCAATGGAGATTTTAGTTTAAAACCGGGATCCCCTGCTTTGAAATTGGGTTTTGTGCTGAATGATATGTCAAGGGTTGGGTTACTGGAAAAATAGGTAAAAAGGAAAAAGTAGAAAAAATAAATAAACATAAAATGAAAAACAAAACCTTACAATTGATCTTCTCAATACTACTGTTGATGTTATTAATAGGTTCAACAGATACAATTGCACAGAAGAAACCTAACGTTATCTTCATAATTACTGACGACCAGGGAATGGGAGACCTGGCATGCATGGGAAATCCTTACATCAAAACCCCAAACATTGATAAGTATGCCAACGACGCGGTTCGCTTTACTAATTATCATGTATCAACTACATGTGCACCGTCCCGTGGTTCTATTATGACCGGCCGGCATACAAACAGGCTCAATACTTATCACACCATCACGGGTCGTTCCATTTTATATGAGGACGAGGTGATTCTGCCTCAGATTTTTGCTCAGAACGGGTACACGAATGCGATGTATGGGAAATGGCACCTGGGTGACAATTACCCATACCGCCCGGAAGACAGAGGCTTTCATGAAGTTGTGAGGCATGGAGGTGGTGGAATTACCCAGGGTCCTGACTACTGGGAAAATGACTATTTTGATGATACCTACTGGCACAACGGGGAAACAGAAAAATACAAAGGATACTGCACTGATGTGTTTTTTGATGAAGCATTGAAATTTATTGAAATAAACCAGGATCGACCGTTTTTCTGTTACATAGCCACCAATGCGCCTCATGCCCCGTATAACCTTCCCAAAGAATATTTCAATAAATATAACAACCTTGGCATTAATGAGTCAGCTCAGCGTTTCTATGGGATGATCACCAACATTGACGACAATTTTAAGGCATTAGAAGACAAACTTGATGCATTAGGCCTTACAGACAATACCATCCTTATTTTTACGACAGACAATGGATCAGCCGCAGGACATAGTGTTTATAACGCAGGATTACGAGGAGGGAAAGGTAGTGAATATGACGGGGGACAGCGGGTACCGCTATTTATTCGCTGGCCCAACGGACAACTTACAGGTGGGAAAGATATTGACAATTTAGTGGCCCATTACGACCTGCTGCCCACTTTAGTCGACCTGCTGGGATTCGATTTCAACCCTGTAAAGCCACTAGACGGAATAAGCTTGAAACCACTGTTGTACAATTCAGATCAAAAATGGCCCAACAGGATACTGTACATGGACACACAACGGCTTCAAAACCTGGTGAAATACAAGAATTATACAGTAATGGACAACAATTGGCGCTTAATTAATGGAACAGAATTGTACGATATGTCAATTGATCGCGGACAAACACAAAATGTGATAAAAGAACATCCTATTGAGGCTGAAAAACTAGCGGCAGGATATGAAAAATGGTGGCAGTCCTTTATGGACGAAGGAGTAAATGAAAGGTATGCCTATATTAAAGTTGGATCACCACACGAAAACCCAAGCCGCATTTCTGCACACGATATGTTAACAGGTAAGTTTGGACATGCCTGGCATCAATATGGAGCTGCAAATGCCACCCAGTCAACCGGCAGGTGGAAAATCGAATTTGTGGAGGATGGGGACTATAAAATCAGCTTATGCCGCTTTCCCAGAGAAAGTGGTTTGAGCATAAACGAAACTTTTCCGGCACAGAAACCCCAGATTGAGCTGGAGCGCACTTTTCCCGCCAGTGTGAAATCTGACTTTACCCAGGCATACATTTATGTGGCAGATTTGGAAAAAACATCAAAAATCGAAGCCGGACAAAAGGAAGTTAGTTTTACCGGAAAAATAGCTGCCGGTAAGTATGATATGGAAGCCCAATTGATCGATAAAGATGGCAGGGTATACCCGGCCTATTATGTTTACATTGAAAAATTATAATAATCCAATAAATGAAATATATACTTGAGAAAAAAATAGTCGTCCTCTCAGTAGCAATACTATTTTTAGCACTGCAGAGCTGTAAAAACAGAAAAAGTGAAACAAACAAGATCGACTTTATAACTGAAACTTCAGGGAACGTTGATTTTGGAAAAACAGATGTGTCGGCCTATACGCCGGAAATAAGAGCCAATATGGAAAAGCTGTATGAAGAAAAATTTGGCATGTTTGTCCATTGGGGGCCCTATTCCCAGCTTGAAGGAATATGGAAGGGAAACGAAGTAGCGGCTGAGTGGATAATGAATCGTGGGAAGATCTCAGTGAAAGATTACGAAAAATATGCAGCAGGTTTATTTAAACCCGTGAATTTCAATGCCAAAGAGTGGGTAGATATTGCCGAAAATGCAGGTATGAAATTTATCGTAATTACAGCCAAACACCACGACGGATTTGCCATGTATGATTCCAAAAATCCATATAATCTCGTGGATTTTGCCGGATTTGGTCGTGATATTTTTAAGGAATTATCCGATGAATGTACCAAAAGGAACATGAACCTAGGTTTCTATTATTCACAAAGCCAGGATTGGCATGAAAAAGGTGGGGCAGGAAATGACTGGGATTTTGGCAGTAAGATTAAACCTCAGAAGGATTTTGATGCCTATTTTAATGGAAAGGTTGCCATGCAGGTAGAAGAACTAACCAGGAATTATGGTGACATATTTATGGTTTGGTTCGACACTCCTATACAAATGGATGACCAGAAATGTCAATTGATGATGGATATTGTAAAAAAGAACCAACCCGGGGCACTGGTAAATTCAAGATTGGGACAAGGATATGGCCATTTTGATGTATCAATTGATAATGGAAAAACACCCAGTGTTAGCAAGGCAGCATGGTTACCTGATTTAAAAATACCCTGGCAAACCCACGAATCGGTTACCACAGGCGGATGGGGATATACTTCCTATGGTGGTGAGAACGATCGTTCAGAAGAATACAGTGATTTTATTTATAGCCTATGCCGTATTGTCGGAAATGGAGGTGTCTATTTGCTAAATGTTGGACCAAGGCCGGATGGAACCATACCACCTTCGCAGGTAGCCAGTATTCGTGCAATTGGAGATTGGCTCAAAGTAAATGGTGAATCAATATATGGTGCAGACCCGAGCCCCTTAAAATTCCCTCCGATTGCTATTACAAGCAAACCTGGAAAAATATATTTACACTTTCAGGATTTGGATCAGGATCAAGTTGAACTTGTTGGCATTTTATCAAAGGTCAAAAAAGCCTATTGCCTGGCTGATCCATCTAAACAGGATTTAGATTTCAGGCAGAAGAAAGAAAAAATCAGCATCACAGTACCCGCTAAACTCAGGGAGCCCATGGTAACAGTTGTCGTACTGGAAATTTCTGATAAAGAAGCACGTGTAATTGATGAGACCATTCAACAAGAAGATGATGGAAAAATTAATTTACCGGTTGCAAAATGCGAATTTGCAGTGAGGCGGATAGGTTACGATTATGATACAAAGACAACAATTCGTTGGGGAGAGAATATCAAGCAAGGTTTGATTTGGACAGTTAATGTTACAAAACCAGGAAAATTTAAGATAATCAGTGAAGACAATGGAAACGATGGTTATATCTACGAAATATACTCATCAAGCGACAGCTTAACTTTGAATGCAAAAGGAGATATAGGAATAATGACAAAAAAGCAACAGGAAGGAAGCCTGGAAATTAGTCAGGCCAGTATTAATAAAATTGTTGTATACCCTAAAAAAACGATTGGAATGAGTAACAGGTATAATTTTAAAGGGCTGGAGCTTATTCCATTGGATTAAACTATAGTATTTGATGAATCAAATGCAAGAAACAATGTTTCAGCCCTATTTAGTAGGGAGGATGGAATTTTAAATGGAATTTAATTCTTTTTAATGTTGGACTCCACCAGTTAAAATACCTTAGGGATAATAAATCAGATAAGAAAATGAAAAACTGATGTGATGAATCAGTGCCAGAATCAGCAAGTTCGTTTGATTACCCATGACCTGAAAACAAAAGCTTTGATTAGGGTTCTGAAATGTCATGCATTAGTAATTATTAGCATTCTTGAAGGTAAAAGCCAAATAGACACATACTAATCAAACACAATAAAAATGAACAAACAAGAAGGACACCTGAAAAAGAAGTATCGCATTTTATGCTACATTATTTACGGGCTAATTTTAGTCCATCCTGGCATCAGGGCACAGGACATAACTCAGCAACACAATTCTCCTCTGATGAAGGAATACCATGTGGCCAAAAATGGATCAGATGCAAACACGGGCACTTCAGATGAACCATTCTTAACCATTCAGAAAGCAGCCAGCATGGCTCAACCAGGAACCCTTATTACCGTCCATAAGGGTGTTTATCGTGAAAGAGTCAACCCTCCCCGCGGAGGCTCATCAGACGATATGCGCATTGTATATCAGGCAGCACCCAATGAAAAGGTAGTTATCAAAGGATCTGAATTGATAAAGGACTGGAAAAAGAAGAATGGTGACTTATGGGAAGTGACCATCCCCAACTCCTTTTTCGGGGAGTTCAATCCATATAGTGATACTATCTATGGACACTGGTTTCAATCAAAAAACCGCACCCACCATACGGGCGCCGTTTACCTGAACAAAACACTAAGTAACTAAAAAAAACATGACCTATACATTGATAATTATGACTATGGCATTAAAAACTAAGACATTATTGCTTCTACTAACCTTAACAATAGGTTTTCATAATCTTGTTATTTCACAAGATATTCCCAAAAGCAATTCTAAAATTTTCATCTTTAAAAGTGATACAACGGCAGAAAAATGTACTCCGTTTATCTGGCCTATAACTAATGAGGCTGATTGGCCTTTTCAAAAATCGGTAGAGTTGAAAGATATCGAATTTTCTGGACGATTTGCCAACTATACCAAAGCAGACACATGGTATCCGTCGTGGGCGTCAGATGGCAACCTCTATTCCCCATGGACAGATGGAAATATTGGGGATGCTACATCTCGTTCCGGGGGTGCAAATGCCTGTACAGGTCATGCCAAAATAATAGGTGAAAATCCGTTGCAACTAAAAGTCACCAATTTAGGAGTCGAAAAAGCCTCGCCAGTACCATATGGCGGGCGTTATCCATGCGGGAGTCTGGTTTATGACAGTATTTGGTATTATGGAACCTATACCCTAACACGTGGGGATTATGGATTAAATTGGCCAATTCTCGGTCCTTTTGCTGGATTCAGAATTTCATATGATATGGGAAAATCGTGGAAGGATTCACCGGTATCATGTGAGCCAGGAAAAACCCTTTTTCCTGAACCGAAAGAATTTAAAGGACCAGTAAAAATAGGTGCACCTCATTTTGTAGATTTTGGAAAGAATATGGAACATTCACCCGATGGGAAAGCATATTTGATTGCACATGGTGCAACTGAAAAAGATTTAGAAGACCGCAAGGCAAACTTGAGTTGGATAACTGGAGATCAGATATACTTAATCCGTGTAACTCCTACGCCAGAAAATATGAATAATGAAGATGCCTATGAATATTTTGCAGGGCATGATTCTAATGGAAAAGCGGTTTGGTCAGATGATTACAATCTTATAGAACCAATAATTGCTTGGGATAACAGTACAGGTTGCGTTACAATGACCTATAATGCTCCATTAGAAAAGTATATAATGTGTGTAACCGATGGTTGGCCAACAGTGAAAACCATGAATACTTATCTTTTGGAGTCTGATAACATTACAGGTCCCTGGAAGATGATTACTTATATGAAAGATTTTGGACCACAAGCTTATTTTGTCAATATTCCTTCAAAGTTTATCAGCGAAGACGGATTGACAATTTGGTTGTGCTATTCTGCCAATTTTAATCATGGAGAAAACAAATATAATCCGGAGTATTTAAAGGCTGTTAATCCTCCCGGAAGTACATATTCATTGAGTCTTCATGAAATACGAATAAAGAAATAACAGCCAGCAGGTAACACCGTAGCTAAATACATGAACCGTCAGGATATTGTAAAATCTATTAGCATTTTGTTCCCCACCCGGAGGCACAACGCCACCAAATTTGGGGTGAACCAGGTGTTGATGGCCATCACGCTGGGCTCCATCAGCGGGATAAACCGGATAACCAGCATTCAAAAAAATTAATTTAGATTTTTAAGTAATAAATTACAACTTATGAGATTAGTATTTAAACAATTTGGCAGGAACATCCGGCAATTTGCCCTGGATCGTGCAGTAATTATTATGCTGACTGCATTCAGCCTTTGTCTGCTTTCAGGTAGCTACGCAAGCTCAATAAGGAGTGATGCTGACTTGCGGATGAGCCGCTACAATGTCATCTGGAACAGCCCGTCGAAGGACGCATCGGGGGTTATGCCTTTAGGTAACGGCGATATTGCCGCAGGGGTTTACGCCATTGAAAACGGCGACCTGTATCTTCTTCTGGCTAAAAATGATGCATACACTTATATGGGCGACATATTTAAAACCGGACGTGTGCGGGTTTCCCTGGATCCCAATCCTTTCACAGCAGGGAAACCCTTCCTTCAAACCCTTGACCTGGCCAGCGGTTCGGTGCAAATCGAAGCCGGCGGGGTTCAGCTCAGGATATGGGCCGATGCCGCCCGGCCCGTTTATCATATTGAAGTAAACTCGCCCCGGAAAATTGCGGTGACAGCACAGCCTGATTTATGGAACCGGTTCGACCATTGCAGCTTTAATTCGATTAATAACTATGCCGATTCGGTAATCAACCCGCCGTCCGGTGTAACACAGGATGTGACGCTTGAACGCAACGGGAATATTCTCTGGTACTATGCGGTCGGCGACAGAAGCATCTACCCTGACGATCTGAATTATTATGACATTGAGCACATGGCACCCCAATTCCCTGATCCTTTCAGGTTTAATACTTTTGGCAACCTCCTTGAATGCCCGGACATGAACCTGAAGGATGGTGTACTGGCAGGAGAGGGCAGAAAATTTGATATCCGTATTCATGCCCTTACCATGCAAACGCCTCAGCCGGAAGAATGGATCGAAACCATATCGAAGCAGGCAACTGAAACTGTTGATACCCGGAATGCCTGGAAGGAGCACCTGGCCTGGTGGGAGACTTTCTGGAACCGCAGCTGGATTGATGCAACCGATACTACCGTGCCTGTCGCCGAGCAGGGCAAACTGAACGGTGAAGCTTCTGCTGAAGGCATGCGCGAAGAAACGGACGGAGCGGCAATTGTTGCCCAGAGCTATAATGTTTTCAGGTTCTTGATGGCTTGCCAAAGCCGTGGCAGGGTACAGTCAAAATTCAATGGAGGCCTGTTCACCCAGCAGTTAAAGTTAAAAGATGTGGAGAATGACCGGTACAAGGGTAGACGGTCAGGTAGCCTGATGCAGAAGGATGACATTTTTCTGACGCACGAGGATGACCGTTTATGGGGCCGCCGGTTCACTTACCAGAACCAGCGGCTTCTCTATTGGCCCCTTCTTTCCAGCGGCGATTTTGAAATGCTTCAGCCATTTTTCAATTACTATTCCGGGCTTTTGCCGATGCGCAAAGCTGTTACCAAAGCCTGGTTCGGTCACGATGGCGCCTATTACCGCGAGAACATTGAACCCACCGGTGCCGAGCGTGATATTAGTAAGGGCGGAAAGCCGCCGAAGCGAAATCCGGGAGAGCCTTCGACGCATTACCACGACTACTACTTTACTTCAGGTCTCGAAACGCTCGCCATGATGCTGGACTATGTAAACTACTCCGGCGACAGTTTGTTCCGGGACAATGTCCTGGTGCCATTTGCAAATGAAGTGCTGCTGTTTTTCGATCAGCATTATGCCCGCGGTGCCGATGGCAAACTACGTCTCGACCCGGCCATGGTGCTCGAAACCTGGTGGCTGGCTGTCAATCCTTCGCCAGATGTGGCCGGGTTGCAGTTTTGCCTGGACGAATTGCTGGCTATGAAAGCCGGAACCCCGGATGATATGCAGTACTGGCAACGATTCAGGAGTGAAATTCCGGAGGTGCCTTTACATACCATTGAAGGCAAAACTGCCATTGCCCCGGCAGAAACGTGGGATATTAAAAGGAATTCCGAAAACGGAGAGTTGTATCCGGTGTTCCCGTTCCGCTGCTTTGGATTCGGTCTGGGTAACGCTGATATTGTCGACTGGACAATGAGGAACCGGACCCATAAAAATAAATTTAACTATGCCTGCTGGACACAGGACCAGATACACTGGGCCTATGCCGGAAATGCAGCGGAAGCTGCCGAAGGACTCGTGCACCGGTTCAGGAATGCATCCACCATGTGCAGGTTCCCGCTGGTTGGTAAGGAGGGGCCCGATTCATGTCCCGATTGGGATCATTTCGGTTCGGGTTCAGTGGCTCTTCAACGAATGTTGATTCAGGAAGCTAATGGAAAAATTCTGTTGTTGCCTGCATGGCCGGCGAAATGGAATGTCGATTTTAAACAGCATGTTACAGGAGGGGCTGTGATAACAGGACGGGTAAATAACGGAAAACTTGTTGAATGGGATATAGTCCCAGCCGACAGGAAAAGTGATGTAGTGGTCTTCGAACCACAGGGTACTTTATGAGAGAATGTAACATGTTTTTATTAATTATCACTGCTGTCCACTTAAAACAAGTTGATTGACAGCTGTTTATAATCTAGTTCTTTGGCATTATTGTAATCTATTTTTGTAAGCAGCTCTTTTACAGGAGTTTTATCAAGTAGGGAGATACCCAAAACCTGTAATATTTCGTAAGTTGAACGATCAATTTTTAGATCTGAGCCAACTATGGCTACCATGCAATACGAAATGATTGCAGAATATATTTGGATACGTACGGCATTTTCTGATGTTCCCCAAAAGGACTTAATCTTCAAATGCTGTTTAATCCACTTGAACAATTTATGTAAAACTTTGCATAAATTATTTAAGGAGGCAAAACAGCTGCTGGGTCTGGGACGGTGCCAGTCCAATGACTTTGATGCTCAGATTGCAGATACGACCATTACCATGATCCAGTATATCCTGCTGACCCTGAAGTTCCGCTTTGAGCACTATGAGACCAAAGGGGCATTGTTCAGTCTATCCGTGATGGGATTATTGAAACCCGTCTGAATGACAGGTTATGGGGGCTATTTGTAGAATTGATAAGAGTTATGGTGGTATTGTTTGATGATATGGATGAAATGGATCTCCTTACAAGGATCCTTGAGGATGAAAGGGCCTATGAGATGATCAGTCGATTGCTTCCTCAGGAACCATATCTGCAAAATGCGGCATAACTGAAAATGGAAAATATAAAATGCTGAAATACTAACAGATAGCATATGAAGACAACTAATAATTGGTTGAAATCATGTGATTTGATAATAATTGCGAAACTTTAAAACATTATATTTTAATATTGCCTGAGTAAAGTATTTTCTGTGCCCACTGTAAATACTGAAACTTCATCTTTATTAGGGACCAATATGATTTCTTACCAGATAAAAGTAAGCTATTTTATATTTTCTTACGCTAATTATACATTGGTATTTAGATAAGAGATACTTAAGTCCCAGATAACATATTCGGCAATTATTTAACACCATAAATGATATTAGCAATAAAAAAAACATTTTGAGCAATTAAATCGAAGAACAAGTAGCGAAATTTGCGATGAAACTATAACCATCCTTTAATAATAAAGACATGCGTAAAATAAAAACATTTTTACTCTTAGTGATAATATTGTTTTTGGCACTGCAAAGTTGTAAAAACAGCAAGAGTGAAACAAACAAGATCGATTATATTACGGAATCTTCCGGGAACGTTGATTTTGGCAAAACAGACCTGTCTGCCTATACGCCTGAAATTAGGGCTAACATGGAAAAGCTTTATGAGGATAAATTTGGGCTTTTTGTGCATTTTGGTCCTTATGCCCAGCTTGAGGGTGTATGGGATGGTAAAGAAGTTTCGGGTGCATGGATTATGCGAAGAGCTTTTATTCCTGTGGAAGAATATGAAAAGGAGGCTGCCCGAAAATTTAAACCGGATAATTTTAGCGCTAAGGAATGGGTGGATATTGCAGAAAATGCTGGTATGAAATTTATTTTAGTAACTGCAAAGCACCATGATGGATTTGCAATGTTTAAATCAGAACATCCATACAACCTGGTTGATTTTGGAGGTTTTGGCAGGGATGTTCTTAAGGAGCTGTCGGTTGAATGCGCAAAAAGAGATATGAAGCTGGGCTTTTACTATTCACAGAGCCAGGACTGGCACGAAGAAGGAGGTGCCGGGAATCATTGGGACTTTAAAGGAGTGACAAAACCACAGGAAAAATTTGACAAATATTTTTATGAAAAGGTGGTGCCACAGGTAAAAGAACTTACAACTAATTATGGCGACCTATTTATGGTCTGGTTCGATACACCCATTCAAATGGATGATGGCAAGTGTCAGTTGTTGATGGATATAATAAAAGAAAATCAGCCGGGAGCGCTGGTCAATTCAAGACTCGGGAATGGCTATGGGCACTTTGATGTATCCCTTGATCATGGGATGACGCCAAGTGTGAGTAAGGCTGCCTGGTTGCCCGATTTAAAAATACCGTGGCAAACCCATGAATCTGTGACTACCCGGGATTGGGGTTATACCTCCTATGGGGGAGAAGTGGATCGCTCTGATGAATATACCGATTTCATATACAGTTTGTGTAGAATTGTGGGTTACGGGGGGGTATATTTACTGAATGTCGGACCTCGTCCGGACGGAGTAATTCCGCCTTCACAGGTAAATAGCCTGCGTGTATATGGTGAATGGCTGGCGATTAATGGAGAAGCGATTTACGGAGCTGATCCCAGTCCCTTGAAATTTCCGCCATTTGCCATTACCAGTAAACCCGGAAAATTATACCTGCATGTGAAGAACATCGATCAGGAAGAGGTCATGTTGAACGGTATTCTCTCAAAAGTCGAAAATGCCTACTGTCTTGCAGATAAATCGAAACAATCTTTGAAATTTAGTCAGAAGAAGGAAAAGCTGAGTGTTTTTATTCCAGAAGCACTATGGCAGCCAAGGGTTACAGTTGTGGTGCTGGAGATTAAGGATGATGCGGCCCGGGTGATCGATGAAACCTTGCAGCAACAAGCGAATGGAGAAATTCACCTCCCGGTTGCAAAGTGTGAATTTGCAACACGACGAACAAGCTATGATTATGACGAAAAGGTTACACACCGATGGGGCGAAAATCCAAAACAGGGACTCATCTGGACAGTAAATGTAAGCAGCCCGGGTGAATTCAGGGTAATCAGTGAAGACAATGGAGAAGCAAACTTGAAATACAAATTGATTACTTCGTCAGATACACTGATGCTTAATGCTAAGGGTGAACTGGGTAAAGTGACAAAGAAAGAACAAGCTGGAAGTATACATATTAAACAGAAAGGTGTTCAGACGATTGCGGTATATCCGGAAGTGATAGCAAAAAATAGCGGGCGTTATAAGTTTAAGGGGCTGGAATTAATTCCTTTGAAATAGCATTAAAACCATGAACAGATCAAGGACCAGGTAGCGAAGTCCAAAATTATGCAATACCTTTAACGGATATAATTTCATAACAGGGTAATAAACCCTGACAAACAGTTCCGAAATGTTATGAAAATAGAGAGAGAGTTGAGATAATATTATATCCTAATTACTTTGAACCGCTAAGGGCAAAAAGGATGATTAGCCATATGTGTGGTCGGTATTTAAAATCAATAGAGAAGCGTGGTGAATAATTTGTCGTGTCAAATCTCTTTATCCACAAAGCAAATGATTTCGCTGGTTGGGTAGCTGCTGAGGCAGAAAACGCAAAAAGCGATAGGGAAAATGATCTTCTCAATTCTGCATGCGATGCAATTGAAGCGAATATTTTGACTTCATCTCTTTATACCCATGTAAATAGTTGCCAATTTGGTTGAAATAAACAAGGAATTGAATCATTTTAGCAATGAACTTGGTCATGATTGAGGTTATATTTGCATTTTATATCTCAATTAACAATGATGAGAATCTATAAGAATACAACACTACTGTTTCTGCTAGGGTGCATTTTACTTGTCGGGTGCAGAGATATTTATGATTTGGAAAAATACCAACGGCCCGATTGGCTTGTAGGAAAAATTTATACCCAGATTAGTTCGGATCCGGAACTTTCGGATTTTGCAAATTGCCTGATCCTCACAGGATATGATAGCATTCTGGATATAACCGGGTTTTATACCGTTTTTGCGCCAACAAACGATGCCTTTGACGCATGGTTTTTAGAGCATCCTGAATATGGAGGCTTAGTGGAATCCATCCCAGGTCAGGAACTTGAAAACCTTGTTGAAAGGCATGTTCTGCAAAACGGATGGAGCCTGAAGCAACTTCAATCTCTAGATATCTAATGAGTTAAATAAATACATGACCTTCAATGAAAGAACTTACAATTATTTTGATCCTGACTATTCTTACCAGCTGTAATTCTCCTGAGCTTACATGAGAAGAAATGAATGCCTCAAAAACTGACGCTAAAGAGGCATTTAATGATGCGAAGTATGGTATGTTTATCCATTGGGGACTCTATTCAATTCCGGCAGGTATCTGGGAGGGTAAGAAAATGGAAGACCTTCGGGGGCCTCGGGTTGCTGAATGGATCCAGTATGGTGCTGAAATCCCCAGGGATGAATATGCCAAACTGGCTAAAGCGTTTAACCCTGTTGAATATGACGCAAATGAAATAGCAAGGCTTGCAAAAGAAGCAGGTATGAAATATGTAGTCATTACTTCAAAACACCATGATGGTTTTGCTATGTATGATTCAGAAGTAAGTGAATATGATATCATTGACGCTTCTCCATATGAAAAGGACATTGTTATGGAGTTGTATGAAGCATGTATGAAACAAGGACTCGATTTTGGATTGTACTATTCACATAATATCGATTGGATGGATGGTAACGATTGTGGGTATTCTGAATTAGCAGAATCGGGTTTGCCAATGAGCGACATGGCTAAGCGTAAGGGCGGCTGTAATACATGGGATCCAAGTCCGAACACATTTTCGGAATACCTGGAAAATAAGGCTTATCCTCAGGTGAGGGAGATACTGACCAGGTTTCCGGATATGACGACACTTTGGTATGACTATGGTCGCTATGTTACTCCGGAGCAAAGTGAAAAGTTCTACAAAATTGCGTATGAGCTTCAGCCCGAGATGCTTGTAAACTCAAGGGTTGGAAACGGCTTCGGTGATTTTGATATTCCCGGGGATAATAAGATCCCCGAAGATCATTTATCCATCACCAAGCCCTGGCAAACTGTAGGAACAACAAATAACTCATGGGGATATAAATCTTATGATGATGATTGGAAATCTCCTGGCGAATTGCTTTTCTGGCTGGTTGATATTGTAAGCAAAGGAGGAAACTATATGTTGAATATAGGTCCTAAAGCATCCGGGGAAGTGCCTCAGCAATCGGTTAATAATCTGCTTGAAGTTGGTAAATGGTTAAAAATAAATGGTGAAGCGATCTACAATACACGAAAATGGAAAGTAACACATGAAGGACCTACCAAAGTTAAAATGGATGGTACCGGCTCCCGATCAGAGATAGGATTTGATGCAGCATTTACACCGAATGATTTCTGGTTTACCCAAAAGGAGGATTACCTCTATGCCATTGCCCTTGAATACCCTGATGAGAAAGTGATAATCAAGAGTCTTGGTAATGCGTCCGGAAAATCGGTTAAATCTGTATCTATGCTTGGGAATGAGGAGAAAATAGAATGGAAACAGACCAGCGAAGGATTGGAAGTAGTAATAAACGATTTAAAAGCCAACGGGCTTGGGTATACACTAAAAATAGAAGTATAATTTTTAATATTAGAAATCAGATCATGATGAAAAAAACATCGCTAATCTTTCTCTCTTTTTTTATTCTTTTACAAAGTTATGGGCAATATAATAAGGATGGAGAGGGTGTTGATTATATAACATCAACCTCAGGAGAGGTTGATTTCGGGAAGACAGATTCTTCAGCATATACGCCGGAAATAAGGGCGAATATGAAAAATCTGTATGAGGATAAGTTTGGGCTTTTTGTGGTTTTAGGTCCTTATACCCAGCTTGAGGGTGTATGGGATGGTAAAGAAGTTGCGGCTGAATGGATTATGCGAAGAGCTTTTATTCCTGTGGAAGAATATGAAAAGGAGGCTGCCCGAAAATTTAAACCGGATAATTTTAGCGCTAAGGAATGGGTGGATATTGCAGAAAATGCTGGTATGAAATTTATTTTAGTAACTGCAAAGCACCATGATGGATTTGCAATGTTTAAATCAGAACATCCATACAACCTGGTTGATTTTGGAGGTTTTGGCAGGGATGTTCTTAAGGAGCTGTCGGTTGAATGCGCAAAAAGAGATATGAAGCTGGGCTTTTACTATTCACAGAGCCAGGACTGGCACGAAGAAGGAGGTGCCGGGAATCATTGGGACTTTAAAGGAGTGACAAAACCACAGGAAAAATTTGACAAATATTTTTATGAAAAGGTGGTGCCACAGGTAAAAGAACTTACAACTAATTATGGCGACCTATTTATGGTCTGGTTCGATACACCCATTCAAATGGATGATGGCAAGTGTCAGTTGTTGATGGATATAATAAAAGAAAATCAGCCGGGAGCGCTGGTCAATTCAAGACTCGGGAATGGCTATGGGCACTTTGATGTATCCCTTGATCATGGGATGACGCCAAGTGTGAGTAAGGCTGCCTGGTTGCCCGATTTAAAAATACCGTGGCAAACCCATGAATCTGTGACTACCCGGGATTGGGGTTATACCTCCTATGGGGGAGAAGTGGATCGCTCTGATGAATATACCGATTTCATATACAGTTTGTGTAGAATTGTGGGTTACGGGGGGGTATATTTACTGAATGTCGGACCTCGTCCGGACGGAGTAATTCCGCCTTCACAGGTAAATAGCCTGCGTGTATATGGTGAATGGCTGGCGATTAATGGAGAAGCGATTTACGGAGCTGATCCCAGTCCCTTGAAATTTCCGCCATTTGCCATTACCAGTAAACCCGGAAAATTATACCTGCATGTGAAGAACATCGATCAGGAAGAGGTCATGTTGAACGGTATTCTCTCAAAAGTCGAAAATGCCTACTGTCTTGCAGATAAATCGAAACAATCTTTGAAATTTAGTCAGAAGAAGGAAAAGCTGAGTGTTTTTATTCCAGAAGCACTATGGCAGCCAAGGGTTACAGTTGTGGTGCTGGAGATTAAGGATGACGCGGCCCGGGTGATCGATGAAACCTTGCAGCAACAAGCGAATGGAGTAATTCACCTCCCGGTTGAAAAATGTGAATTTGCAACACGACGAACAAGCTATGATTATGACGAAAAGACAACAATTCGTTGGGGAGAGAATACCAGGCAACGCTTAATTTGGACCGTTAATGTTACAAAACCAGGAAAATTTAAGGTAATAAGTGAGGATAATGGAAACTCTTATTATATCTACAAACTATACTCATCAAACGACAGCTTAAGCCTGAATGCTAGAGGGGATATTGGTAACATGACCAAAAAGCAACAAGAAGGAAGCCTGGTAATTAAGCAAACAGGTATTAATAAAATTGCTGTTTACCCTGAAAAAACGATTGGAGGAAGGAGCGGTTATAAATTTAAAGGGTTGGAATTAATTCCTTTGAAATAGCATTAAAACCATGAACGAAATCGTTCAGAAAACAACTTGCTGAATGGAGTAAAACACAAGGTGATACACTGCTATTGGAACATGGAGGTACGTTCCATTAGCTTAAAAAAAGTAAATCAAAAGGCATTTTATGCCCAAAGGACAAGGGTGAAAATATTTTTGACTGGAGTTAAACCAAATACCACGATAAAATAGCTTTTGTCTTATTGCCGGTGCTAAAACCGGCTCAAAAAAATCAATTTGGATTTTTAAGTCCAATAAATAAACCTTAAAATTTATATTTCAATGAAAAATACTCTGATTGTTTTTTTTAGTTTAGTTGCAATAGTTTTTTCCTGCACGGCACAGAATAAAGATGTGCCCAACCATCTTAAAGAATATAAGGATTTATATCAACAGAATCCAAAAGAAGCAGCACTCCAATGGTTTCATGACGCAAACTATGGGCTTTTTATTCACTATGGACTCTATTCACTGTACGGGGAACATCCGTTTGTCCAGTATCGTAATAAAATTCCCGTCAAAGTTTACGAGCAAAGAATGTATGAGTTTACTGCCGAAAAATATAATGCTCAGGATTATGTTGATCTTGCTCAAAAGGCAGGGATGAAATATATTACATTTGTCACAAAGCATTGTGACGGATTTTCACTTTGGAATTCCAAATCCAATCCGTTTAACTCTGTAAACAGTGCCGCAAAAAGAGATTTAGTTGCAGAAATGGTAAAAGCTTGTAATGAGGCTGGTTTAGGGATCTTTCTTTTTTATGAACATGGCTTCGACTGGCGTCACCCGCATGGACCACGTTACAAAGACTGGAAAGTCAGACTGGTAGAAGTTCCATACGATAATCCGGATCCAACCTATGCAACTACAGACTATGATATGAGCAATTACGTTGAATTTGTTGCTGCACAAATAACGGAATTGCTAACACAATACGGGCCGGTTGCGGGAATTTGGCTGGATGGTATTGCAGTCCCGATATCGGGAGATTATACGAAATTTAAACTCCCGGAATTGTATGATATGATTCATGAAATACAGCCACATGCATTAATTTCATATAAATTTGGGGTTACAGGAAATGAAGATTTTTTAGCTCCTGAATATGGTCAATTGAAACGAATTGATCTTGAGGATGAGAATCGGAAATTAACTGAAATTTGTTTTCCACTAAACAGAGGCTGGGGATACATTGTGGATGACCCCCAGGCAGGGATTGATGAATTGATGGAATGGAAGGAAAAGGCAGATCAGATTAATGCTAATTTACTGATTAATGTCGGGCCGGTAGGGGATGGCTCAATTTTAAAGGAGAACGTTGAAACCCTTATTGAATTTGGGAGGAGGACTAAAAAATAAAAATAAATAGGTACCCAAAAAGGGTTTAAACAAATTTTTTATAATCGGGATAAAAATAAAGTCGTTAATTTCAGACGCTCAATCTAGGTTTTATTTACTAACGGTAACATATTAAATAACAAATATGAACGATAAGAAATTCAAGGGAATAGTGTCCTCTCGTCAAGGGATAATTTTCATCCTTTTGGCTCTTTCAATTACTATTTCTGCGCAAAATCCGCCCTATGATGTTTATCCTGACATTGAAGCTCCTTATTACAGGGTACGTTATGATGCTTGAAGCATTCCCGGAGAACTTGTCTTCCCAGTAAGCTATACGGTATGGATACCGCAGGACGTAAAGATCCTAAAGGGAGTGATTGTTCATCAGCATGGATGTGGAGTGGGATCCTGCAGTACAGGTCTTGTTGGAGCATTTGACCTGCATTGGCAGGCCTTGGCAAAGAAGCACCAATGTGCCCTCTTATCTCCGGCCTATGAACATTCAATCTTATTTCACGCAAGGGTCATTTGACATGGAATGCGGAAGCGGACCTGGAAAGCGGAATCGCACATTTTATCATTGAGCGTGATGGCAAGGTAATCGCCACGGTACCTGAGGAAGCAGGGAATCCGCTTAGCAGGCCAGTATTCCAGGGCATGCGAAATAGTGACACTCCCGAGCAACCCTTAAGGGAAATGCAATTCACAGATTCCCTCTCAATCATGAATATTCTGGACTATACTGTACAACTTATTCTGGACTAAATTGTACAACGGA
>CAYGFI010000045.1:0-2909 GCA_964349045.1 uncultured Chitinophaga sp.
CCGGAAGGGAGTTGGCGAAAAATAATAAATGAAGATGAACTTGATTATAAAAATTCGTTATTCCCGGAAATGCAAAGGGCTTACTTTTGAAAAGCTAAAAAAGTATGACTGATTATCAGGCAAGTAAAAAGAAAAATTAACTATATTCCGGTTTTACCGGACAACAATGAAAAAAATTATATTCTCATGAAATATTTAATTAAAGAACTTCGTCATCATTTATGGAGGACGGTTGCAGGTATAAGCGGATATGTTATCGCAGCTCTCTTTATCCTGCTTGTGTTATCAGTCACCAGGACTAATGAAAAGGACTCATTTGGAATACTGAAAGGTACCGGCACACATTTTATTGTATATATTCCCAGCAATACTTCATGCTGTGTAAGTTGTGACAGTGAAGGTGCAGGTGCTGGTGGTACATTGTTTGCTGAAGGGGTGTCTACGTTAATGTTGAATAGCGATTTAATTGCTTCTATTAAGAGAATAGACGGAGTCAGAGATGCTGCCCCCTACCTTCTTTATAAACTATATGATGAAAAACTTAAAACTGATATTTCATTGGGAGGAATTGATACCGTGAGTGTAGCCACAAAAAATAATGTTTGTGCAGCTACGAATCTTGTTGCCGGAAAGTTTCTTTCTGATAAACCAGATGAAATAGTAGCTGAAGAATCGTTCGCTGTGGCACATAGTCTCTCTGTCGGTGATACTTTAAGTATATACGGAGGTAAACTGAGACTTGCAGGGATCATTAATTCAGGTATTAAACCAGGGAAAGCCGATATTTATGCGCCAATCGAAAATGTCAGGACTATTCTCAAAGAAAAACTTAATTGCATTTCTCCCGGATTCGATATGAATATTGTACTTGTTGAAGTTACGGATGCACGAATTCAGAAACGTGTAATCGATCAGATGAATAAAGAGATGAGTTACTTATCGGTTTCCAGTTACAACTGCTATGAACCAGCCGCAAGTGTTATGGCAATTATTGAAAAAACATCAGGCGTACTTTCTTTTATGATTTTCTTTTTTCTTATTGTTTTTTCAACCAAAACACAGTTGACATCTCTTATGGAACGATCAAGGGAAATAGGAATATTAAAATCTTTGGGTTGGTCTGACTACCGGCTCAGCAAACAAATCTTACTTACCGCTCTTATTCAGTCATTGATTGGTGTAATCATTGGTTGTTTGTTAGGCGTATTAATTATTCTGCTAATGAACAGTAACAATATCCGGCTTTTTGACCTGGTGAAATTTCAATTCCAATTCAGCAGCACACCGGCTTTAATCATTCTGTCGTTAACAGGAGGAACTATTGCCAGTATATTTCCAATCATTAAATTGTACCGTACAAGTGCGGGAGATATGATCAATAATTATTTATAATCTTTAGCATTAGGAAAATGAGCGGATATCAAATAGAATGCATCTCTCTAAGTAAACAGTATACAAGAAATAAACAAGTAGTAAATGCGGTAGATGATATTAATCTATGCATTTGCCAGAGTGAGTTGGTGATAATTAAAGGCCGCTCCGGTGCGGGGAAATCGACATTATTGAACCTTATGAGCGGGTTAATAAAACCGACCTATGGTAAAGTAATGATTGATAACAATTGTATAAGTGAATTGCCGAACGATTCATTAAGCGAATTATTATTGAACCGGATTGGTATAATATTTCAGAGTTTTAATCTTTTACCAACTTACACCATTTATGAAAACATTGAGATTGCACTTGTTCCTTATGGATTAAAAGAGAGAATGGTTAAAGAAAACATCATGTCTTTCCTTGAGCAGTTTAACTTAAAAGATAAAGCATATTTACTACCATCAGAGTTAAGTGTGGGGCAGCAGCAAAAAGTTGCCATAATCAGAACATTAGTCAAACAACCATCCATAATTTTTGCTGATGAACCAACAGGATCTGTGGATGATGAAACAGCCGGGGAAATTTTAGAATATCTGATGAATTTAAAAAAGGAGAAACAGGTTACCCTTGTTATTGCCACTCATGGAAATATCTCCGAAAAATTTGCTGACAGGATTTTTACTATCGAAAACGGCCGGATAAAATAATAATGTTTTAATCTGATTACAATTTTCTTTATTTAAGGAATGGCATTCAATCTTACTTAAGTCCTAATATTCCATCCCCCCTTCTCCCTATCAACATTTAAGCCATTCTTAAAATTCCATTAAACAATTAAATAATAAGTTCTGATAAAAGAAAACAAAGGAATTGAAACAACCTGAACCTGCAATAAATATCCGGATAATAGGCCGGTTATTTACTGCCATCCTCCATGCAGGAATGGTTGTATGACGTGCTTTTAAAGATCTGCTAAATGACCATCCTATAACTTTTCTATCATACAGATCGATTACTACAGTTAGATAAAGCCATCCTTGCGAAGTTTTAATATAGGTGATATCTGAGACTCATACCTGCCCGGGTTTGGTAACATTAAAGTTTCTATTGAGCTTATTTTCCACTACCGGGTAATTGCGCCGGGAATCAGTAGTAACATCACCCTTTTTACGTATAATACTCTTTAAGTTTCCCTTTCTCATTAATCGCGCTATTCTTGGTCTTGATTTACAAATTAATAACGCAACATGCTGTAAATATTCTCATTGCTCTTTGTTAAAGTGATTCTACCGGGATTCAAGCCTAAGATAGATTGCTTATTATGAGTACATGTAAGTAATATTTGGCAAAAAAAGCGAACCTTCAAAAAACAATTTTCTAATCATTCTAAAGTAGACAAATCAACCCCAGTTATATACAAATTGTATACAAATAAAAAAGCGCCCACAAAGTAAACTTTGTAAACGCTTAGTATTGAGTGGGCCCAGCTGGGCACGATCCAGCGACCCTCCCGCCTAAGGCGGGATGCTCTA
>CAYGFI010000045.1:3009-28602 GCA_964349045.1 uncultured Chitinophaga sp.
GTGGGCCCAGCTGGGCACGATCCAGCGACCCTCCCGCCTAAGGCGGGATGCTCTAACCACCAGAGCTATGGGAACAAAAAAAAGGTTTACAAAATACATCGCAAACCTTTTTAAAATGTGGGCCCAGCTGGGCACGATCCAGCGACCCCCTGATTATGAGTCAGGTGCTCTAACCAGCTGAGCTATGGGCCCGGTAAATTGGGACTGCAATATTACGCAATTGAGTTCGATTTTCAAAACCCTGATGAACGATTATTTATTCGGGACGATCCTTTAAGGATTATCTTAGAACTTCTTATACAGACAGCTTCTTCCCCCTGGTAATTAAATATTTCTCACCCTTCAATACTACCGTTATATCCGGACCACTCTCATTATCTATGTCAGTGCTGTGGCCATTTATTTTAATCCGAAGCATATTTTCCCTGAACATGATTTTAAATGAGAGGGATTCCCAATTTTTCGGGACGACCGGATCAAAATGAAGCAATCCGTCTGCAAGTCTTAATCCCCCGAAACCATATACCACCGACATCCAGGTACCCCCCATGCTGGTTATATGCAATCCCTCGTGAACTTCATGGTTGTAATCGTCCAGATCGAGACGCGATGTCCGGAGGTAAAACTCATAAGCCTTGTGAATATAGCCAATACGATTGGCCAGTATAGAATGAACACAGGGTGAAAGTGAAGACTCATGAAGTGTGCGTGGTTCGTAGAAATCGTAATTTCTCTTGATTTCTTCAGGTTCAAACTGATCTTCAAAGAAATAAATTCCCTGCAAAACATCGGCCTGTTTCAGAAAGCATGAGCGGAGGATCCGGTCCCACGACCAGCGCTGATTTATTGGTCTTTCAGCAGGATTCAGCTCAGAGGCCATTTTCTGCTCTTTGTCGAGGTAACCATCCTGCTGCAAAAACACTTTCAGATTTTCTGAATAAGGGAAATACATATTCTGAATCACATCTTTCCATGCGGCAATTTCCCGTTCAGGGTTAAAAAGGGTGGATTCCACAATTTCATTGTATCTCTCCGGATGAGCCTTCCTGACGGTTTCAATTGCTTTGAGGGTGTATTCAAGTGTCCATGCCGCTATTTTATTGGTGTACCAGTTGTTATTAACGTTATTTTCGTACTCATTCGGACCGGTAACGCCTAACATCACATATTTCCCTTTAACATCCGACCAGTTTACCCTCTGTTTCCAGAACCTTGAGATGCCTATAAGTACTTCGAGTCCATAATCGGCCAGGTAATCTTCATCACCGGTATACCGTATATAGTTATAAATAGCGTAAGCAATGGCGCCATTTCGATGAATTTCCTCGAATGTAATTTCCCATTCATTATGACATTCTTCACCATTAATGGTTACCATGGGATAAAGCGCCGCACCCGAATGAAATCCGAGCTTTGCAGCATTTTCAATGGCTTTATCCAGATGTTTGAACCTATAAATGAGGAGGTTGCGGGCTACCTTTTGGGGAGCGGTACTCAAATAGAAAGGAATCAGAAAAGCCTCAGTATCCCAATATGTACTTCCACCATATTTTTCACCCGTAAATCCTTTCGGACCAATATTGAGCCGTTCGTCTTTTCCGGTATAAGTCTGATTCAGATGAAATATATTAAACCGTATTCCCTGCTGTGCTTCATCATCGCCCTTGATGATGATATCGCTATGGAGCCACTTTTCGTCCCATTCGGCTATATGTTCTTTAAACAAGGCATCATATTTTTTATGAAAAGCCTCTTTTGCAACTGTCCGGCCGTTTTCTACAATTTTTTCGGGGGAGTGGTTTTGAGAACTAAGAACCGAAACATATTTAAAAATCTCAACTTCATCATTTTTCCGGACATCAATACTAACCCGGTTAGCTACAAATTTTTCCTTTTTGATTATTTCAGGCTCAGTTTTTTCAAGGGAATTGTTTTTTGTAATTTCATAAAACATGGTCATACAAGCCAGAAACTCCGATTTACGGGTTTTAGCCAGGAGAAATGAATTTGTTTTCCCGGCCTTACACTCAATAATATCCCAGAATTGTTCATCGTAATTGGCATCATCGTTTCGGATATCCCCATCAATAAATGGAGTAAAACAGATTTTCCCGGTGAAATTCAGCGCTTTAACAGCATACCGGATTACCCCGGTTTCATCGTTTACTATGCTTAAAAACCGGCTGGTTTTAACTTCAATTTCACGTCCGTTCGATAAGGTAGCATGAAAGGAACGTTTCAGGCAGGCTTGTTTCATATCCAGTTCCCGCCTGAAATTTGATATTTTTGCAGTATTCATGTCGAGTTCAACACCATCAATATCCACAAGAATTCCTATCCAGTTTGGAGCATTCAGCACTTTGGCAAAATAATCAGGATAACCGTTTTTCCACCATCCGACGCGGGTTTTATCGGGATAATACACTCCCGCTAAATAAGTCCCCTGAAGTGATTTCCCCGAATACTTCTCTTCGAAATTCGCTCTTTGCCCCATTCGTCCGTTACCCAGGCTGAATATACTCTCCGAAGCTTCTTGCATCTCAGGATTAAAGCCTTCTTCAATTATTTTCCACTCGTCCTTTTTGTAGTAAGTTTTCATCATAAATTAATCTTTATTTTTTTTCGCGGGATTGCCGTCGCTGACAAAAACAACCAGAACAGCAGCCACAATCATCGATAAACCTCCGGCAACAAGGGCATAAATACTATCTTCGTTAAATAAGTCTTTTACCATAAATCCCAGGATGGTTGCGGCAAGGATCTGTGGGATAACGATAAAAAAGTTAAATATTCCCATGTAAACGCCCATCTTATTCTGAGGCAATGATCCCGTGAGGATTGCATAGGGCATAGCCAGAATGCTTGACCAGGCGAGGCCTACACCCACCATCGGGAAAATCATCATCTGAGGATTTTTAAGAAAATAGATGGAGATAAGTCCCAATCCCCCTGTAACCAAAGCGATGGAATGGGTAATTTTCCGGTTTGTAAGTCTGGCAAGGATTGGAAGCAGGATTAGTCCGAAGCCTGCAGCAAAAAGATTATACCATCCGAACATTCCGCTGACCAGGGTGGCTCCGTTATTGTATAATGCGGAGCTGGTATCCGTTGTGTGATAAATGTGACCGGTAACGGCTGAAGTGGTATAAATCCACATGGAAAACAAAGCAAACCAGGAAAAAAACTGAACAAACGCCAGTTGTTTCATTGTTACCGGCATCCTGTACAGGTCCGTTATGATACTTACCAGTCCGTTTGAAGTATTCTTTGCTGAGATAAACGCGGCACAGATGAGCTGAAGGATTCCAAAAACCCCAAAACCAAGGGCAAGAATATACAACTCTTTCTCGAGGCTGAGATAATAGACAGGCAGAATTAAAATAAATCCCGTTATGGTCCATATGATTCCCCTTCTCAGGTATTTTTTGAAAGGTTCATGATCAGTTTGATTCTCAACTACAATAGAGTTTTTCTGATCATCAAATGAGGCCAGTTGTTCAGGCGGATATTCCCGGGTTTTGGCCACCGTCCAGATAACTGCAAGGAGAAACACAACTCCCCCGAAATAAAAAGAATATTTTACTGTTTCGGGTAATTCCCCCGGAAGATCCGGAACATTTGAAAAGCCGAACCAGTTTGCCATCACATATGGCATCCAGGAGGCAACGAAAGCGCCAATCCCAATGAAAAAACTCTGCATGGTGAATCCCAGGGTACGCTGGTTATCGGGTAGCATGTCACCGACGAAAGCACGGAATGGCTCCATTGTAATGTTTATAGACGCATCCATGATCCAGAGCGTTCCGGCCGCAATCCAGAGAGAAGGAGAGTTAGGCATAAACAGAAGCGCCAGGGAGGAAAGAAGAGCGCCTACCAAAAAATAAGGTCTTCTTCTGCCCAGGCGGTTCCAGGTATTATCGCTCAGATGTCCGATGATGGGCTGAATGATCAGTCCCGTGACAGGAGCAGCAATCCAAAGTATGGGGATCTGGTCAATTTCAGCTCCCAGGGTTTGAAAAATGCGACTTACATTGCCATTCTGTAATCCAAATCCAAATTGAATTCCGAGAAAGCCGAAACTCATATTCCAGATTTGCCAAAAAGAAAGCTTTGGCTTGTTCATAAAATGTTTTTTAATCCCAAAAAGAGGGGAAAAGTTAAAGCAATACAAAATCATCCGCAGGAACAAACGGTATCAGAAATCTATTGTATTCTTTTCGGGAAAGAAGATTGTTCCTGGGTCAAAAATATTAAAAAAGAAAGGTAGAATGCAAGTTTTTAGGCAAAAAAGAATTTTCATGAAACAGGCGAATCCTTTGCAGAGCCTGTTTCAAACGATTGCGGGAAAGAAAAAAATATTTTGCGCAAAGACGCCAGGCACACGAAGGAAAGTGCTATTTGATATAAAGACCTCACCCTAAGTTCCTCTCAGGGGAGAGGGACTTTCTTTGTTCATGGGTTTTTGATAAAAGGAGAACTCAATTATGTTAAAAACACGTTGGGGAGAAGGGCTGGGGGTGAGGCAAAGGATCAGATTATGGGGTATAACTTTTTGTTGACTCCCTGATAACCAGGTCGGTTTTAATCACTTCTGTGATAGGTTTGAAATTTTCGATGCCGGTTTCAATTCTCCGGAGGAGGATTTTTGCAGCGATTTGTCCCATTTCAAATCCATGCTGACTCACAGTGGTCATAGGAGGGTCTGTGACGGTTGAAACGAGTCCGTCAGTGAACCCCACAACCGAAATATCTTCAGGAACCCGTTTATTGAGTCTTTTCAAAACTTTCAAAACACCGGTTGCAGTAAGATCGTTAACAGCAAAAATGGCATCAGGCGGATTTGTCAGGGCCATTATTATAGGAGTTGTTTCAAGAGCCGCGTTATGAGTATCGCATTTCACGATCAGAGTATCATCAACGGTGATTCCGTTTTTTTCAAGAGCTGAGATATAACCCCGCTGACGCAGATATCCTATTTTGAGATTCTGTGGCGCTGCAAAATGAGCAATACGCCGGCAGCCGGTTTTAATAAGATATTCAACTGCTACAAAGGCTCCATTAAAGTCGTCAACAATTACTTTGTCGGTTTCCAGTTCATCACATACCCTGTCGAAAAGGACTAAAGGGATCTCGTTATCCATCAACTCATTGAAGTGGGAAAATTTTTTAGTGGTTTTTGAGAGGGAGACCAGTACACCGTCGACCCGGCTGGCCAAAAGCGCCTGTACATTTAAAACTTCACGTTCGTAGCTTTCATTCGACTGAAAGATCATTACATTATACCCGGCTTTAATTGCTTCTTCTTCGATACCGGAAATCACGGATGAGAAGAAATGATGCACCATTTCAGGGACGATAACGCCTATGATGTTTGTTTTGCGACTTCTCAGGCTCAGGGCAACAGCATTAGGTTTATACTTCATTTTTTCAACCAGCTCACGCACCTGATTTTTTGTTTGGGGACTAATGTCGGGATGATCCTTCAGGGCACGCGAAACAGTAGATGGAGAAATCCCCAGCTCACGGGCTATGTCTTTTAAGGTGACGGGGTGGGTTTTCATTTTACTTAAATCAAGATAAAGATAGTAAAAAATAGGTAACGAAGTAACGAGGTAATGAAGTAACGAGGTAACGAGGTAACGGGGTAACGAGGTAACGAGGTAACGAATTAATGCGGGGAAGAATTTTTTTTTAAAAGTGAGGCTGATATTTTTTAATTTGTGACATTAAGGGTAAACTAAAATTTAGAAATATGAGTTTTACAAAATGCCATGAAGACCTGGAAATTTGGAAATTATCCATAAAGCTTGTTAAAGAAACTTATATTATGACAAGGACATTTCCCGATGAGGAGCGATTCGTCCTTTCTACCCAAATGAGGAGAGCAGCTATTTCAGTACCTTCAAACATTGCTGAAGGAGCTGGCCGAAAATCAAAAAAAGAATTCATAAATTTTTTGAGCATTTCGTTGGGTTCTTTAACCGAACTGGAAACGCAATTCGTAATATCCAGAGAACTTGAATATCTGGATGATTTTGTTGAAATCAAAGCACTTATAAAACGAATCCGGATTATGACATCATCCCTAATCCACAAACTCTCCTGTTCCTAGACGAAGTTACCCCGTTACCTTTTAGTCACCGTAGCGCTATCGCAGGTGAGCCCGTTACCCCGTTACCTCGTTACCTTTTAGTCACCGTAGCGTTCCGCGAGCGCTGAAGCTACTCTGCGGAGGCGCTAGCGCAGGTGAACCCGTTACCCCGTTACCCCGTTACCTCGTTACCTCGTAACCTGCTCCAAAACATACCCACCCCCACCCTATTGCAAACGATTGCGGAGTCGATTGCGTGGATTTTTAACCATTTGACTCTTGTTTTTGTTTACTTCGATATAAGAATTGCATAATTTGCACCCCGGATTAATAAATCCATTTTTGAAATTTCGGGAAAGTTTCAGAGATCCTGCTAAAAGCTAACCATTAGAAATTAAAGTAATTCTAAAACATTAATTCATGAAAAGAAAAACTATTATGACTAAACTACTCCTGCTTTTGAGCGGCTTATTTATGGCTTCTGCCATATTTGCTCAGCAGCGGACATTAACGGGTACCGTTACGGATGCCTCCACCGGTTATCCTCTCCCGGGCGCCACTGTAATAATTAAAGGAACAACCTCAGGTACAGCTACTAATGTAACCGGGGTGTTCGAAATATATGGTAAATCAGGTGACATCCTTGTGGTTTCATTTATAGGTTATGAAACCACTGAACAAGTAATCAATGATCAGAATGAAATTAATTTTCAACTTAATCCTTCAACCTTGAGTGTTGATGAAGTAGTTGTTATCGGATACGGGACTGTTAAAAAGAGTGATGCAACCGGATCAGTTGTTGCTGTTAGTTCGAAGGATTTTAATAAAGGATATATTACCTCAGCCCAGGATCTCCTGGTTGGTAAAAGTGCGGGAGTGGTTATAACTACAGCAGGAGGGGCTCCGGGAAGCGGGGCAACCATTAGAATTCGCGGAGGTTCATCGTTGAATGCTTCCAATGATCCTTTAATTATTATCGACGGGGTGCCTATTGATAACAACAATATTTCCGGAAGCGGCAACTTTCTGGCTTTTATTAATCCAAACGACATCGAAGCGATGACAGTTCTCAAGGATGCATCTGCAACCGCAATTTATGGATCAAGAGCTTCCAATGGAGTAATTATAATTTCTACTAAAAAAGGGAAAGCCGGAAGCGCTATGAAAATTACGTATGATGGAAGCACTTCAATTGCTAATGCAATTGAATTTGTTGATGTATATTCAGGTGACCAGCTAAGACAAATTGCATTTGACAACAAGACCTTGTACGGCATTGAAAGCTATAATAAATTCGGTAACCAGAATACCAACTGGCAAAAAGAAATATTCCGTACCGCTGTTTCACATGATCACAACCTTGGCATTACCGGTTCTTACAAGATATTACCTTACCGGGTTTCTGTCGGCTACACCGATCAGGATGGTATTATGAAGAATACTGGTCTGCAAAGAGTAACAGGTTCAATTAGTCTTGATCCGACTTTTCTTGACAACAAATTAAAAGTAAGTATAAACGCCAAAGGCATGAATTCAAAATATAACTTTGGTGATGCCGGCGCTCTTGGGTCGGCTGTCAGAATGGATCCAACACAAAAGGTTAAGGATGGGAATATAAAATCTGACGGTTATTTTCAATGGCCAAATTATGGAGCTAACCTTGGTACACCTAATCCTGTAGAGCAACTGCTTGAAGCAGATAATAAGTCAGATGTTAACCGGCTTATCGGTAATGTTCAGCTTAATTACAGGTTTTCTGCTATCCCTGAACTAAATGCAAATTTAAACCTGGCAACTGACTATACCGAGAGTACAGGTTACAATAACCGTCCTCCAACTTCTCCCTCAACTCTTACAAGTCCTTATTGGGGAAGACTTTCCAATTACTCAGGAAAGAATTATAATAACCTTCTTGATTTTTATCTGAATTATTCAAAAAATCTCGAAAGGATCAGTAGTAGAATTGATCTTACAGCAGGTTATTCATGGCAACACTTTAACCGTGAAGGGAATAGTTTTACCCAGGGATACCATTATCCTGGTGAAACTTTTCAAACCGAAAAGTCATCTTTTATTACAGAGAACTATTTAGTTTCTTTCTTTGGGCGACTGAATTACTCTATCATGGAAAAGTACCTGTTTACTGCAACGATTCGTGATGATGGTTCATCCCGCTTTGCAGAAGGAAACCAATGGGGTTTATTCCCTTCAGCAGCATTTGCATGGAAAATAAAACAGGAATCCTTTCTCAGGGAGGTTGATGTCCTTTCTGAGTTAAAACTCAGGATAAGCTGGGGGGTTACCGGTCAGCAGGATATCGGGAATGATTATCCTGCCCAGGCGCGGTATATTACTTCTTCAATAGGTTCTTATTATTATATCGGGGGAAAATATCTGCCAACTTTGCGTCCAAGCGCTTACGATCCTGATATAAAATGGGAGGAAACAACCACTCAGAATTTAGGGTTGGATTTTGGTTTGGCCAAAGACCGGATCACAGGTACAGTTGATGTTTATAAACGCGTTACCGAAAACCTGCTGAACACAGTTACCATTCCCAGTGGAAGTAACTTCTCCAATACCTTGCTGACAAACGTCGGCAGTCTTGAAAATCAGGGCGCTGAAATTTCTTTGAATCTGATTCCCATTTCCACTAAAGACATGTCTTTAATGCTTGGATTTAACGTTTCTTACAATCAGAATAAAATAACCAAATTACTAATCACAGATGACCCTGATTATATTGGTGTTCTGTATGGTGATGCATTTACCGGTCAGAAACAGGTATCAAGAGTAAACTATCCCGCATATTCATATTTCCTGAATAAGCAGGTCTATGACGTTACGGGCAACCCAATCGAAGGCTTGTATGTGGACCTTTCCGGTGAAGGAGGGGCTGTTAACGGAGATAATGACGATAAATATATTTATCATAACCCATCGCCTGATTACCTTGTTGGATTCTCAGCACGGTTTAACTACAAGAACTTTGACATATCCGCAACTTCCCGCGGAAGTATCGGTAACTATGTTTATAACCAGGTGGCGGCCGGCGCCTCCTATGATCAGATGTACACAATCGGATATTGGCACAATGAGCCTACCTACCTGACAGATACAAAATTTGTGAAACGTCAGTTTACCAGTGACTATTTTGTTGAAAATGCTTCATTCTTTAAAATTGACAATGTAAGCGCGGGTTATCTTTTCGAAGAAGTGGTTGACAAACTAAGCGCCCGGGTCAGCTTTACTGTTCAGAACCTTTTGACTGTTACAAAATACAGGGGTATTGACCCGGAGGTGGCAGGGGGAATTGATAACAACTTTTATCCCAGGCCCCGTACTTTTATGCTGGGTGTTAATTTAACATTTTAATATTCAAACAATATAAGATATGAATAAGCGAATTCTGATATTTGGAATTATTCTTTCATCCCTGATGATAACATCATGTTTGAAGGATTTAGATGTAAAACCCCAGGATCCCAATACTATTTTAGCAGGCAACTTAAGTGATGATCCTGTTTATATGAAACAAGTCCTTGGGAAAATATATGCAAGTTTTATAATCAGCGGACAAGGAAGTAACGGGGGAGATGATATCACGGCTTCTGACGGAAACTTCTTTACTACCACCCGCGCACTCTGGAATCTTCAGGAAATCACTACTGATGAAGCGATTTGCGGTTGGGGTGATGTGGGTATTGCAGATTTAAATACTCAAACATGGAGCCCGAGTAATCCTTTTCTTACCGCTTTATTTCAAAGGTTAAGTTTGAGTATAACCTATGCAAATGATTTTATTAAATTCACCAGGGGTAACACAGACCCTGATGTAATGCGATATAACGCTGAAGCAAGATTTTTAAGAGCATTGTCGTATTATTGGGCAATTGATCTCTTCGGGCAGTTCCCTTTTACAACTGATGCAGATGGTGTCGGGAAGTTTTTCCCTGAAATTAAAAGCAGAACCGAGATTTTCAGCTACATCGAATCCGAACTTAAGGAAATTCAGTATCTGCTTGGAGAGCCTAAATTCTCTTATCCACAGGCTGATAAAGCCGCTTCGTGGATGTTACTGGCAAGACTTTATCTTAATGCTGAAGTTTACACCGGGACTCCGAAATGGGATAGCTGCAGAACTTATTGTAATAAAGTGATTAACAGCGGGGAGTATTCGTTAGCCGATAATTACAGACAAAACTTCAGCGCAGACAATGATGGCATTCAAAATCCTGAAATGATTTTTGCATGGGCCCAGGATGGGACGTATATTCAGGGTTATGTTGGAACTACATTTGTTATTGAATCGTGCAGTGATTCAAAGTATATCAGGGCTGAGGATTATCATGGATTAACATCCAATACGAACTGGAACGGAAACAGGGCCAGGGTAGAATTTATGAATGTACTGGTCGACACACTGGCAACTTACGGAAATGTTCCTGTTCCTGCAAGTGATACCATTTTTGCTCAATGTCCTGATAAGAGAGTGTTCCTTAGGATGAAAAAGAGCATGGATATTCCAAGCGCTTCCTCCAGCGGAGACTATGGAATTGGGGTTTATAAGTTTACTGCAAGGAATTCAGATGGTAGTCTTCCTGTAACCTATAACAATGCTTATGCATGTACTGATTTTCCAATTTTCCGTTATGCTGATGCTTTACTGATGAGAGCCGAAGCATTACACAGATTAGGGGATGATGATAATGCCGTTCTCGACATTAATAAAATAAGAGAACGCGCTTTTGGTGATGAATCCGGGAATATTACAGCAGGTGAAATTACCGATGAGCTTCTATTGAATGAGCGCGGTAAGGAATTTTATTATGAAGCTCAAAGACGTACGGACCTGGTTCGTTTCGGAAAGTTTACAAACGGAAATTATAATTGGACATGGAAAGGTGGTATACACAAGGGTACAAATACCAGCAGCCATATGAATATCTTCCCTGTTCCGGGGGATGAAGTTTCAGCCAATCCAAATTATAAAGGTCTTAACAACCCTGGTTACTAACACTTAAATCTTTTGAAAAATGAAGAAGACATTTAATATAATATTAGCATTCATTGGGTTGATCGGTATTTTATCTTCCTGCGAGAAGGATGAAACAAAAGTTATTATGTCGGCCGACCCGATTGCTCCGACGCTTTTAACAATTCCTGACCTTACACTTCAAAGGTCTAAGGGTTTGGATACTCTGATTTTTGTTGGCACACCTGTTAACCCGGGCTTTACTGCCTCAGCAAATTATTTTCTTGAGGCATGTGCAGCAGGAAATAATTTTAAAGACGCTGTGGTAATCTACTCGGGTATTCAGGATGTTATGATCAAAATATCCGTAAGTGATCTTAATGGAATTTTGCTTAAAAAATTCCCTGCCGACCAGGTCTCCTCTCTGGATTTCCGGATCCGATCTGTTTTGGTCGTTGATGCAGGAACAGGCGCTCTGGGCACAAGTACTAAACCCCTTGAGTATAATTCCGCGGTTACTAATGCAAATGTTACCCTTTATGGTTTGCCCCGCCTGGATTTAATGGATTCCGGGATAACTCAAAAAATCGAGTCGGCTTTGGGTGATGGGAAATATACAGGGCTTGTTAAACTTGATGCTTCAATGCCATTTACTTTGAAAGACCCTGATACGGAGGTTGTTTACGGCATTGATGGTGCAGCTCTTAAGGTCGACGGTACAGGTATACTTGCAGGTGCAAGCGGATGGTATAAATTATCTGTTGATGTAGAAGCCCTTACCTACGTAATGGGCGCAAACATGATAGGCCTTGTAGGTTCTGCCACGCCTAATGCCTGGGATTCTCCTGACCAGAAAATGGATTATGATGCCCAGACAGGAACCTGGAATATTACTCTGGACCTGATCAACGGAGATATAAAATTCAGACTTAACGATGGCTGGGCGTGGAATTTAGGCGGTACCGCTGGAAGTTTAACGCACGATGGACCTAATATCCCCGTCACTGCAGGTAATTATACAATTTCACTAACGATCACAAACGAAACCCAGGGTACTGAATCCGGGACTTTTAGTATAGTTAAAAACTAGAATGAATTGATTAAGGGTTTGCGCTGCATATTTAGAGCGACGCGAACCTTTTGAAGGTTTAAAAAACCAAAATCGATATTCCAAATGATCCAAAAAAATTAAAAAATTTATCCATGAAAAAAATGTTCATTTATAAATTAATGGCTGTCCTTATTACTGCAACAATAATAATTGCAGCTTGTACTAAGGAACAATCGGATGTCAGATTAAATCCCAGGCTTTCGACTTCGCAGCTCCTCGATATAAAATCCGATTCAGCAACTGTGATAGGCTTTGTTGTCGCTGAAGGTTCAGGGTTTACTGAAAAAGGGGTTTGTTATGATACCGCGACCGCCCCAACTCCTGAAAAGCATAAGGTTATTGATACTGCACAAACAACATCGGCAACATTCAAAGTGATACTAAGTGGTCTTGATTATGCAACCAAGTACTACGCCCGGGCATATGCTATCGGTGCAGAAGGTACGGTTTATGGTGAAGAACTTACCTTTACCACTTTACCGGTTATCCCTACTCTGGTTACAGTTGCGATAACCGATATAACCGGAAATACAGCCACAGGTGGTGGTAACGTTACTATTACCGGTGGCGCTGCTATTACTTCGCGCGGTATTTGTTTTGGCGTAAATCAAAATCCCACGGTTATTGACAACAAAACTAATGAAGGAACAGGAGCCGGTGCATTTGTAAGTACACTTACAGGCTTATTGGGAAATACCACCTATTATGTTCGCGCTTATGCAGTTAACAGTGCAGGTACTGCCTATGGTCCTGAAATTTCCTTTACAACAATGGTTGATCTTCCCACGGTTACAACCAGATCTGTTGTGGCTATTACAACAACAGGTGCAAGAACAGGCGGCAATATTACCTATGATGGAGGTGCTCCGGTAACTGCAAGAGGCCTTGCATGGGGCGCTAATCCTGATCCTACCACTTCCGGTAATATTATTGACGGAGGCGCCGGTTCCGGAGCATATGTTAGTCTTCTTACTGCATTAGACCCGAACACTGTTTACCATGTTCGCGCATATGCAACAAATAGCGCCGGCACAGGATATGGCATTGATATTGAGTTTACCACTTTAGCCGATATTACAAAATTATGGTTGGTTGGAGATTATAACGGCTGGGATAACAGTGATAATGCCTTATTTATTATTTCAACAGTTACAAGCGGTGGTGCAGCGGAAGGTTATTTCTATGCTCCGGGTTCCGGAGGATTGAAACTAACCTCCGATCATAGCTGGGATGACCCTCATACATTTGGAGACAATGGTTCGGGCGCATTAACCAATCCGGGAGCAAATATCCCGGTTCCGGCAGAAGGCTATTACCTGGTTAAAGCTAATTTAGGTGATATGAGCTATTCATTAACGCTGACCACCTGGGGTGTAATTGGTGATGCTACACCGGGAGCATGGGATAGTCAGACAGATATGGTGTATGATCCCGTAACAAAAATATTCTCTTTAGGATTGCATATGACAAGCGGGGGAGCATTTAAATTCAGGGGAACATCTGACTGGGCTGTTAACTATGGCAGCGATTTAGCTGATGGTAAATTAGCCGCCGGGGCAGGAAATATACCAGTCAGCCTCGAAGCTGATTATGCTATTACATTAGATTTAAGCCATCCTAATGAATATACTTATAGTGCAAACTCATGGGGTATTATTGGCGATGCAACAGCCGGTGGATGGGATTCTGACCAGAATATGACCTGGGATGCAGCAAATCAAGTGTTTACCGCAACAATTGATCTTGGCGCCGGTGAAATGAAATTCAGGGCAAACGACGCCTGGACTATCAATTATGGTGGTACTGATCTTAATGCCCTGGTTGCAGGCGGTGTAAATATTGCAATATCCACGGCAGGTAATTACACAATTACCTTCAATCCATGGACGCTAAAAGCAACAATTACACAAAACTAATCTGATGATCTGTAAAATGGCTGTCTCCGGAAAGAGACAGCCATTTTTTATTTCAGTTTACACATTTTAAAATCTGAATTTTGTTATGATTAAACAGTATCTTTTCATTCTGATTTTTTTACTTTCCGAAATGAACGTTAACCTGTATGCTCAAATCGAACGGATAGAGCCCCCAAACTGGTGGACAGGGATGAATTATCCCGGCCTTCAGCTGATGATCTACGGGAAAAACATTTCCGGTTCCGGGATTATCATTAATCACCCGGGTGTAAAGCTAACCAAAGTAACATCCCCTGAAAATCCGAATTATATTTTCATTGATCTGGAATTATCTGAAGTGGTAAATCCCGGTGTTTTTAACATTCAGATTAATAAAGGCCGTAAAAAACAGTTCATCGGTTATGAGCTGAAAGCCAGGGATAATGGGTCTGCAGATCGCCGGGGATTCAATAATTCCGACGTGATTTACCTTATCGTACCTGACAGGTTTGCCAATGGAAATCCCTCAAACGATGAAATCGTTGGGATGATCGAAGGACATAATCGTAAGCACAATAATGGCAGACATGGTGGCGATCTGAAAGGAATTTCCGATCATGTGGATTATATCAGAGACATGGGTTTTACGACATTATGGCCTACTCCGGTTCTTGAAAACAATCAGAAAAAAACATCATACCACGGCTATGCCATCACCGATTTTTATAAAGTAGATCCGCGATTTGGAACTAATGAAGAATATGCTGCTCTTAGCAGAAAATTGGAAAGTAATGGCATTAAACTAATTATGGATATGGTTTTTAATCATTGCGGATCTGAGCACTGGTGGATGAATGATTTGCCTTTTCCTGACTGGATAAATAACTATCCGGATATTAAATTAACTAATCATCGTCGTACCGTTAATGAAGATCCCTATGCTTCGGATTATGATAAATATCTCATGTCGGATGGATGGTTTGTCCCTTCAATGCCGGATTTGAATCAGAAAAATCCATTTATGGCCAATTACTTGATTCAAAACAGCATATGGTGGATCGAATATGCGAACCTTGCAGGTATAAGGATGGATACCTATCCATACCCTGATAAATATATGATGGCCGGTTGGACAAAAAAAGTACTTGCTGAATACCCTCATTTCAATATGGTAGGTGAAGAATGGAGTGATAATCCGGCCATTGTTTCCTACTGGCAGCGCGGACAAAATAACAGGGATGGCTATCAATCCGCTTTGCCTTCCTTAATGGACTTTCCTCTTCAGGCGGCTCTTGTCAAAGCCTTAACAGAACCCGAAGGCTGGGGTACCGGTTGGATAAAATTATTTGAAACTATTGGTCTTGATTTTCTCTATCCTGATCCCTATAATCTTGTTGTGATCCCTGATAATCACGATATGGCGAGGTTCTTTATGCAGGTAGGTAAGGATACGGCGCTATTCAAACTTGGAATGACCTATCTGCTCACCACAAGAGGAATACCACAGGTTTATTATGGAACTGAAATACTGATGACTCATCCTAAAACCAATGAACATGGCGATATCAGAAGGGATTTCCCCGGGGGATGGGAAGGTGATTCAACCAATGCTTTTACGGGTGAAGGTCTTCGCACTCAGCAAATTCAGATGCAGGGGTATTTCAAAAAGCTCCTAAACTGGAGAAAAAATAATGAAGTAATACATACAGGTAAACTCAGACACTTTGCCCCTGAAAATGGATGCTATGTTTTTTTCAGATATAATAAAGAAAAAACAGTTATGGTAATCCTGAATAAAAACACGGCTTCTCTTAAACTTCCTCTTCATAAATATACAGAGATGCTTACGAACTATTCAGCCGGGAAAGATGTTTTAACCGGAAAGGAATTTATTCTTTCGGGGGAAATTATTGTTCCCGCGTATCAACCATTAGTTCTTGAACTCAGATAGGTGTGACTTAAATCATTACATAATGAAAAGAATTTTTTTAGGAATTGTAAGTTTTTTGCTGCTTTCTTCAGCTCATTCGCAAATGATTGTTACCGATCCGGTATTTCCATTAGTGGATGAACCTGTAATTCTTTATTTTCATTCCGATCTGGTCACCGGGAGATTAGACCTTAAAAACTATACCGATCCCCTGTATCTTCATACGGGTGTAATTCTTTCCGATGGCACCCAATGGCAAAATGTAATCGGTACATGGGGGAACAACACTATTCAACCCATGCTCGAATATCAGGGCTCCTATACCTATAAATTAACCATCACACCTGATATCTACTCCTTTTACAAAGTAGACCAATCCAAAACCATTCAAAAAATCGCATTTGTGATCCGCAGCGCTGATGGCTCTAAACAAACAGCAGATTTGTTCATTGATGTTTATGAGGAAGGTCTTAAAGTTAGCTTCACAGTTCCCCCGGAGAGAAACAGTATAGTTGAACTGGAGCAATCTGTTCAGATTATCGCTTACGCGAGCCAGTCGGATAGCCTGGCGCTATACAGAAACGGAGAGTTTGTAGCCGGAACAAACTCATCGCAGACTCTGAGTCATACTTTTTCAACCGAAAGCTCTGGAGAAAACCAGGTGGTTGTGAAGGCATTTTCTCAGACAGGAACCGCAGCAGATACTTTCTTTTATTTTGTGAGGCCTTTACCTACGGAGGAGTCATTACCTGAAGGGATCATAGACGGGATCAATTACGTCTCTGACACCTCAGCGATCCTCTGCTTGTTTGCACCTTTAAAAAATTATGCTTTTGTACCGGGGGATTTTTCCAACTGGACCGCAAAATCCTCCACTTATATGAAACAAACTCCCGATGGAGAGCGTTTCTGGTTGCAACTCAACGGGCTGGTACCGGGTAAGGAATACGCGTACCAGTATCTTGTTGATGGAACTATTTTAATTGGAGATCCCTACGCCGATAAAATTCTGGATCCCTGGAACGACGAATGGATCAGCAGTTCCACATACCCTGACCTGAAACCTTATCCAAAGAATCTTACAACGGGTGTTGTAAGCCTTCTTCAGACCGCCCAGACACCTTACATCTGGAAGTACAATAATTTTACTCCCCCGGCAAAAGAAACTGCGGTGATTTATGAAATTTTACTACGTGATTTCCTGGCCACCCACGACTGGGAAACCCTTACCGATACCCTGGATTATTTCACCAGACTTGGAGTCACTGCTCTTGAAATTATGCCATTCAATGAGTTTGAAGGTAATGAGAGCTGGGGTTACAATCCCTCTTACTTTTTTGCCCCCGATAAGTACTACGGACCCAAAAATGATCTGAAAGCATTTATCGATTCCTGCCACAGTCGCGGCATAGCTGTTATAATGGATATGGTACTTAACCATTCATACGGACAGAGTCCATTGGTGCAACTTTACTGGAATTCAGCGCTTAGCCGTCCGTCTGCTGACAACCCCTGGTATAATGAGGTTTCTCCGAATACAGCATATTCATGGGGCTATGATTTTAACCATGAATCCCAGGCCACCAGGGATTTTGTTGATCGCGTAACATCCTATTGGATGAGTGAATATAGGGTGGATGGTTACCGTTTCGATTTTACCAAGGGATTTACGAATACACCCGGTGACGGTGGTGCATATGATGCAGCAAGAATTACAATTCTGAAAAGAATGGCCGACAAGATATGGGAGGTAAATCCTGATGCTTTTGTGATTCTTGAGCATTTCGCCGATAATTCCGAAGAAACTGTCCTCGCCAATTATGGAATGATGATATGGGGAAACATAAATTATAACTATAATGAAGCAGCTATGGGCTGGAACGAATCAGGGAAGTCCGATTTCAGCTGGATTTCATATAAAAAGAGAGGCTGGCAAAGTCCGAATCTCGTGGGATACATGGAGAGTCATGACGAAGAACGGATCATGTTTAAAACAATTGCATACGGAAATGTTTCAGGGGATTATGACACAAAGCAGATACCCGTTGCATTAAGACGCGTTGAGCTGGCAGCTGCATTTTTCCTAACGGTTCCCGGGCCTAAAATGATCTGGCAATTTGGAGAAATGGGATATGATATTTCCATCGAATATAATGGCCGTGTTGGCAATAAGCCTATTTTATGGGACTACCTGGATTCACGTCCGCGTGTAAATCCCGTTTTTTCAAGTTTAATTCATCTTAAGACACAGGAACCGGCTTTTTCAACAGAAGATTACTTATTGTTTTTTTCGGGGGCAGTTAAAAGGATCGAATTGAATCACACCACCATGGATGTAAGGATTATCGGAAACTTTGATGTTGTAAGCCGGTCATCCGATCCTAACTTTAGCAAAACAGGAACATGGTATGATTATTTTTCAGGGGAAGCGCTCGAAGTTACTGATGTGAATGCTGCCATTACCCTGAAACCCGGTGAATATCGCATCTATACCACTAAAGCTCTCGAAACCCCTGATTTACCAACTGCAATTAAGGATACAGAAGTAGAAAGGAACGGAATCCTTTTATTTCCCAACCCGGTCGGGGACAGGCTCACTGTTTCAGGGAATTCGGTAATTTCTGAGATAACAGTTTCAGACATACAGGGAAGAATAATTCAGGTTCTCAACCCGGATTCTGAAACTGCCGTAATAGATTTTTCATGGCTTGAAGCCGGGATTTACCTGGTGGTTTTGAAGCAAGGGAATTCGGGTTTGGTTCAGAAGGTTGTTAAGAATTAGGCAAGTGGCTTACCCGGGACTTTTCACTGTGCATCCCATCCTCACACAGTACCGTTTTTATAGATATTTTTTGCACCTTTGCGTTTCAACAAAGGATGTCGGAAATGGAATTGCTGAAAGGAATCAAAAACATCATCTTCGATCTGGGAGGAGTAATTATTAATATCGATTACACTTTAACCCTTAATGAATTTAAGGCGCTCGGACTTAAAAATGTTGAAAAGCTATATACACAGTTCAGTCAGATGGACTGGTTCGATAAGTACGACAGGGGAGGGATCAGCAGTGAGACATTTATTAAGGAGTTCAGTAAAGTATTGGATCCGGGGACAAGCAACGATCAGATAATTCATGCATGGAATTCCATGTTACTCGGGTTTCCGCAGGAAAGGGCAGAGCTTCTTTTGGATTTAAAGAAGCGCTACAGAACCTTTTTGTTAAGCAATACTAACGATCTTCATTTCAAATACTATTTTAAACAACTCCGTAAATTATATGGCTACAAGGAGATGAAGCTTTTCTTTGAAAAGGATTATTATTCTCACCTCATTGGGATGCGTAAACCCGACAGAGAAATCTTTGAATTTGTTATACGCGAAAATGGACTAAATCCATTAGAAACACTTTTTATCGACGACACGCTCCAGCATGTTGAAGGAGCCCGGATGGCAGGAATGAGAGCATATCATTTGCAGGCGCCGGAGACGATTATGGATATTTTCAGGTGAGGGAGTTTAGAATTTAGAATTGGTAATCACATTCCCTCATTCCCTCATTCACCCATTTACCCATTCACCCATTCACTCATTCACTCATTCCCTCATTCCCTCATTCCCTCCCAACCTAATCCCAATCAATCCACTTCCCGTCTTCTTTTATCAACTCAATCAATTCATTTAAAGCGTCATCCTCTGGGATTCCCTGTTTTACCATTTCCCGTCCCTTATAGAGACTTATTTTACCCGGTCCTGATCCTATATAGCCATAATCGGCATCGGCCATCTCACCCGGTCCGTTTACGATACAGCCCATAATACCGATTTTTAAACCGACCAGGTGTGAAGTTTCGGCCTTGATTTTTTGCGAGACTTTTTGAAGGTTGAAAAGAGTTCTTCCGCATCCCGGGCAGGATATAAATTCCGTTTGGGAAATCCGTATTCCGGAAGACTGTAAAATTTTAAAAGATAAATTTCGAAGAGCTGAAGGTGTAAGGTCCAGATTATCATCTTCAATCCAGATGCCATCACCCATTCCATCGAGAAAAACAGGACCCAGTTCTCCGGCCGCACGGATGGTGAGGTCATCAAGATTTTCGGAATGATAAGTTTTATGCAGAATTACGGGAATACGGCAGTTTCGTTTAGACAAAGTATTAAAAAACTGGCGGGTTTTATAGAGTACATTATCTTCAGGAAGATCGAGAATGATGCAGCCCAAAAAGTCGGTATCCATAATTTCCAGAAATTTTGGATCGGCTTCACCAGGCTTCATTTTTATAAAATGTAAACCAAGAATTTCATCCCTAACTTCCGTGTATTCTATAAGATTGAGCATCGGATAATGGCGGGTAAGACTTTTGTGACGGTCTTTCCAGGCAGAATAATTACAAATCGAATGAACCGCTTTTCCCGGAACAGAAAACCAGTTTTCATCTTCAAGGAAAATGTAATCGGCCGCGGTGGAATCTGTTATCATTGTACCATCATCACCAAATCTGTATCCGGCTTCTGAGAGAGGAAACTCCTTTCCTCTCGGATCGGTTATTTTCAGAATAACCACGGGAGCATGCCTTCCTCCTATGTTTTCAGAAGGCAACGACACTCTTTTCTCATATGAAAAAGGATTCCAGGAGGTATAACTTTGTGTGGGTAACGGTAAATCTCTCTTCTCAAAAGCAAAAAATTGAATTATTTTTTTTGCCACCGGAATCTCTTTTTCCGGATCTTCGGTAAGTGATACGCGAATGGTATCGCCAATTCCTTCCTGCAGCAAACCGGCAATTCCAATTACGGATTTTATACGTCCGTCTTCTCCTTCCCCTGCTTCTGTAACACCAAGATGCACCGGAAATACTAATTCTTCTGATTGCATCTTCTTCATCAGTAAACGGTTTGCATAAACCATTTCACGGGGATTACTGGCTTTCATTGACACTACAAGATTTTGAAAACCTGATGACACAAACATCCGGATAAACTCCATAGCAGATTCGGCCATTCCAACCGGGGTGTTTCCATACCGGCCAATAATTCTTTGAGACAGAGAACCATGATTAACCCCGATTCGTATTGCGGTATTGTTGGATTTGCAGATTCCAATCAGGGGTTTCAAAAACTCCCTTATTGCTGTCAACTCTTTTGCATATTCTGTGGGAGTATAAAGTTCAGTGCGATTACTTTTGGGCACGGCATAATTTCCGGGATTTATCCTTACCTTATCCGCGATCAAAGCCGCTTCCTCTGCAACGTTGGGTTTAAAATGCACGTCAGCAACCAGCGGAATAGTGAAACTACGCTGATGAAGTTCTTCCTTGATCTGCGCAAGACTTTCTACCTCTTTTAATCCCTGGGTTGTCAGACGAACTATTTCCCCACCTGCTTCAAAAATACGAATACACTGTTCAACTGATGCCTGAATGTCATCTGTGGGAACACTGGTCATAGATTGTACGACAACAGGCTGATCTCCTCCAATAGAGATATTACCGATTTTTATTTCGAGGGCTTTTGCCAACTTTTTTTAATTTTGGGTTATGGTTGCTGAGTTATGAGGTTTTCTGTTTACGAAACTATTTCTTTTTAACAAATTAAACAACCGGATCTGACTGAAGCTCATTTTATTCTTTTTTATTCCCACTCCCATACAGCCCCATCTTTCCCATCTTTAATAACAATTCCCATACTCTTCAGTTCATCCCTGATCCTATCGGATGTGGTAAAATCTTTTTTGTTTTTGGCTTCATTACGTATTTTCAGAACAAAATCTATAAGCCGTTCAGCAGCTTGACTTTTCTCCTGCAAGTCTTCATCCATAAGTCCTAAAATGTCGAAAATCATTGTATGATAGAATGTCCGTAACTTCCGGATGTCAGGTTCCCTGAGACTTTCATTATTATCTGCAAGGGAGTTAATTGCTCTCACACCATCGAAAAGGCAGGCGATGGCGATGGGACTGTTCAGATCATCGTCCAAAGCGTCGAAGGCAGGAGTTATGATTTTATCTATGTCAAAGCCTGATGTTTTTCCGGGAACAATTTTTTCCAGGGTTTTAATACCGGCCATAAGTCGTTTAAGTCCTTTTTCCGCTGCCTGCAGAGCTTCGTTTGAAAAATCCAGCGTGCTTCGGTAGTGCGCCTGAAGAATAAAAAACCTTATGGTCATGGGACTATAAGCTGAGGATAAGAGGTCGTTGTTTCCTTTGAAAAAGTCTTCGAGGTTAATAAAGTTTCCCAGTGACCTGCCCATTTTTTGTCCGTTCACTGTGATCATATTGTTATGCATCCAGTATTTTACCGCCTCGTGCCCGGTAGCAGCAACCGATTGTGCAATTTCGCATTCATGGTGAGGGAACAGCAGGTCCATTCCTCCCCCGTGAATATCGAAAGTTTCACCAAGGTATTTGGAACTCATGGCCGAACATTCAAGATGCCAACCAGGAAATCCATCGCTCCACTCAGAAGGCCATCGCATGATGTGGGCGGGTTCAGCTTTTTTCCAGATAGCAAAGTCAAATGGATTATGTTTTTCATGCTGACCTTCAAGCTCACGGGTATTGGAAATGAGGTCTTCAATTTTTCGACCCGACAGTTTACCGTAATTATAATTTTTATCATATTTCTCAACATCAAAATACACCGAGCCATTAGATTCGTAAGCATACCCGGCATCAAGGATCTTCTTTATCATAATGATCTGCTCAATAATATGGCCGGATGCACGCGGCTCAATGCTGGGAGGCAGCACATTTAGCTGTGCCATAATGTTGTGATAGTGATTGGTATAATTTTCCACTACCTCCATGGGCTCAAGCTCTTCTAACCTTGCTTTTTTGGCGATTTTATCCTCTCCCGAATCTTCATCGTTTTCCAGATGGCCCACATCCGTTATATTACGGACATAGCGAACTTTATAATTCATGTATTTCAGGTACCGGAAAAGCAGATCGAAAGTAATAGCAGGCCGTGCATGGCCCAGGTGCGGGTCGCTGTAAACGGTTGGCCCGCAAACGTAAAGCCCAACATGTGGAGGATTTATGGGGATGAACTCTTCCTTTTTACGGGCGAGACTGTTATATAGGATCAGTTTTCTCATTTTTGAATTACGAATTGTAAAAATATGAATTTGATTGGACTTTTATACAAAAAAATTAAGAGAAGAGAAGCGTAGATGTAAGCTTAAAGCAGATTTAAATTGCGTTTCCTTTGCGCCTCTGCTTCATTGCGCTTAACATTGAAGGGCGTTTATGAGGAATTCAAATAAATTATAATAAACCCCTTATAATCCGTAACTTGCGGAAATTATTTAAAACGTATGGCTCACAAAAGAAAAAGTAAAGCAGAAAGAGGATATAATAAAGAAAAAACAGCCGGTAGCATTATGGCGATTTTTTCAAATAGTCCTAAGAAATTGTATAACTACAAGCAGATATCAAAATACCTGGGGATACAGGATGATTTTCAAAAGCAACAGGTCTTACAAACGCTGGAGTGGCTCAATTCATCAGGACAACTTGAAGAACCCGAAGCAGGGCGCTTCAGACTTAAATCCCGGGCGGGATATCTTATCGGCAAAGTGGATATGACGCAATATGGATATGCATTCCTTATCAGCGAAGAAATGGAGGATGATGTATTTATCGCCAGGCCCAATATGAAAACTGCCATGAATGGTGATATCGTGAAAGTACATGTATTCCCTCAACGACCACGTTCCAACCGTTTTGAAGGAGAAGTAATTGAAATAATCGAACGGGCCAGGATGAGTTTCGTAGGGATCATTGATGTCGCTAATAACTTTGCATTCCTGGTTACCGACAACCGAAAGATGCCATATGATATTTTTATCCCGTTAAACAAATTAAAGGGAGGTAAAGCAGGACAAAAAGCAATAGCAAAAATCGTTGAATGGCCCGCCAATGCGAAGAGTCCTATTGGCGAGATAGTTGAGGTTCTTGGTAATCCTGGAGAAAATGATGTGGAGATGCACGCCATTCTTGCAGAATTTGACCTTCCCACTTTTTTCCCGAAAGAAGTAGATGATGCCGCAGAGCTGATCAGCGATAAAATAACTGCAGAAGATCTTGGCGAACGGCGCGATTTCCGGAAAGTACCCACCTTCACTATCGATCCGTATGATGCCAAAGATTTCGATGATGCACTCTCGCTCAATAAACTAAAAAACGGTAACTGGGAAGTTGGCGTTCATATTGCCGATGTTTCTCATTACGTGCGTTCCAAAGGAATTATTGAAGAAGAAGCGTCTGCGCGAGCTACCTCGGTTTATCTCGTTGACCGCGTAGTACCCATGCTACCGGAAAGATTATCAAATTTTATCTGTTCCCTCCGCCCGGATGAAGAAAAACTTTGTTTCTCCGCAGTTTTTGAAATGAACGACAAGGCTGAAATACTGAAAGAATGGTTTGGACGCACTGTAATAAAGTCACAACGACGTTTTGCCTACGAAGAAGCCCAGGAAATCATTATGGGAAAGGAAGGCGACATGAAAAATGAGATCCTTGTGTTGCACAGGTTTGCTCAGAAGCTTCGCCAGGACAGGTTTCGAAACGGCGCCATTGCTTTCGACAGGGTGGAAGTGAAGTTCAACATCGATGAAAAAGGCAAACCCCTGAGTGTGTATTTTAAGGAGCAAAAGGAGTCGAACCAGTTAATCGAAGAGTTTATGCTGCTGGCTAACAAAATGGTAGCCACATTTATAAACCGTGGTTGCCGCTTCCTCCAGGATGTGCCTGGTGAGAAGCCTAAGTCAGATAAGGCAAAACCTTTTGTGTACCGCATTCATGCCAATCCTAATATTGAAAAACTTGAATCTTTCGCCCTGTTTATCAGAAAATTCGGGTATAACCTGCAACCCGGAACAGGCAGGCAGGCCGCTGTTTCACTCAATAAACTACTGGATGATGTGCAGGGCAAAAAAGAACAAAATGTAATTGAAACACTTGCTCTCAGAGCCATGGCAAAGGCGCGCTATTCAACAGAAAACATTGGCCATTACGGTCTTGCTTTCCCGTTCTACACTCATTTCACTTCACCCATACGACGTTATCCCGACATGATGGTTCACCGGATGCTGGCTCATTATCTCGGGGGAGGTGAACCGAAGAACAAAAATAAGTACGAAAAACGCTGCGAACACTCATCGGAAATGGAAAAAAAAGCCATGGATGCAGAAAGAGCTTCGATAAAATATAAACAGGTTGAATTTATGTCTGACAAACTGGGAGAGGAGTTTGACGGGATCATCAGTGGACTTACTGAATGGGGCCTTTATGTGGAACTGAACGAAAATAAATGCGAAGGAATGGTTTCGGTTCAGTCACTGATAGACGACTTTTATGTGTTCGATGAAGATAATTACTGCATTACCGGAAAAAGCACAAAAAAAGTTTACCAACTGGGGGATGATGTGAAAATTGTTGTAAAGAGCGTGAACCTGGCTAAACGGCAGATGGATTTTACCATGATGGAATAAAAAGAATTAAGCGCAAAGACCAAGGCAAACGCGAATTAATGAGAAGGTTAAGCGCAGAGACGCAAGGGCGCAATGCAATGCGCAATTCATAAAATAAAATTT
>CAYGFI010000046.1:0-28196 GCA_964349045.1 uncultured Chitinophaga sp.
TAACAAGATTGAAGGACAATGCCCTTTATGAAGCCCGCAAGGAATATGACATACCAGATGCTGCTGATTCAGGTGTACTAAAAGACGAAGAAGTAATCCTTTATTATGGACAAAGTATTCAATTTGCGGTTTCAAATAGGCAATATTTCCTCCATTGCCGTGTATTAGTAACAGGGGTTCGCCTTCACCGTAAACTTCGAAATAAATCTTTCTTCCGTTTTCCATAATAAAATTAACTGAATTTTTATTATTTCCATAAGAAATTTCGTGCAAATCCGGGTGATTATAATGGCAGGCTGAAAAAATAAAATTCAGGAACAGGAGTCCGGAAACAGAAATCAGGTAAGGTTTCATTCGACAGTTTATTAAATTATGTTTGGTGGAAATTCAGTTATCTTTTTTTCAGGAAATTATCAAGAAATCTTATTGAGAATTCTGACAGAAATATATCTCTGCTTCCTAAATCAAACAGGGCTATCAGTAGCGACGTTTCACCAGTAATTGGACCAGATTGTGTAATATCCGAAAATCCATATCCACTGCTAAGAAATATCGAATCTTTAATCGATATAATCGGCTAATACGCCACATATTTTTAAATTCGAATAATATGTAAGTGACAAGGAATCCCATATCTTTACAAATATTATATTTGTGTGATAGCCAATCCCTGCAAATATGCAAAGAATATTATTCATAATAATCCTGTTTTTATTCATTGCAGGATCTTTAACGGGGTTCACCCAGGGAACGGAGTATAGAATCGGATTTTCGCAGTGTGTAAGCGATGATTCCTGGCGCAACAGCATGGAAAAGGATATGGATATTGAACTTTCGTTCTATCCTCAGATGTCTATGATTAAAAGAGATGCCGGTGGCAACAGTCAGCAACAAGCTAAAGACGTCGAAGAGATGTTGAAGGCAGGAATAGACCTGCTGATTATATCCCCGAATGAATCCCAGCCACTAACATCAATTGTTGAAAAAGTTTATGATTTAGGTATTCCTGTTATTGTTGTCGACAGGAAGATAGATTCCGATAAATGGACATCTTATGTCGGGGCTGATAATTACGAAATCGGACGGCAGGCAGGGGTCTATGCAGTAAACACTCTGAAAGGAGCCGGAATTATTTTTGAAATTCTTGGACTTGAAGGTTCCTCCCCTGCAATTGAGCGGCACCGGGGATTTATTGAAGTTATCAGGAATTATAGCGGAATCAGCATAGTCATGTCCGCACCAGGTAACTGGACATGGCAGGGCGGTAAAGATGTAATGGGAAATATGCTGAAACAGAAAATCAAACCTGATCTTGTATACTGTCACAATGATTTTATGGCTTCCGGGGCATATGAGGCGATTGTACAACATGATACAATAAAAGACTTTTATCTTATAGGGATTGACGGACTTGCAGGAGAACAGGGAGGAATTCAATATGTTATCGACAGGAAGCTGGATGCTACGTTTCTTTACCCCAATGGTGGTGATATTGCAATCGATGTTGCCTGGAAAATCCTTAACAAACTCCCTTATGAGAAAATTTATTCACTTCAAAGCCTGCTGATTGACTCTTCAAACGCATCAACCATAAAGATGCAAAACGGTCTTCTTGCTTCCATGCAGGACAAAATTGAGCTCCAGCGTGGGATTGTTGGTAAATACAGGACCCAGATTTCAAATCTCAGGCTTCTGAGTTTTGTAATCAGTTCCTTTTCTGTAATAGTCCTGATTCTTGTTATCCTGGTTATCAGGGCATACCGGGGGAAACAAAAAGCCAATCTTTTACTCGAATCCCAGAAACTGGAAATTGAAAAACAGAACAAAAAACTTCAGAAAATCACCGACCAGCTTGAAATAGCTACCACGCAGAAGTTAAGATTTTTCACGAATATCTCACATGAGTTCAGAACTCCCCTGACACTTCTAATTGGCCCTCTGGAAAACATGATTATTGATAAGAATATCCCTGAAAAAATCCGGATACAGCTTGACATGATGTATCGTAATGCTCTGCGTTTACTCAGGCTAATCAATCAACTCATGGATTTCAGAAAGCTTGAAAATACAAAAATGCAGTTACAAGCGGGTAACTACGACATTATCAGGTTCCTGAACGAAGTGAAAACAAATTTCGACCTGCTGGCAGATAAGCAGAAAATTCAGTTCAGGTTCAATTCATCCGCTGCCATGATAAATGTCTGGTTTGATCGGGATAAACTGGATAAAATCATTTTCAATCTGCTGTCCAATGCCTTTAAATTTACTCCTGAAGGTGGTATTGTCAGCATAGGGATTACAACAATTACAAAGATGTTTGGAGGAATTCAAAAGGAGGCTGTTGAGATAGTTATTTCCGATAACGGAAGAGGAATGTCGGAAGAACATCTTAAAAACATATTTGAGAGATTTTATCAGGTTGAACAGCAGAGACAGGGTAATTTTTTCCCCGGAACAGGGCTTGGGCTCTCACTCAGCAAGGGATTAATTGAACTACATTCCGGAATAATTGAAGTCATAAGTAAAAAAGGTGAAGGAACAGAATTTCATGTCTACCTGCCCCTTGGAAATGAGCATTTAAAAGAGAATGAGATTATAAAGGAAACCGGGGATTATGATTCTCCCGGCAGACAAATTGATACCATATCAGAAGAGTTTTATTTTACACCTCAGATATCTGAATTACAGGGTGATGAACAGGACCTGAAAACTGTAAAAACAGACAAACAGAACTACATACTTATTGTTGAGGACAATGATGATCTGCTTAAATATATGAGATCCTCATTGACACCGAAATATGAGATTATTGTCGCAAAGAATGGGATTGAAGCCTGGGATATTGTAAAGAAAGACCTCCCGGATCTTGTCATCAGCGATGTCATGATGCCCCTGATGGATGGTCTGGAATTAACCCGCAACATAAAAACGGATATTAAAACCTGTCATATCCCTGTCATTCTGCTTACTGCCAAGGTTTCTGTTGAAAACAAGCTTGACGGGCTTGAAGCCGGTGCAGACTCTTATATTCCAAAACCTTTTAACGAAAAACACCTTCAACTCCGCGTTAAAAAGCTGATTGAACTCCGCAAAAAGCTTAACGAGCATTACCGTGACCATCACAGTTTTGATAACCTGGAAAATCCAATTGGCAGACTGGATAAGCGGTTTCTTGACAGGACAGCTTCTATTATAATGGATAATATCCTTAGCCAGGAATTTGGCGTGGAAGAGCTAAGCAGGGAAATCGGTATTTCCCGTGTTCATTTGTACCGCAAGATAAAACAGCTTACCGGTCTTTCAGTAAGTGAGTATGTAAGAGCTGTTAAACTTAATAAATCAAAGGATCTAATGATGAAAGGCGGGATGACAGTTTCAGAAGTTGCCTATGCTTCAGGTTTTACAAGTCCGTCATATTTTACCAAGTGTTTTAAGAGCCAGTATGATATGGCACCTTCGGATTTTATTAATTCGCTTAATACCAATTAATTTGCCTTTCTCATAATGGTAAGATTTTTTCTTTAAGAGAGCCCGAAGGGCTTATGCGCTAAACTATTGACAAAACCTCGCTCAGGTACAGGTGTAATCGATTCCGGAGGGACCTGAATACTAAAATTAAACAAGCCTTATGGATTCTTTTACCTGTAAGAAAACATTGTTCCTGATTTAAGCTTAACAGAGCCATTATTTGCAAAAAGATTTACCATATTAAAATCCTCGTTGGGGAAGAATATTTCTGTCATCACAGTCAATCCATCATCAGCAAATAGTTCTACAGATGCCACATCAATAAGTACATGCATGCGTATGATTTCACTGCCTGAGACTGCCGGTGCATAATGTCTGCCTGAAAATTGAGGTGAGAAACTTGTTTTTCCAGCATTTGTTCTGTCGATAAAATATTTTTTCTGCATAGGTTCATAACCAATCAGCAATGATTCTCCAAGACTGTTTTTTAGCTCTATCCCAAAATCAGAAGCAAGTCCGAATTGTGGTCCGTTCTTTTCCTGGAATACAATTTCAAGCTCTCCCGTGAATCCATAGCAGGTATCATTACCGCTTGGTATTATACCGGAAAAGATGTTATTTTCAATATTTTTCATTGACTTTCTCAGGGATTTCAATCCTTCCACGGGCTTTGTCACAATAAGAAATTCTTCACCAAATTTTTTAAGTTCAAGGGTTCTTGCAACAGTTGTAGCACTTCTCCACCTCACTGTAGGAACCTTTTCAGCATATTGCCAGTTGCTCATCCAGCCTATTAAATGCCTTTGTCCAAGGGAGTCGGGAGCGTTTGACCAGGTAACTCCAGCATAGTTGTCCTTTCCATAATCGAGCCATTGAATTTTATCCGGGGGATTTGCATTAACAAATGTAATTCCATTAAAATCGCCTGTGAAATACTGCACTCCGGATCCGCCATTTGGGGCGCCGTTATTCATATTCACAATAAGAACCCATTTTTCTCCATCTTCTGTATTTAATGGAAAAAGGTCAGGGCATTCCCATACTCCACCGTGAGCACCCTCCTTTTCGCCAAAGGAACTTTCTAAAGACCATTCCTTTAGATTTGGAGAGGAATAAAAACGCACATGTGTATTAACTGCCAGAACCATTATCCATTTCTGAGAAGCTTTATGCCAGGTAACTTTGGGATCACGAAAATCACGTTTCCCCGGATTTGTTAAAACAGGGTTATAACTGTACTTAATCCAGTTGCGGCCATTATCGGTGCTATAAGCAATTCCCTGGGTCTGGTAATCGTCCCTCCCTTCCTTTTCATAAACCATATTATGATATGTGTATATGGCCACCAGCGGCGGATTTTCAGTGGTTCCCAGACCGGAGGTATTGAATTCATCAAATACCGCGCTTCCCGAAAAAATATAACCAAGTGTATCAGGGTAAAGTGCAATTGGCAGGTGTTCCCATTTTACCAGGTCAATGCTTACTGCATGTCCCCAGTGCATTGGTCCCCAGGTGGTTCCATTGGGATAGTACTGGTAAAAAAGATGGTACTCGCCGTCTTTATAAACCAGTCCGTTTGGATCATTCATCCACATGGAGTCGGGGGAGAAATGAAATTGAGGGCGATGTTTTTCACTGAGTACTTCAGAACCCGTCCCTGGTTTGCAGGCCAAAAGGATTAAGAAGAAGGCTGCCAGGGAGATTATCAGAGTTATTTTTTTCATGGTTTTTTTATATAGGGACATGTCAATAAACAACAATCTTATGAGATTCCACTTCAGCCCCTGTTGTTAGTCGCAAGAAATAAATCCCGGCTGACCCGGGCAATTGTATGATGGATTCGGGTATTGATGATTCCAAATGGGTCAATTGATGAATGCATTGGCCAATCCCGTTAAATAATTCAGTCTTAAGGATTTCATTTGTGTTTTCGTTGAGTGGCTTAATGATAATCCCTGATCCTGCCTGGCAGGGATTTGGGAAAATGCTGAATTTGTTTTCTGTCTTTTCATTCCCGGAAATAATTTCATTAATTCCGGTGGGCGGGAGTATGCCCCAGATTGAGCTTAAATCCCATGCACTGAAACTTTCCAGTGTAACCTTCCCTTTTTCCGAGAAAACTTCGAAACCAAGGCTTTTTGTTTCTGGGAACATTAATGATGATAAAACCAATTCCCCTTCGTTAACAAAAACCTCAATTGAAGACTGATCGATAAATATACGAAGCTTTAGTTTACTATCCTGCAGATGTACCGGGGCATATACAATTTTGAAAAAGGCGGGAGGAATTGAGACGCTTCCACTGGTTCTCCGGTCAAGAAAGATGTTAGATGTTACCGGATCAAATCCCAATACCATTTTATAATTTCCGGCAACACAAAAGTTAAATCCGAATTTTCCGGCAAGTGAATCGAATGAGATAGTCGTATTTATTTCATAAGTATTTCTTTTTGGTTTGAATGCATCTAAAGCCTGGGTGTCTGTAATCTCAAAATCAGAAAGTTTCACCTCAGTCCCTCTTAGTTTTTCCAAAGCGGGAATTGGCTTCTGGATAATTTTATATTGTCCGTTGAATGTCTTTAGTTCAATCACCCGGGGAATAGACTGGAAGCCTTTTCCCCAGCTTGTAGGTACGTAATTAGCATATTCCCAGTTCCCCATCCATGCGATCCAGACTTTGCTGGTATCCGTTTTGTCATAATCATTGTAAGTACGTACTGCATAAAAATCTGATCCAAAATCAACCCAGTTTGCATGTTCATATCCGAAATTATACAGAACATCAGAAAATATTATCTGGTCGATATTTATATGGCCCCAACCGGCGCTATAGTTATCTACAATTTCAAGTTTTCCTTTTTTGCCTTTTAAGGTGGAAACATCCCAGCCTCTCCATTTTAGTAACTCCGTATTAGGACCTGTTTCAGTTTTTACAATTGCACCATCAACAATTAGGTTAATGCAGGTTAATCCGGGATGATTTCCCCCGCCAATAAGAAAATTGATGCATTTTTTTTCTATTGTAAATTCCGATGAAGTAAGCATACCGGTTGAGATATCTCCGTTTAAATAAGAATTTACAAGTCTTTGCCCAAGGTAACCCGAAACTGCTGTTTGATTAGGGAACGTTCCTATAGCAGGGGCTTCTCCAAAAGCATTTCCTGTTGCAGTCCATCCGGAATAATCGGATTGTTCGAAATCTTCAAACAGGATACCGGGGATTCCCGTTCCCTTTGTGAGGTAATTTTGATCTACAGGATCCAATGTGAAGGTGGTCCCATCAAAATCCCCAATGAAATATTGTGCTTTATTAGGTCCCATCCCACTGAGCAGTACCCATTTCATTTTCGTGGAATCGCCATTAAGCGGAAGCTGGAATAAATCAGGTACTTCCCATACCTGATCACGTGCGCCAAAGGGTCCGAAATCGCTTAAATGACCCCAGGTTTTTAAATCCAGGGATGAATATAGGTTAACCTGGTGTAAAACAGGTGAGCAGATGATCATGATCCATCGCTTTGTCGATTCATGCCAGAAGACGGTAGGATCCCTGAATTCTTTTGAATTAATATCCAGTACAGGATTTCCTGAGTAAAACTGGTAGGTCTGCCCGGTATCATTGCTTATTGACAGCCCCTGTGACTGAAGTCCATCAGTTTTACGGTGCATGGTATAGATTGCCACCAGGGGGGGAGACTGTCCAAGTGCAAAACCGGAGGTATTTTCTTTATCAACGACAACTGAACCACTGTAATATACAAATGTACCGTTATCGCCTTTCATGGGCCATGGTTCCTCTTTCCAGTAAACCAGGTCTTTTGAAGTTGCATGTCCCCACCAGTAAAGGTGGTAAGTGGAATCAAACTTTATCGTTCCATCCGGGTCACCAATCCATCCTGAAAGAGGGGAGAAATGGAACTGGGGTCTGTAAAGTGCCCTGTAGGTCTGTGAGGAGACATTCTCAAGAAAAAGGATTGCGAAAAGATAAATTATAATTTGCCTGGTCATTCAAAAGGTTTTAGAAAGCATAAAATTACTTTATAATTCAGTACGGACTGATTTACCATCTTATTTTGTTTCTAATTTCATTGTTTTGAATAATCTGCTAAATCAGGATTAGTACGGAATCTTTTAAAATATGAGTGTCGTCTCAAAAAGGAGACAACACCCATATTCAAACGTACTAACTATAAAAAAACGATTCATTATTTTAACAATCCCAGTTTTAGGTCAACAAGATAATGCAGGCTGTTTTTGGTGATAGTTTCAATGTTTCCGGCAGTATTCAAAGATGCGCCGGCATTGTCAATACCTGTGTACCAGTCATAAGTTCCTGAAAGAGCTGAAATTACTGTTCCTTTTCCGGCCTTCGCTGCATACTCAACCATCTGACCTTCGTTTCCACTGCAATTTGAGATCAGGAAAGTAGCCCCTGTCATGGTTTTGAAACTGGCGTAACGTGTTGCAAGAGCATCAGCATCTCCGTTTGGTGCCCAAGGACCGAAATCGAGGTTATACTGGTTTGACCTGTTTTTCTTAAGAGTTCCTGTTGCAAGCATAATAAAGGAAGGAGCTGTACAGCCACCACCCAGCGCAATTCCATTGAAAACAGGGTGTGATGTCGGGGCAGCCCAGTTTACATCCCATGCACCAGCTGTTGCTCCGTCATCAACCGAAAGTCCACCCCAGTTGTTATTAGGTGCATAGCCTGCTTCGCTGACAACCCCGATTTCATCGACAATGGAACCTGCAAAGTTACCGAGGAACAGGTTACCACCTGCATCATAATATTCTTTAATCGCAGTTACAAAATTTGTTGCAAGATCTGCGCAACCTCCGGAACTTACTGGTGCTGCATCGTTGAGCAAACACCAGGCTGCATTTGCGGGGAACTGGGCCACTTCACCACCCCACCAGCCACCGTCGAATTGAATCCAGAGGGCATGAAATCCGTTTAAATCTGCACCATCAGCAACTGCTTTGAAAGAAAGGTAGGTAACAACAGTTGTACTCGAAGCCATTTTAGTTTCGCACCATTTTGCGGCTGTCTGATCATCTTTAAGATCATAGTCAGGTCCGGCAACTGCGAGCCATGCTGCATCTGAATTTGCTGCAGCTGCGCCTATGAATGCTATTTTTCTCAGGGTTGCTGAAGTCAGGGTAATTGTATAGCTATTGGTAACTTTACCTGTTTTATCACTTACAGTGAATACTACCGGGCTGGTGAAATTAGCTGCCACACCAGAAGCCGGGCTTACTGTTGCACCTTCAGAAAGAACCAGGGTAGGCACTACGGAACTTAAATCAGTACCGGGAGCCAGGGCAGCCGTAATTGTTTTTGCTGTTTCATCTATGGTTCCTGTTACGTCACCGACTGAAAAGGAAATGATAAATGCATCCCCGGGAGTAACTTCCTCATCCTTTGTGCAGGCAATAACTGCCACGGCAAAAAGGAAAATCATCATCGCCCATTTGATTGTTTTTGAAAATTTCTGTTTCATAATGTTTAGTGTTTAGTGAATAAATTATTTGGCTTAATTAATATTATATCATTGATCTAATAATTTCTGTTTTGTTTATACAATCCTTTACTCAGTTCCATCTGCTGCCAGGGTATCGGCATATATTCATTTTTCCCTGGAACAAACATCGCATCATTGAGATATGTCCGTTTGGTTTTTTCAACCTCAAGGTATTCTGATACAGTTTCAGAAGCAACGCCCCAGCGAACAAGGTCGAAAAATCGCTGACCCTCAAGGGCCAGTTCAAGCCTGCGTTCCCATCGGAGGGCCTTCCTGGCATAATCCTGTGTCCATTGTGCGGACTGGTAAAGTTCAATTTTGTAATCCGACAGAGGATCCCCGTTTACATCTTTTAAATTCGCGGTGCTGTTTTGTGCTCTTAACCTGATTTCATTGATTACAGGTAATGCTTCATCTTCTCTTCCAAGTTCTATCAATGCTTCAGCTTTCCATAATAATACATCGGAATACCTGATAAGAATCGTATTTTTTGAACTTGACATGAATGGGGTGATTTTTTCAAAACACTCACAGAGAGGGGAAACATTTTCCTTCATGGATGAAAAAGGTCCATATATACCAGGTTGTCTTGTCCATTCCTGTTCGGTATAAATAAGACCCGATTCGTATTTCCATGGTTTCCCGGGCATTGCAATGGTATGATCAAGCCGGGGATCCACGGTATTTACAGTGAGATCCAGGTCTGCCGAATTAAAGCTGTCAAATAAAGGCAATCCGTCTGCCCCGGTCTTAAAGGCATTCACAAGATTCTGGCTGGGAATATGAAACCAGCAGCAGCCAAAATCATTGCTCATAGGGTTATTCAGCATGGAGGAGAAATCAAGGTTCCCGGTTGCGGTGCCATCGTCTCTTGAACGCTGAATTGCAAAGACAGACTCCTTCCCGTTTTCAAATTCCCACAAAAAGGGATAAGCAAAATCACTTACAAGCTGGAATTTCCCTGACAGGCTTACCTCATCCACCAGGTCCACTACTTCGGCCAGTTTCAGCCCATTGATGTCTACCACCTTGTATTCTTCATCCTGTTCATAAGCCTGGAAAAGAAGTACTTTTGCAAGAAATGACTTGGCTGTATATTTATTTGGTCTGCCGACGTCGTTTTGTGATTCCGGGAGATTGTCTGCAGCAGCTCTTAAATCGTTGGCTATTTTATCCCACAGCTCGTTGCTGCTGTATTGAACATTTGAAAGTTTTTCGATTTCTGCCACAGAAGCATTTTCGTCATACCATGGAATCCTGTTGTAGAGGATTTTCAGGACAAAATAGAAATGAGCTCTTAAAAACTTCATTTCAGCAATCCGTATATCCCTTTTATCAAAATCGCCCAGCTCAATTTCGTTCAGCCTTCTCATGGCGTTGTTAATCCTGGATATGCCGATGTACTGGCGAACCCACATTTTGTTATTCATGTCCTTCAGTGCACCCGGGGGAAATGTACTCATGTCAGGCTGAAGTGGTGCAAAAGTCTCCAGGGCATTATAAAAGAAAATGTCTGCAGGTCCGTCTCCGCCTTTATATGCATCTCCTCCACGGAGATCACCCCATGGCCATAGCAGATTTGGCACGGAGTAATGGTCATTCCCAAGTTGTGCATATGCAGAAATTACAAGTTTTTCAACATTTTCAGGGGAGTTCAGCTGCGAATCACTAAGTATTCCCTGGGCGGGAATATCCAGAAAGTCATTACATGAATACAAGGTAAGTATCATAGACCCCAGCAATATGCTTTTATATATATTGTTCATAGTCATAATTTTTTAGAATGTCAGATTGATTCCAATCGTATACGAAGAGGGTATAGGAAACGCATAGTTGGGATTCTCAGGATCAGGCATAGTATTATTTTTATTTTTTAGTGTTACTAGGTTTTGCCCAAGAAGATAAACCCGGCCCCCCTTTACAAGAATTTTGTTAAGAAGTGATTTTGGCAGATTGTAACTGAGCTGCAGGTTTCGTAATTTAAGGTAAGAACCGGATTCTATAAAATAGGTAGAAATTCTGCCTTCATTATTATTGTCGATTGTTGTAACCTGTGGGATTGTTGAGGAAGTGTTTTCAGGGCTCCATGCATCAAGTACCCTTCGTCCCCAGTTGGTCCCGGGCCAAAGGGATGTAAAGTCAGTATATGTTTTGTATGAATTGTAAACATCCATTCCCTGGATACCCTGCAGGAACATCGAAAGAGAGAACACCTTGTACGAAAGATCAATATTCAGACCATAGCTTAAGCGGGGATCAACCACACCAATAAATTGCTGGTCTTTGTAGTTTACTACTGTATCTCCGTTGAGATCCTTAAACCTTAAGCGGCCGATACCTTTTCCTGACTGGGCGGCATGGTTATTAACCTCATCCTGGTTCTGGAAAATGCCATCACTAACGTACCCGTAAAGTGAATTGACTGACTGTCCGAGGATGACATCACTGGTAAGGTCGGATCTTGATTCGTTCGGCATCATACTGGTTAATGGAATTCTTAAGGTCAGCTCTTCCGGCATATCGGCAACTTCGTTTTTGAGGCTTGCCATGTTAGCAGAGATATTAATAGAGAAATCCCCAAAAGATTTGTCATAACTCATAACTAATTCAAGTCCTTTATTACGTATCATCCCGCCATTGACATACTGAAATCCGGCTTCACCAACTGCTGCAGGTAATGACCTGAGATACAGGAGGTCTTTTGTTTCCTTAATATAATAATCTGCAGACCCTGAGAAATTTTTAAGGAATGAAAAGTCAACCCCAATATTTGTCTGTGTGGTCGTTTCCCATTTCAGATCGTCGTTTCCCTGCTGAGTGGTTATAAAGCCGGATAAAAGTTGCCCCTGGTCCATCCCTGAAATATCATAGGCAGTGCCCAGCGCTGGCAGGTATACCGGAGGATTCGGATTGTCCCATATAGGATCTTCTTTACCATAAGCAACCCTGTAAATATTGTAAATGGCGTTATCGGGAATTCCATCCTGACTCCCGTTTTGTCCCCAGCTTGCCCTGAACTTGACATATAAAGGGATGGTAATATTATCCTTAATAAAACTTTCTTCAGTAATTCTCCAGCCTACAGATGCTGCTGGAAAATCTGCATACCTGTTGTTCTTACCAAAGCGGCGTGAACCGTCATGACGGTAGGTAAATGAAGCCAGGTATTTTTCGGAATAACTGTAGTTAATCTGTCCGAAAATGGATTCGAGTCCCGACTGGCTTCCGGAGCCATTATTTAATTGGGTTGTACTTCCCGATCCCAGATAAGTAAAGTTAAAATCTTCACTCACATAACCTTCGCGAGATGCATCAAACCACTGGCTGCTGTATTTTATGCGTTCGAAACCGGCAAGGGTATTGAATTTGTTTTTGCCTAGATCAACGATCCAGTTGGCTGTATTTGTCCAGATCCAGTTTCCACCTATGCTTGTATTATTCCTTACAGTAGCATCCGGCTCAACAAGGAATCCTGACCTGTAGCTTTTCTGGAGCTGACGGGCATAATACATACTGTAATCGATTCCAAAACTGGATTTCAGTACGAGGTTTTTAATAGGTTCAGCTGATATAAAGGCATTTCCAAATGGACGTACATAATTGTAATGGTTCTGCCTGTTATCTTCGATAAGACGAACCGGATTTTGCCTGTCAGTCATACCGGATGCAGGTCCGCCCCAGCCACCGGTTTCAGTGTAAACAGGAACAATAGGCTGCTGAACCAGAGAGTTGAAAAGGATATCAGATGCATTCACCATATTCTCCCGCTGATACGACATAGTAAAATTCTCCCCGATTTTCACCTTGTTATTGAAGAGTCCGAACTCAGAATTAAAACGAGTATTAAATCTCTTAAAATTGGTGCTTTTCACAATTCCGTCATTATCATAATATCCAAGTGAAAACAGGTACTTTTTATTCTCCTCTCCGCTTGAAATGCTGAGGTTATATGAACTCTGGAATGAAGGCTGTGAAACTTCTTCAAACCACCTTGTATCGGCAGGTTTCATGGTTTTAGCAGCATCGATATATTCAGGTAGGTTAATAGCGCCCAGGATTGGGTTATTTAAATCGCCGTTCCAGACATATTTATAGATTGGGCTTATCGGGTTCAAGTGATCGTTGACGGATGCCTGCCAGAAAACTAGTCCTCTTTCGTGTGTATTAAGCGGATCCAGCTTTGTGTTGTACCTCTGGTATGTATGATCAGCACTGAATTCGACTTTAGTGCCTTTCTGATTTGCATTTTTCGTGGTGATAATTATTACCCCGTTACCAGCTCTTGAACCATAAATACTTGCCGAGGACGCATCTTTCAGGATCTGGATGGATTCAATATCAGATGCATTTAGTTCATGCATACCCGCTTTTGATGGGATGCCATCGATCACAAACAGCGGATCATTATTATTAATTGTTCCTGTACCCCTTATCCTGATGGTGGCAGCGGAACCTGGAGAACCGTCAGTTATTACAATTACTCCGGGTACCCTTCCCTGTATATTTTTTATGATATTTCCGGTTGGTAAATCTTTTACTTCACCAAGGTCAACAACCGAAACCGCACCTGTAAGATCAGTTTTCTTCATTGAGGTGTAACCAACCACTACCAGTTCATCAAGCTGTTCATTGGCAGAATACATGATGATACTGAGAAAACTGTTATTCTCTTTTCCGGTAACGGGTACTTCCTGGCTTTTAAAGCCCACATATGAAAGAACCAGCGTTGCTAAAGGGGATACGGTGATCGAGAATTTACCTGAGATATCGGATATGGAACCATTCGTGGTTCCCTTTTCAACAATATTCACCCCGATAAGCAGATTGTTATTTTCATCCGTAACAGTTCCTGTGAGCATAATGGATTGACTAAACACCCCCGGAACCAGGAAAAAGAGAAATCCTGTTACTAGAAACAGAAATTTGAATTTTGTAAGCTTGATGTTCATTAGGGTTATTATTTAAAGGGAGTTATTTATTATTGTCTTAATATCTTCTGCCCTGTATGAAGGTGTTGCGCCGAACCTTGATGCCACAAGTGCCCCAGTTGCAGAAGCAAATTCGAGAGAGTTTTTAACCGATTCTTCATTTAAAAGAGAAGAAATAAGTCCTGCAAGAAATGCATCACCGGTGCCGATTGTGTCGGCTACTTCAACTTTAAAACCCGGATGTTCATAAAAACTATGATCTGAATAAATGATTGCCCCGTTTTCTCCTCTTGTAACACAAACCATTTCAAGATTATACTTTAATGCAATCCATTCCATCAATTCAGAATCATTAACCGAACTTTTTTCGTCCCAGGAGGCAATTATGTGAAGTTCGTCCTGGTTCAGCTTGGCAATATCGGCATAATTAAGGAGTTCCCTGACAATTGCCGGATTTGTATATGGAAGGCGGATGTTAACATCAATAATTTTTATAGCTTCCTTTGTAAGAGTATTTATGATTGTCGCACGACTTGATCTGTTTCTTGATGCCAGTGTCCCGTAAACAATTACACCTGCATTTACAGATAGATTTTTAAGATCGGAAGTAAATTTCAAAGCATCCCATGCCACCGGTTCCTTGATTTCAAAAGTAGCATTTCCCTTTTCATTCAGTTTTACAATAACTTCACTCGTCGGTAAAGATTCATCAATCTGGATGTAGCTTGTATTGAGTCCCGTATTTTCAATGAATTCAATAAGTTCCATTCCATTCTGATCATTTCCGACTCCGCTAACTATATTGACACTGTTGCCCTGCCGGGTAAGATGCAGTGCAACATTAAGAGGAGCCCCTCCCGGTTTCCGGTTTCCCGGCATAACATCCCAGAGGGCTTCACCAATGCAGAGAATATTTTTATTCGGAAACTTCATTTGTTTCTTTTATAATTTTCCGGTTGATATTTCATTTTGTATCTGCTCCAGCGATTTTCCCTTGGTTTCCGGCAGGAATTTCCAGGCAAAAATCAAATGCAGGACCATCATCAATGAGAAGAATGCAAATGAGTTTCCTCCTCCTATAAGTTTTGAGTTTGCGGCAACAGGGAATATCCATGAAATAATTGCAGCCATGATCCAATGTGTGAAACTTCCCAGTGCCTGACCTTTAGCTCTAACTTTATTCGGGAAAATCTCAGAAATAAACACCCATATCACTGCCCCCTGCGAGTAGGCAAAGAATGCTATGAAACCTACAAGGTAGAACATCATGCTGTAGCTTCCGAAGTTCTGGGTGTAAAACGACCTGGCAATCATCCCAAGGAAAAATATCATCCCGAATGAACCGATAATAAGAAGTTTTTTCCTTCCGAACCTGTCGATTGTAAATAGTGCAAGTATAGTAAAGACCATGTTTGTTACTCCAATAGCAACAGACTGCAAAAGTGCCGTATCATGCCCAAGACCCGTCATTTCGAAGATTCTTGGTGCATAATACATTATGGCATTTATACCGGATATCTGGTTGAAAACTGCCAGCAATACAGTTGTAATAATTGGCAAACTATATTTCTTTTTGAAGAGGGAATCGTTTTCCAGCTTATCCCCATTTTGAAGGGAAGTCTGGATTTCAAGAATCACATTTTTATAATCCGGGTTACCGACTCTTTTAAGAACTTCTTCAGCCTCTTCGTTTTTGTGATGCATTACAAGCCATCTGGGACTTCTTGGAATCGTGAAAAGGAGGAAAAAGAAAAGGCCGGCAGGAATAGCCTGGACACCAAGCATCCATCTCCATGAATCTGTAATGTCAAACTGGGCTATTACGTAGTTTGAAAGAAAAGCAATCAGGATACCTGTTACAACATTGAATTGTTGCAATGCAACAAGACGTCCTCTTATCTTTGCAGGGGATATTTCCGCTATATACATAGGTGACATTACCGATGCGCCTCCAACTGCAAGTCCGCCAAGAAATCTTGATATAATAAAGAAATACCAGTTATGTGCCAGAGCACTACCAAGCGCAGAGATTGTATAAAAAACAGCAATAACAATTAATACCTTCTTCCTACCATATTTATCACCCGGAAGACCTACTAATAAGGAACCGAGGATTGTACCTATTAGTGCAGATGCAACCGTAAATCCAAGACTCCATTTGCTAAGGTTGAAAACAGATTCAAGAGCTGATGTTGTTCCGGATATTACAGCGGTATCGAAACCAAAAAGGAATCCACCGAGTGCGACAATAAGTGTAATACGGATAAGGCTTGATTTGTTCATTGAATGTTTAATTGATTGATACAAATCTAGTCTACCGGTAAAAAATCACTTAGCAGTCATGTTACATTTATAATCACTCAGGTTACATTTTCAGGTAATTATAATGGAATTCCTTCATTTGTAACATGTATTGTACATATGTTACTTGATTAATCAGAATTTCCGTCTTAATTTCTTTACACGGTGGAATAATGTGAATGGATAGTAAGAAGCAAATGAACTAATATTGATCCTTTATTATATACTATTCCATCAATTTAATCCCCTCCATCGCAGAGGATCCAGTTGGGGTATTCAATAGTGCCTTATTAAACAATACTTTAGCTTCGCGGTACTTTTTCAACTGGAAATTGGTCCAGGCATACATCACCAGGCCATCATAGTCGAAGGGATAGAGGTTTACCACTTTCTCAAAATATTTCTCTGCTCTTATGTAGTCTTTCTGTCCATAAAAAATTAACCCGAGCCGGTGCATGGCAATGGTATTATTTGGAGCAATTTCCAGGATTTTTTCGTACTGGGAAATAACTGAACTCCAGTTTCCCATGGCCGATTGGGGCAACACAATTCCAAACCTGGGTTCAATGGCAAATGGTTTTAACAGGATGGCTTTGTTATAATAACTTTGCGCATCGCTGAATAAGCCGGAAGAATACATGAGCCAGCCCAACCTCAGATTTACCTCATAAGAATTCTCGACATAAACATTTTTAAGATCGAGTATTGCTTCTGCAAGGTTTCCGGAAGCCTCATGCAGGTAACTGTTCTGAAAACCTTCAAGCGTTTTCTCATAATCCTGGGTAAATCCATTAAGCGATAAAAGACTAATGAATAATACTATACTGAATTTCTTTAAAGTTTCCATGATAGTCCTATTGTATAAGATTGATATTTAATTGTTTTATGATTTTCTGTTTCGAAAACATCCTCAACGGGAACAAACATTGATTCCGAAGAGTAATACCTGTATGATGCAAAAAGGGAAATGCCGGATTTATAATAAGGAAATATAAGATTAACATTCCCCAGGCTATTGTATAATTCGAGGCTGTTATATATCAGTTCCGAGAACGGGTCGTAAAAATTCGAAAAGCCTCCAATTGTTGCTCCTCCCTCTATCCATAGTTGTTTTATGGGTCTGAAGCCAACCAGGTAAGACTGTATAAACTGCTGAATACCGGAATCATTTTGCTTCTGACTGTGCAAATATCCGCTTGCCGTTAAATATAGATTGAGGTTCGACATTGGAAAAACATTTAGTGAGATTGCGACTGTGTTCTGAAAAGAGAGATTCAGGTTGGAATGCGATCCGGCAAGTGATACCTTTACTATTCCGGATCGTATGCCTCCCTTAATACCAAATGCTGTTTCCTTATGTGTATTGTAGGTAAATACATTCCTGTTTTTTCCACTCCCTGTTCCGTATTCATAAAACACAGGGATCCTGTAATTAATATATGAAAAAACCGGAGTCAGGGTAAATCCTGTTATTGGTGTTATATCGGCTCCTATGTGATAGTTAAATTGACGGATCACTTGTGATTCCGAGATATATGGTATTGAATTAACTACAGCAAATGCATATTCATCCTTGTAAAGCAAATTTGCCGAATGCCGGAGGATTATGCTTTTACTGATGCTGTGACTCAGCTGGAAATTAAAATTTGTAAAACTGTTCGGTAAAATCTGCCTTCCCTCATAAAGCGTCGGTGCCGACAGGTTAATATCCTCTTTAAGAGAAGATACCGCTCCTGTTCCAAAAGTTGTGTAAAAGCCAAGATTGGTAATACGCCTTGTATTTTCTTTTTTCAAATAAGTTTTTAAAGCAGGTGTAAACTTAGTTGTCAATTTTTCCGCGTCGTTATCTCGTGCAGTGTACCGATAGCAATAGTATAAGAATTCAAGAGCTATTGCATCATTGTTGCTGAATTCAAGAGCTTTCCTGTAATGAGGTATAGCTAATCCATAGCGGCTTTTCATAAAAAACGCATAACCCATTCGGAGACGCAGATAATAGTAATCGACACCGCTCTCAAGCGCCATGTTTCCAACTTCTATTATCCGGTTCCAGTCGCTGTTCAGATAAGCCCGGTAGGTTGATGTGTCTGCCTCGATAAATGAAACAGATTTCTGACCCAGCGCCAGATTCAGGGGGACTACAAAGAATATGATTGTAATAAAGGTCTTCATCGTTTTATACTAATCTTCCTGTTTTTATCCGATACTTCAATAAAAGCTATTCCTTCAGCATCAATATTAATCAGAAATTCCCTGAAATTTATTTTTCTCTTCATGAAGAAATTCGTCATTTCCGATTTCAAACGGATTTCTGTGGGAGTAACCGGATCATCAATTTTTTCATATGTAATGGAAAACTCCGATTTTATAAATGATACAAAAGGACTTATAAAATCATAAAACCATAAAATGCTTTTAGGATAGGTCAGGTAAAGTGGAAATTGATCAATAATTTTAAGATCCTGGTAAAATCCCTTTTGCAATTTGAAAAGAGCCTGGAAGAAAAAAAACAGTTGGCTTTTTTTATCTCCCTCGAAATAAGTAAAATAGAACAGGTTTTTATCGTTTTCAAAAAAAGCCTTCGCGCCGGTCTGTCTGCATGAAATGAGCGATTGGTTATATTCGTTAACTTTTACCTCCCATGAAACCTTCTGTGTTTTCAAAGCATCCGAAGCCTCATATTCAAGTACCTGTCCGGGAATGAAATTAAAAGCCGCAAACAGCAAATCCGTTGATTCGATGTTTGAGACCTGCTGATCAATTTTCGGTTTTGAATGGGTCAGCAGATGGTATTGTTCTGCATCGTGTTCAATATAATTGCTCAGTGGATAATCCAATGTGCCCGAACCAATAAAGGGATATGACTGAAGCTGGAAATGCAGGTGTGGATAGGGAGACCGGCCAGAATTACCGCAATGGGCAATGATCTGTCCGTATTTGACTTCATCCCCCTTTTTAACTTTTAAAGTACCCTTTTTCAGGTGACACAGTTTGGAATACACCTCACTGTTGTGCTTTATGATTATTGTGTTTCCCCAGTTATCTTTCAGATTTGCCTGTCCAATGACATTGTCATCTATACCCTCAAAAACAGCTTCAATAACTCCATCTTCCGGGGCAATTACGGGTTTGTTATAGCAAAAATAATTTTCAGGGAAATCCCCATCGTTTTTGAATTGCTTATCCTCATGGTTAACGATGATGAAATCCCAGGCATGCCTGTAGTTACCTTTGTGGGTATATTCTCCATCATGAGCCTGGGAAACTTTCCACGTTCCAAAAAAAGGAAGTTTTATCGGAGTGAATAGTTTGTACCGGAAACGTTCTTTATTATTCAGAAAGATGTAAAGATTTTTTTCGGGGGAGTTATGCTGAAAATATACTTCCGAGAGAGTATATGAATACTTTTCCCTGAATTTCAGTGTATACAAAAAGAGCAATACCACAAGGTTAAAGGGAAGAGCATAGATTGGCAGGCGGAATTGCATAAATACCATATTCAGGCTAATGGTAATAATGGCAACAAACGGGATCAGCAAAATCATCCAGAGGTATGCACTTCGGGAAGGAATCAGGAAAAAGCCTCCCAGGGCGATGGATGATAGAATATAATTAAAACCGAAAAAGCTGTAATCATAGTTGGTAATCTCTGCTCCAATAAGCTTATAGAATCCGTAGGCAATGAAAAATCCAATCAGGGAAAGGGAAAACGCAATCCGCGAAAAGAGCAATAATCCGATTGACAGAACAAATCCGGTTAAAACGCTGTATTGAAATAGAATAGCGCTTAAGGAAATGAAATATGCCCGGATAACTGCGGGAATTTCAAGGTTATTAATAAAATCGTATGCATTAACAAGAGACTGTCCCCCTATTACATAAAGTTCATTAAGCATATAAATGCCTCTCTCATTTAAACCCAGGGCATGAAAACTTCCGGTAGCCATCATAAATGCCCAAAGGGCAAGGATAAAGGGAACACTCAGGAAAGGGAGTCCGTATTTACCAATTACACCCTGGAGGGAAACTGATATGAAGAAAGTGAAAAGTGAAGCCAGGATAACAATAAACAACAAATACCAGGAAGGATCATAATATACTCCCAGGCCTAATCCAACCAGGAGACTGTTAAACCCCAGTAATCCCTTCTTTAAAACGCCCTTGTCGAAACCCAGAATTGCACCTGTTACTGCGCTTGCCAGGACAGAAATCAATCCGAAAGCGCCGGTGTAAAAATCAAAAAATGTAACCAACATAATCAACAGGGCAAAGGCCCTGTGTGTGGAAAAGAATATCTGGGAGTAGCTGTTTACAACAATTTGCAAAAAGTCACCCAATGCCGAGGTATTTACAGAGGTAAAAGGGTTAATTTGTCCGGTTAATTTCATCCGTATAAAAAATTATTTTCAATGGTCGGATAGCCTGTCCCGCCTTGGCGGGAGAACCCACATAAAGAGCTTTTAAACATTTGTGTATGTATTTCCCGAAACTTGTGGGTTTAATTTAAAGTAGAATATTTCTTTTTATACCATAATTTAAGTTCTGGCTCAACCCATGCAGGGGCTGATTCCTGTCGTTTTTCCCATGGGTTTCATCCACGCTTATTATTCCTGAACCCTTTCAGTGGTTGAACCCGTCGATATAGAATTACAGTTTTGCATCTTTTAAATGCTCCGGAACACGATCCATTGCATTCATCGTTTCGTGGTTTTCATTTTCCCTGATAATATGAGATTTCCCCTTTAAGTCAATCATAACCACTTTAGGACGATAGGTAATAAACTGCATCCATTGCGTCATATTATACGCCCCTACTCTTTTTATGACCACCTGGTCTCCTTTTTCCAAAACAGGAAACTGAACGGCAGCCCTTATAACATCGATGTTCATGCACAGAGGGCCATAAATTGTGGTGTCTTCGGTGTCGCGTTGTCTGATACCTGAAGGAACAATATGATGTTCGTACCAGAAGGACGTGAACAAATTGTTTACTCCAATATCAATAATAAGCGAGCGTCGACCGTCTACCAGTCTTTTGTTTGCCAGCACGGTACCAAGGATATAACCGGCGTCATCTATCAGGGCACGGCCGGTTTCAAGGAAAAGCGCCGGCATATTCTCGTACTGAATATCAGAGTTATTAAGGGCTGAGGTTATTGCTTCGGCATAATCATCAAAGGAGGGACATGTATCGCTACCCGGAAGGTACGCACCTTTCAGTGTGTTTTTAGATGCAAACCCTCCCCCGAGATCAATGTATTTAATATTGTGTTTGTATTTCAGCTGAATACGAACGACCAGTGCAGCTAATTTTGATGTTGCAACCGAATAGGCAACCGGGGTCATAATATAGGTTCCAATGTGGGTATGCAAACCAACGAGCTCCATGTTTAAATCGGGCATTATTTTGTTTATTGCAGTCCAGGCTTCCCCGTTTTCATAATTAAAACCGAAGCGATCCCACTGGGGATAAATGCCTGTATCCATATTGATCCTGATTGCTACCTTGGCAACTTTACCAAGAGCCGGAGCTATTCTCATGATTTCATAAAGTTCGTCGAAATGATCTATATGAATAAGCGAGCCGTTTTCGATGGCCATGGTCAGGTCTTCTTTTGATTTGTCGGGACCGTTAAAAATTATTTTACTGCCAGGAACCCCGTTAGCGATAGCTTTCGTGTACTCAAAACCGGAAACAACCTCTGCCCAGGATCCTTCCTGGTGAAATACCTTGCAAACCGCATTCAGGTAATTCGTTTTATAGGACCATGCGAACTGTACCTTCGGATACCTGGTTTTGAATGCTGAAAAGGCTTCCTGGTATGTGTTTCGGATTGTTTTCTCTGATATTACAAACAGAGGTGAACCATATTGTTCAAGGAGGTCCTGGACGGCATTATCATCGATATGACTTATGGGCTGAATATGTGTCCCCATACCAAATTTATCAGGCACACCGGCATTAATGCGGGTTATTACCGGCCTTTCAAATTTTAGTTTTTCCATTATACTATATTTAACGGATGATTATTTTATCTGAATGTATCATCTTATTTCCTTCGTTTATTGAGTAGAGGTATGTACCGGAAGTAAGTCTTCCGGTTGAAATGCTCTGTTCCTGGCCCTTGCTGACCGGCAAGGTAAGCACCTTTAGGCCATCAATGGTGAAAAGGGTAAAATCCCCTTTAAAGTTTTCAGGCAGGTTGTTTGTACTTATGATAATATGGTCCTTTGCCGGATTTGGGAATACTATGGGATTTTCAAACCTGGAATAACCAATAATATCAGAACTACCTCCAAGGGAATAAACTCTGGTGGTCACATCATAATATCCCAGGGGATTGTAGATGTAGGTATATATCAGAAGCTTATTATCATCGCTTACATGACTAACTTCTGCCCAACCTCCATCCGCCAGGGTCAGTAACGAGCTTCCATTCTCATTTACTACTCCCAGTCCGTACTGATAATAATAACCGACTTCTGTAGTAATGTACTTCTGGTACATGTAAAGCAATTCAATTAAATCATCGGTATTAAAAAGGTTTTTAGTGACAAATTTAATGTCGGAGAGGTAGTATCCGTCAGGAACAGCAAGGCTAATTGTTTTTTGCAAAACATGAGAAGTGTTATAGATCCGGCATTGCTTCTGAGGAACATCCATAAGGAAATATACATACTCATCATTATTTACCTCACTTACAGAGGCAGAGTAGGAATAAGAGTTTTCCAGAGTAATCTGGGGAAATGCCAGCAATAGATTGAATGATAGAATACTCGATATTAAAAGCGCTTTCATGGTTGAATTTTATATTTTTCGATTTCACCAAATATTGATAATTGTTCAAATTCCTGAATATCTCCTAATAGGTCCCATGAATAACGGATAAACATTTTCCCAACCTGGTAAGTTTTGTAAGGTTGAACCGTTTTACCCATTGCAAGTTTCACAAGAGCTTCAGGGATATTCTGACCCGCTCCTACTGCAAGGTAAACCCATGCAGGGATACGCGGATTTATCTCAATCATGTAATAATCTCCAGTGCTGGTTTTAATCATCTCCAGCTCCATCCCTCCCCTCCATTTTGTCTTTGCAATCAAATCCGTTGTAATCCTGATCATTTCCTTGTCGCTTAAGGTTATTCCGCTCCAGGCTTTACCCTTATCTGTAATAAACTGTTTTCTCATGGGTACCGCTGCAATAGTATTACCCAGTCCATCTCCCAACGCAACTACATTTACTTCAGTTCCTTTAATAAACTCCTGTATTATTACAGGTAGTCCCCATTTAGCGCTTATTTTATTATAATGATTTATAACCTGATCAGAGTTGTAGGCAATATAAGCATCATAAAATTTACCCTTAACCAGGAGGGGATATTCAAATTCGTCTTCCAGCTTTTTTATATCACCTAAACTTGCAATGGTCTTCCCTTTGGGAACTTTAATACCATATTTCTCTCCAAATTTTTCAAGGTTCGCTTTATGGCGTTCCTCGAACTGTTCGAAAGTTGGCAGAAAGGTTGCAATGCCCAGTTCCTGGAGCTTTGTCTGAGATTTCATAAAGGTGTAAAGCTCGGCATCCAGGTTGGGAATTATCAGATGTATCGGGTCTTTTTTATGTATCTCAATAATCCGCTCCATATAAGCTTCAGTACCTGCTGAAGGATAAGGAATCATATATGTTTTATGAATCATACCCGGCATGTATATCCCCGGTTCAAGATTTTCATAGGCAAGCCCTATAATGTGCGCATCAATTTCCTTTGACTCGAGTATACCCCTTATAACCGGAATACCAGGACCGGGATTATCAGTATTGTTTAAGCCCGTAACAGCAATTGTCAATTTCATTTTTTCCATGTTAATCTTCCTCTTTTTCAATTAGATTAAACTGTCTCAGCATCATCAGGAATTCATCCATATACCTCTGAAAAACATGAGCCTCAATCTCGAACTTCTCCAAAACGGTCTTTTCAATTTCTTTCTTATTCTTATCTTCTGCCAGCAGCTTGAAAATCAATTTACCGGTTTTGTTAAGATTAAAGGATTCACCGGTATTGGGATCAAATAAAAAACCGGTTTCGCTAACCGCAATGTCTTTCTTAATTTTTATCATAATAAAATGGTTTTTGCTGTTTAACGCTTTTCCATCAATACATAGTACCAATTGACAATGCAAATTTCAGAAAACATAAAATGTAAAGTGTTATAAGATTTTAAAATAATTGTGTAAAATTTTAAGAATTGGCAAAATTGCGGATTCCGGATTTACGATTGCCGATTTCAGATTTAGGTCAGTGGAAGAAAGCATCACCTAAAAACCGTATTCCGCGCTTATTCATCCCGGTCACTTTCTTTATACTGTGAAACCGTCATTCCTGTAATGGCTTTAAACTGGTTCGAAAGGTACTGAACGCTTGAATAATCCATCATATAGGCAATTTCACTCAGCGTAAATTCCCCGTTGTCAATGAGATTTTTAATCCGCTCTATTTTCTGATTAATTACATACTTTTCCAGGGTTTGATGCTCGTGTTCAGAAAATACTTTGGAGAGGTACTGGTAACTTAAGCCAAGTTTTTCTACAATATAATCAGATTTGCGGACAATTGAATCAACATTGTTCATATGGTGAATCAATTCAATGACTGCAATTTTGACCTGATCAACAATACGATCCTCCTTGCTATGAGACAATTCGAAACCATATCGGACCAGCATATTGTTTATGATTTCATGGGATACTATTTTTTCCGGATGAATGATGCAGGCTTTACCTAAAGATATTTCTCTTACAACTAAACCAAGTTCTTCAAATTTCTCTTTTAGTAAGAGTTTACAGTTGCTACAAACCATATTTTTAATATAAACTAGCTCAATATGGTTATTCCTCTGGGTTTCCATCTATATGACTAATTGGCTTCAATTAACTATTCGAATGAAAAGGTAGTCTAAATGCAATTTATAATATTTTATTGGATTCTAACCACGATTCATGCAACGTTCCAGTGCGAATTGATGTTTGAATTTCCTGTATTATCTACTATTCAATAATGATAATTTTAGTAAAATTGTTCCTGCCTTTTACCTCCATGCAACAACTGTAAATTCCAGCAGGAAGATTTGTTGTGTCAAATTCAAGGTTGTGCTCACCTGCATGTTTATAACCTTTGGCCAGTCTCATAATTTTCTTTCCATTACTATCATACAAATTGATTGCAACATTAGCCGGTTCTTCAAGATTATAAATAATTAAGGCTTTGTCACGGACAGGATTCGGTATGCAGTTTATGCTTTCTTTTAAAGAATGCACCTGACCCGGAACATCCATACCCAAAAACCAGTCATCATTTGTATAATTTTTCATCCACAGGTACATATTCTGCACATTTTCAGCAAGATATTCATGTCCGCCGGGGAAAGACCTAAATTCAATATTTGTATTAACGGCTGCCTCCAGGTTCTGGTATGCTGATGCATTTAAACTATACAGATCGTCGCTGGTACCAACAACAAAATAGACCGGCATGTTTTTAAAAGTTTGAAAAACATCATCAGTCAAAACACTTTGGTCATACCAGAGCGCCCCTGCATGGATTCCAATGGCTGCCCAGGTGTTTACTGATTTTGAGCCAATATACCAGGCGCCAAATCCTCCCATCGAATGCCCGCACAGATATTTTCGTGAAGGATCTATTTTAACAGTTTTCTCCAGCGAGGAAATACATTCCCAGATATCTGTTTCTGATATCCCTTTGTACCAAAGATTTCCTCTCCCCCATGGAGATAAAAGGTAGCCATCTTCAAAAGCAAAATTGTCAGAGGGTTCCCGGATGAACGGATATGTTAAATATTCAACCGGGTTGCCGGCTACACCCCAGAGTCCGTGAAGTTCAATATAAAGGGGATAAATTTTTGATGGATCCCAGTCTGCCGGCAGTTTCAGCCACGAAAAGGAAACTGCCCCATCGGTTGGAGAAACCCATGAAATTATAAAAGGTCTCTGTCGGTTGATGTAGGATAATAATTCTGATGGATTACCATTTATGTCTGTAGCTGTAAAAGCTTCATAAGCAGCAGTTAAAAGATTCTTGTCTGCATTACTCAGTTCACCCTGCGCTTCGATAACGGATAGGAAAGACTGGCAATGGTTAATAAAATAAGTATTGCTTGAAGTCATGGATAATTGGTTCAGCTTATCTTTTAAGGCAGTTACACCATCCTGGCATAATGCAATCGAACCGGAATATTTAAATCCGGTTACAAATGGACAAGAGATAAGAAAAAGTACTAAGATTACTTTTGTTTTCATTTCAATAAGGTTTGAAAAAAAGGATTATTTTGAATTTCCTGCCGCAAGTATTGCCCTTAATCCTTATTTCAGATCAATGTTGAAATGTAGGAATAATCTTTATAAAATCTTTATGCTCCCCTTATAAATATTTACAAAGTATTTATAAAATCCATGTTTCTTTTGCAGCGATGACAGACCCCGGTAAACCAGTCAGGAATTGCTTAATCCGATTGTGTCGAAAACATATCCTATACGGAAGAATTTTTAATGTTTAACATTATTAATTTTAAGATTGTTTTTAAAGTAATCAGCAGGAATTTATATATTGTTTCCGCTGCATTATTAGTTTGTGCAGTATTTGCATTCTACATTTCTGAAAAAGTATATCCATTTCTTCTTTCTTCGCTGATTGCTTTTCTACCTGGTATTGTTTTTCACTTTTTCACCAAAAAGAAAGGTGGGGATGATATTATACAAAGAAAAGAAGCATACCTGACAGTGACTTTGTCCTGGTTTTTTATAAGTCTGGCAGGCAGTTTACCATACATACTTTCAGGATCAATCCCATCTTTTAATAATGCATTTTTTGAGTCCGTGTCCGGTTTTAGTACAACGGGGGCATCAATTCTAACTGATGTTGAAATATTGCCAAAATCAATCTTATTATGGAGAAGTCTCACTCATTGGATCGGGGGCATCGGGATAATCGTCCTGGTTATAATTATAATGCCCTCCCTTCATATTGGAGGATATTATTTGTTCACCAGTGAATCCTCTATGAAGGAAAAAATTCTGCCTAAGATCAAAGCGGTCGGAGTTCGTTTGTTAATTATTTATGTGTTACTAACGGTTGCAGAAATAGCCCTGCTAATTATCGGGAAAATGAGTTTGTTTGACAGTATATGCCATGCTTTTGGAACTGTTGCTACGGGAGGCTTTTCGACCAAAAACTCCAGTTTAATCAATTATTCGCCATACATACAATATGTAGTCATGATATTTATGTTTTTGGCAGGAACAAATTTTTTAATCCATTATTACGTTCTTAAAAGAAATTTCAAAAAAGTCAGGGAAAATGAAGAGGTAAAGTTTTACCTGTTTGTTGTTCTGACAATCGGGATCCTTGTTTCAACCATATTGTTTATTAAGATGGAAAAACCTCTGGAAGAATCATTCAGGGAAGCTTTTTTCCAGGTAATTTCGATAATTACCTGCACAGGATTTGCCTCAGCTGATTACCTGCTTTGGCCGGTAGTTGGCTGGATTATAATTTTCTTCTCCATGTTTCTTGGAGGCTGCATCGGTTCGACATCGGGGGGAATAAAAATGGCCCGGCATTTAATAGTATTCAAGAATTTTTCACGAATATTCCGTCAGATACTTTCTCCCAATGCCTCCATACCAATCCGATTAAACAAGACTATTCTTGATGAAGATGCAACCCGTTCCGTTTTGACTTTTATTTCAGTCTATCTCATGGTTTTTCTTCTCGGAAGTTTAGCATTAATTATATTGGGGATTGAGGGAAAAACCGCTGCCAGTTCCGTTGCAACCTGTATGGCAAATATTGGCCCTGGAATTGGGACTGTTGGCCCCGCAAGTAACTTTGCTCATTTACCTGAGCCGGGTAAATTGATCCTTTCGTTTTTAATGATAATTGGAAGACTAGAAATTTATACC
>CAYGFI010000047.1:0-27885 GCA_964349045.1 uncultured Chitinophaga sp.
ATATTATACTTTATCCTTTTTTTTTAAAGAGATCTGTACTTTATACATTCATAAAAAACAAAATTATTATGGGACAAATTGTTGATGTACTTGCTCGCGAAATTCTCGATTCACGTGGAAATCCCACGATCGAAGTTGAAGTAATGCTGGCCAGCGGATTCACCGGCCGTGCTGCTATTCCTTCCGGAGCCTCTACCGGCGAAAACGAAGCTATTGAACTCAGGGATGGTGATAAAAAACGCTACCTGGGTAAAGGAGTGCTTAAAGCAGTTGATAATGTAAATAATGTTATCGCGAAAGAAGTAATAGGCATGAGCGCCTTTGAACAGGTAGCAATTGACCAAAAAATGATAGCCCTTGACGGGACAAAAACCAAATCTAAACTGGGAGCCAACGCGATGCTCGGTGTTTCTCTGGCAGTAGCAAAAGCAGCAGCGCTTTATCACGATCTTCCGCTCTATCGCTATATCGGAGGCGTCAATGCAACGGTTCTTCCTGTTCCTATGATGAATATTATTAACGGGGGATCTCACTCCGATGCACCCATCGCTTTCCAGGAATTTATGATCCGCCCGGTTGGAGCGCCCACCTTCCGCGAAGGTCTGAGAATGGGAGCTGAAGTTTTTCATTCATTAAAAAAAGTTCTTCACGACCGCGGACTCAGCACTGCTGTTGGTGACGAAGGCGGTTTTGCGCCCGCTCTGAAAGGAACCGAAGATGCCCTTGAAAGTATTATTACCGCTATTAAAAATGCCGGCTATAAACCCGGCAGAAAATCTGAAGGCGGACAGGTATCTATCGCTCTCGATTGTGCAGCTTCAGAATTCTATAAAGACGGAGTTTACGATTACACCAAATTTGAAGGCGCTACCGGAGCAAAGAGAACCTCAGTTCAGCAGGCTGACTATATGGCTGAGCTGATCTCGGAATATCCTATCGATTCAATTGAGGATGGTATGGACCAGAACGATTGGAACGGCTGGAAAATCCTGACCGATAAAATCGGCAGCAAATGCCAGATCGTGGGAGATGATTTGTTCGTAACTAACGTGGAATACCTCAAAAAAGGAATTACCATGGGCTGCGCAAACTCAATTCTTATAAAAGTTAACCAGATCGGCACCCTTACCGAAACCCTTAATGCCATCGAAATGGCCCACAGGGCAGGTTACACAACGGTTACATCACACCGCTCGGGCGAAACAGAAGATGCAACCATTGCTGATATCGCCGTAGCAACCAATTCAGGCCAGATAAAAACAGGTTCGCTGAGCCGTACTGACAGGATTGCAAAATACAACCAACTCCTTCGTATTGAAGAAGAGCTTGGGAGTACCGCGGTTTATGGATATGAGAAATAATTATCCATTTCCAAAATAATTATCCATTTCCAATTTATTAAAATCTGAAGAACCGCTTTGAAAGTTTTTACTTTTAAGGCGGTTTTTAAATACCTAAGGTAATTTTAGGGTAAGCATACTACATACTTTCCCGGAACATTATGAATTACTCCAGAAAGAGAAAGGCATTGGTTATACCGCTGGTTGTGGGGCGTTTATGGTCCTTATCCGCTGAATTTTCTCAAATATAATGGTTTGAGTTTTTCTTTCTTCTTCAATATCATAATCGTCCTGTAAACCGAGCCAAAATTTTGCAGAATTTCCAAAATATGAGCTAAGTCTCAATGCAGTATCCGCAGTTATTCTCCTTTTAGCTTTAATAATCTGTGAAATTCTGGTTTGAGGTATTTCAAGATCCTTCGAAAGTCTATAAGCTGAAATCTCCATTGGAATCAAGAATTCCTCCAATAAAATTTCACCCGGATGTATGTTTTTTAATTTACCCATCTTCTTGTTTTTTATAATTAGTGATAATCAAGAATTTCAACTTCTTCAGCCTGGTTATTTTCCCATTTGAAAACGATTCTCCATTGGTCATTAATCCGGATACTGTAGAAATCTATACCTTTGCCTGCTAGTTTCTCTAATCTGTTTGATGGAGGAATTCTGAGGTCTGCAATATTTTGAGAGTTATTAAGCATTCTTAGTTTACGGCGTCCAATGTGTTGAATTTCAATTGGAATTCGCTTTACTCTTTCTCCTTCCCAGATTTTTTCAGTATCCTTTGATCCGAATGAAGTAATCATGCTGTTGTTTTATCTTACTAACGCCAAAGGTAAGTAGTTATTTTTACATTGCCAAATTTAAAATGGACGAAATCCCAATGCCCCACAACAAATACATACAAAGAATCGATTTTATTTTTTAAACTAATCAATTTATTTGAAAGCATCATAAATAATTGTCAATTATTTGATTGCGAAGCTTTTAAATTGAGTTAGTGAATTTCACTGCCTTACATATTAAATATTGAGTTTAACAGGGAAATCGAACATGTTCCGGGGATAAACACATCAGAGAATATAGAGGGGATTTATTCCAAAAGAATAAAAAATTTGATATTATGTTTGAGAAACATTATTTTTGTGAAACATAATTCTTAGCATGGAATTCTTAAATCGGGAAAAAGAGAAACAGCGCTTAATTAAAGCCATCGATAGTAAAAAGGCTAAACTTATTATTATCTATGGGCGTCGTCGTTGTGGTAAGTCAACCCTTATCAGGAATATTTTAAAGCCAAATGATATATATTATATCGCACAGCAGACCGATGAGTCAATTCAGCGGATGCAGCTGGCAAATACTATAGGGGAGAAAATAAAGGGGTTTGATTCGGTTGTTTATCCTGATTGGGAATCGCTTTTTGTAAATCTGAATAACGTTCTCAAAGATCCCTTAAGCTTGTGCATTGATGAGTTGCCATATCTGGTGAAGGGTTCTCAAAGCCTGCCTGGTATAATTCAGAAAGTTGTTGATAATACCAGGGATAGGAAATATCATCTGATTCTTTGCGGTTCATCTCAGCAGATGATGCAAGGTTTAATATTAGACAGTTCAGCTCCCTTATATGGTCGTGCTGATGAAATAATGAAGATTTCCCCACTCGAAGCAGGTTGGATAGGTCAGGCTTTGGAATGCCGCCCGGAGCAGGCTGTTGTTGAATATTCGGTTTGGGGCGGTGTACCTCGTTATTGGGAACTTAGGTTGGAAGAAAAAACCATTGAGGCAGCAATCAAAAATATTATATTAGACCGGTTTGGAGTGCTACACGAAGAACCCCTGAGGTTATTCCTGGATGATATGAGGGAATCGGTTCAGGCATTTTCAATTCTGTCAACGGTTGGAAATGGAAGTAACAGATTATCCGAAATTGCTGGAAAACTCAATAAACCCGCAACACAGCTTTCAAGACCTATTGATAATCTTATTCAGCTTGGCTATTTAAAGCGGGAAGTACCTTTTGGGGAATTGGAAAAGAACAGTAAAAAAGGAGTTTACAGAATCTCTGATCCTTTTATGAACTTTTACTTTACCTTTTTAGTGGGTAATCTTTCCCGGCTCGAACTTGGTCTGACTGAACAGGTTTATAATGCGCTTACATCCCGACTTCCAAATTATGTTTCTTTTGAATGGGAAAACCTTTGCAGAAGAAGCATTCCAATGAAGCCGATTAATGGAATTGATTTTGACCTTGCCCACAGGTGGTGGGGAACAAATCTAAACAATGAACCAATGGAATTGGATGTTGTTGCTGAATCTACCGATAAGAAGTTTTTGCTGGTTGGTGAATGCAAGTGGTCGAAAATTACCGATAAAGCTTCATTGATTAAAAAATTTGAACAAAAAGCAGCCCTGTTACCCTTGGCAAAAGGAAAAAAGCTTATTACCGTACTTTTCGCTAAAGAAACAACTTCAATTTCTGCAAATGTGTTTTTACCTAAAGATGTATTGGAACGATTGAAGTAAATTCATGTGAAGCCTGGTTTTTTCCTTTTGAAGCTGCTGCCCGGTTATCGTTACTCTTACCGAAACGCTCAATATCATTGAAATAGCACACAGAGCAGGATATACCTCAATTACCTCACACCGCTCAGGCGAAACTGAAGATGCTACCATCGCAGATATCGCCGTTGCGACCAATTCAGGTCAGATAAAAACAGGTTCATTGAGCCGCACCGACCGGATTGCAAAATACAACCAACTCCTTCGTATTGAAGAAGAGCTTGGAAGTACTGCTATCTATGGTTATGTGAAATAACTTTTCATTTCCATTATAATAAAAGCTGAAAAACCGCTTTGAAAGTTTTTGCTTTTGAGGCGGTTTTTGCTTTGGGAGAATTATAGATGATAATATGATTGTAATGAAATAGTTTCATATGAATCTACTATTTTCAATTAAACAACTAATAATGAAACTGAGACAGAACAAAACATTGAGATTATACTGATTTCTTATTTACCCTCAGGTGGTGTGTAATTTAAAATTTGGAGCTTCAAATTCACCACCACTTTTTACTTCAAAACCAGGATTTAAAACAATATCACCTCCTCTAAGATGCACTTTTCCAGTAGATTGGACTATACTATTCATAGTAATTGTAAATTTACAATTTATTGTAAGAACTACTTCATCATCTTCATGTCCAATATTTCTTGTTTGATCACCGTAACCTGATGGCATTGGGTATAAATATGTATAGGTTGTTGGGAAATCATAATTAATTGTAACATTCCTTCTAAATTTCTCAATATATACCAAATTGAATAGGTTATATAAAAGCATATAATCAATGCCAGAATAATTACCAAATAAATCATCCCTTGTAGATTGTTGTGCAACACCAACTGGCTGACTTAACATCTCTGGTTGAGACCACAGATAATTCGATGGGGGTAAAGTATAATTTTGTGGCCCTCCGGGAGGGGCTTCATTTAAAAGTGACTCAACATGACTAAAGAAATAATCAAAAAAGGGTTGATTCAAAGGTGGATCATCATGAAATAAAATTCTTATCAAGGGTAAATGATCTAGCCAAAAGTACTTAAGATCGAATGGATTGCCAGGAATTGAATAATTAAAGAAAGCTGCACACTTTCTTATGTTCCAAAATAAAAGGTCATTTGAAGCAGCATATACAGTATCTCCAATTGTAGATAGAGTAAGTAATCCGGTATTATTAAAATACTGATCAGAATACACAAGTGGTGGATTAAAACCTCCGGTGCCATAATTCAAATCACCCCATTCCATATCTGTAATCCAATTTCCAGCTGATGCGAATAACTTCAAAAATGGCTGGAGATCTAAATATGAACCTCCTCTTGAAACCGTGTCCCCGGTACAAGGGTTTTTAACTCTCCAGGCGGCAGCAGACCATGTATTATAATCCCAATCACCAGGATAGCAATCCTCACTGACATGGCACCAATTCCATAAAGGTTCATCACCCAAACCAAATTGTTGATAACTTGATTGCATATATGTTAAAATCCTATAAGTCTGCCTTTTAGCCATATCCTTTAAAGTTACAAAAACTCCTGGTGAGTCTTCAAACAGATCAGGTGAATCAACAAATTCTTTTACCAGTGCAAATCCTAATAAAAGATGCCATACCTGGTCCTGGCTCATTTCTTTTTTCCTGGGATCAGGATCTAAATAGTCACTTTTAGGACCCAAACCAATCCAGGAAGTTTTTCCATGTGAAGCCCAGTATTCAAAAAACGCATTATCAACATCATCCCTAATGAAAAAACCATTAATATTTGTATACCCACTCCCGCTGTATTCCCTTGTATAATATTCCCCACATCCAAATTCCGGTTCAGCATTATCATCCAGCCGGTTTAACGCATCCATAGCTCTATAAATCCTTTGAGTTATTAAACTCACATCCTGGCCCTGGTATCTTTGGAGCTTGTATTCTGACGCCAACAAACTGATATACCAGGCTAAACCTACAGTTGCATCTCCCCAACTAACTGTAAATTGTCGCCTCCCTATATTTGTGTTATTTATTATTCCAGTTGGAATGTTTATTCCATTTTTAGGAGCTCCTATCGGAATTGAAGAGGGTTCAATATCCACAATATGTGAGTCATAAAACTGATCTCTGTAATCCCAATATTTTTGAAGGTTTGCTTCCGGAGTTTGACATAAAATTTGACAGGGTATATAAAGTAATACCAGAAATGCGATATTCTTGAAATTATAATTCATAATTTATAAGATTAAAAGTATTAGTATCACTCCTATATTGGATAATCCCATATTTAAGATTAAAGAGAATAGGTGGTCCGTCAAAAAGACCATGACTTTCTATTGTGACAATATTATCATAGACAAATCCACTAAGCTTTACAATTTTCTTAGGTGATAAAGGGAAATTTGAATTATAGAATACATTATGACCATCCAATGGTACTAAGATAATTTCAATGATTGTATCAGGTGATATATTTATAATCAAATATGGAAAATTTAAACAACTGTCTTTTGTTAAAAAGTAAATTTTCGAATAATTATAATCCTCATATCCACACCACCCTCCCCATTCAAAAACAGATAATCCTGTATCCCTTTTGCAAATCACATGAATTTCCTGTATTCCTGAAATTGTGTCCTGAAATAGAATGGTATCGTATTTATTATAATAATTAATAGCCTCGTGAGGAAAGTAGAAGGATCCATTTTCTTTATCGCAACAGGAAGTTAAATTAATTAAGTAAATAGTTGCTAAAAAACATTTAATCAATATTTTAGTATTTAGTTTCATATATTTTTTTAAATCAAATTGAAATTATTAACCATTTATTTTTATTTTCTCCTTCCCTCCCAGCTTTGGTTCCAAATTATTTCAGATCATTTTGTTAAAATCATCCTTTTAGTATCCACCTCCTTCCCATCAATAACCAGGGTGTACACGTACATCCCTGGCTGAAGCTCAGAACCTGATATAATTGAACTCTCAAATCCTGACACATCAATTTTTATATTTTTCAGAAGAGTGCCCTGCAGGGTAAAAATATACAATTCTGCATTTATAGTCCCATCAGGTATAAAATACTTAATTTCAGTGTCGTATGTGAACGGATTGGGGATATTTTGGAAAAGAAATGCATTAGTCGTAATATCAACTGGCTTTGCTCCATTAGAGACAATTGTACTTTTCAATGTTGCATTTTGGGTATCAATCTCATTTATTCTATGTTCAAGCTCTTTGATTTTAAGACTTTGTGCCTCAACCAACAATTGTTGTTCTTTAAATGCCTCAACAAGTATTGGTATAAATTGCATGTAACTTATAAACTTATCTCCTTTTTCATTAGTGCCGACAATTTCAGGATATACTTTTTCTACATCCTGGGCTAAAAACCCATAGTATTCTTTTTGTGAAGGATCATATTTATTTTCAACAATATGCCGGATATCACCTGGAAATATACTATCCCCCTTAGGTTGGTCACTGCCTGTTATTACATCATTTTCAGTTTCAATGTTTTCTTCTTTTTTGAACCTGAATTTAACTCCCTGCAATTGTTTAAGCTGGTCAAAACTATTCTCAATTCTTCTGATATTATCCTTTTTTGTACTATCACTATTAGTGTGTTCATACCCAACGCCATCCACATACCATTTTTCAACCATACCATCCTCATCATAAAGACGCAATAACCTATTCTGGTCACCCGGACTCCAGATTGCAGCGAAATCCCCATCTGCATAAAAACCTGAACCTTCGCCATAACGTTGTTCAAGAATTAAACCTTCCATTGAGCTGATAGTATTAAAATCGTAACCGGCAGCCCCTAAAAATGATGCTGTCTGGTCATGAAATAATTTTACATAGAAATCAACACCTAACCATCCGTTTATGCCAACATGCTGATCCGGAAATAATTGCATCAATATATTATCGATATTTCTAAAATCAAGGGTGTTTGTGTGTCCCCATCCATTATTACTTTCATTTATTAAATAATAATTGTAGTTATTAGCATTTTCAAACCTGATTCCGGCACCACTTTTAGTCATATCTCCGGCAACATAGTCATTTTCCAAAAATAACTGGATTTCATCGTTGTTATCTTTAATATGTAATTGCTTTGATGGGTTGGTAATCCCAATTCCAACTTTACCAGTGGATAGAAATGTAACAGTGTTAGAAAGGCTTGAATACCCTGATCTAAAGTACAGGTTATTGTAATAATCCAAATAAGCATGACTACCATTATTATACATTCTTAATCGGTATCCATTGTCCCCGGGCGACGTACTATTTGTAAACCAAAGTGATTTGTTAAAAGGAATTGTCACTTCCCCGGAACTTAGAATTTTTAACTGTGCTTTTGCAGAAAAAAATATAAGGCTGAAAACAACCGCGAATAAATATTTTTTCATAGTTTTGAGTTTTACGGGAGCTGTAACTCCCGGTTAATATTTGTTTTTATTGAAAAGGGATACCGTCTTTATGGCGGTATCTTTTTAAGATTTGGTGTAATATTTTTCGAAATCCTTCCTTTTTATATTAAAGGTATAACAAAAAAGACCCCCCCAATTTATTAAAAATGTTATAAAACATAGAGTAGAAATGTAGTATGCTTTTCTTTCAGGCTGATACTGAACAGAATCAGCCTTTATCATTTTCAGCTCATTTGATATGGCCCATAGCAGATACTAAGGAAATCGAACATGTTCCGGGGATAAACACAGCAGAGAATATAGAGGGGATTTATTCCAAAAGAATACGAGATTTGACATTATCAGCGTAAATCTCAACCTGGAAATGTCAGTGGATTCTTCTCATGTACCAAATCTATGCACACAACTTCAACTAATATAGACATGGTTGGTAGAGAGAATACTTATTATTTAACAAAAACCCTAAAGTTATTCCTGTCAATCACATGTCCCTCAGCATTGTACGATTCCATGAAGTTTTGAGGAAATTTAGTCTTTTTAGTATTCCATTTAAATTCAAACCCAACAATTTGCCCATTTCTTTCTTCTACAAAATCTATTTCCTGTTGTTGTTTTGTTCTCCAAAAATACATTTTAGCAAATGTGTCTCTATAAAGATTTTGTTTTCTTCTTTCAGACACCAAAAAGTTCTCCCATAAAGCTCCTTTGTCAACTCTCAAATCCAATGGGTTGAAATTACCAATAATCATATTTCGTATACCATTGTCATAGAAGTAAATTTTCCTGTTCTGCTTTATTTCATTTCGTATGTTTCGGCTAAAACAATTCAGTCTGAAAACGATATATCCTTTTTCTAAAATATCAACATATTTTTGAACTGTAATTTTATTAATACCAATTAGTTGAGATAATTCATTGTAATTTACCTCGTTTCCCATTTGCAAAGCCAATGCCTGCAATAATCTTTCAAGGACTTCTGGTTTTCTAATGTCTGAAAAAGCTAAAATGTCACGATACAAATAAATATTATAATGACGAATAGTTATGCTTTTTAGTCATTAAAGTGTAGTGGCGATATTACCCTTGCTTATGCACAACAGAAAAAAATTTGACATTATGTTTGAGAAATTTGTTTTTTGTGAAACATAATTAAAAGCATGAAGTTCTTCAACCGGGAAAAAGAAAAACAATGCTTAACGAAAGCCATCGATAGTAAAAATGCCAACACTATTATTATCTATGGGAGATGAAAGGGGTTTTGGTCCCGCGGTAAGGTACTTAAGATGCTCTCGTACTGATTTCCAAATCCTATCGATTCAATCAAAGGATTGAATGATTTAGAACCAGCGAAACTCCTCGTAAGGTCTTGCAGGCCAGCCAGAGTCCTGTTTATTGTAATGCGTTTTTTCAGGCAAGTAATATATCCGCAGGTATTTTGAGCCCGCGATATAATGATTTCACCATTTTCAAAGTCAGACTTCTTTTTCGATTAAGTATCTCACTTACTCTACTTTGACTCCCAATATACTTAACTAAGTCAGCCTTAGTCATATCCATCTGTTCCATTCTGAATTTTATTGCGTCAACAGGATCTGGGGGAGCAATCGGGTAGTGCTTAATTTCATATGATTCGACTAAAGTTATTAGCAAATCCAATTCATCGCCTTCGACAGTATCTTTTTTTGCGCCCCACAACTCTTCAATTCTCCTGATTGAATAGTTGTAATCCTGCTCAGTTTTAATTGGTCTAATATTCATAATCAAATAGTTTTTGCATCAATTTCGTCATATTCCTTATGAGTCCCGATAAACCGAATAAAAATCACCTGGAAATCATAATCAATCGCAACTAATAACCGATAAGAATTACCTTTGATATTAAAGACAACTCTACCTTCTCCAACAATACTGGCATGCTTATATTGTTGTTTTAGATCATTCGGGTTTTTCCACTCTGCAGTTTTAACATCATAATACCAGGCTCTCAATGAAGTCTCAGAATCTTTATACTCAGGTTTCTCGAAAAACTCTCGAATAGTCCTAAATGCAATAATTCTCATGATGCAAATTTAATAAAAAATATAAATATCCCAAGTTGGGAAATTTTAAATACCTGGTACAAAATTAGGGTATCTTTACCCTTGTGAGAAAGCCGTCAAGCCAAAGCCCTTTATAGAAAAAAGCAGATTTGCAAAACCCTGTCTAAATAAGAACCGTTATAAATAATCCGGAACAAAAATATATTTTAATTCAATATTCTCAATGAATATAAGGATTCCGGAACTCTTTGGGGTTGTTATTCCACTAACGTTTATTCAAATGTACAAGTCTACATTTGTAAATGTAAAAAATTACTATTTTTACGTAATCAGGTTTTCGCTTTTTCTTCGATAAATTCAATCCGGTACATATATGGCAAATGTAAAACAACAGCTCCACGAAAAAATTCTGGCATGGAGACCCAGAACCGAAAAACTTCTCAAAGAATATGGTGAAGTTGTTGTAGATAAAGTCACGATCTCCCAGATTATCGGGGGAATGAGAGATATTAAAAGTCTTGTTACAGATATATCTTACCTCGATCCTGAAGAAGGGATCCGTTACCGGGGATACACCCTGCCGCAGGTATTCGAATTGTTGCCTAAACCAAAAGGATCAGAAATGCCATACGTGGAAGGCCTTTATTACCTTTTGCTTACCGGGGATGTTCCAAACAACGCTGAACTCGCGGAGATGGTTGATGAATTTAACAAGCGGCGCATCCTGCCCCGCTATGTTTATGAGGTGATTGATGCTTTCCCATGCTGCAGCCATCCGATGACAATATTCTCAACGGCAATACTGAGCATGTCGAGAGAATCATTTTTTAACAAAAAATATCATGCTGGAGTAAATAAACTTGATTACTGGGATCCTACTTACGAAGATGCACTGAATCTTCTGGCAAAACTCCCTGAAATAGGAGCATATATATATCGCAAATTATACCGCGACGGAAAGAGAATTCAGTCAAATCCCAACCTGGACCTTGGTGCAAACTTTGCTCATATGATGGGAATCGCAAAACCCTACGATGAAGTGACCCGGATGAATTTCATCCTTCATGCCGATCATGAAAGTGGCAATGTCAGCGCTCATACCGGTCACCTCGTTGCCAGCAGTCTCTCTGATGTTTACCTGGCAATTTCCTCGATGATCAATGGCCTGGCCGGTCCGCTGCATGGTCTTGCCAACCAGGAAGTTCTTCGCTGGTTGCAGGACGTGAGTGAAAAAATGGACGGGAGAATCCCAACCATAGATGAAATGAAACAGTTCGTCTGGGACACATTGCATTCCGGGCAGGTGATTCCGGGTTATGGCCACGCGGTTCTCCGTAAAACTGACCCGAGATATACCTTTCAACGCGAATTTTGCCAGAAAAACCTTCCCGATGACATCCTTTTTAAATATACCGATCTGTTGTATCAGGTCGTTCCTGATATTTTAAGAGAACAGGGAAAAGCAAAAAATCCCTGGCCAAACGTTGATGCCCAGTCGGGAATTATACAGTGGCACTACGGAATCACTGAATATGATTTCTATACCGTTTTGTTCGGTATTGGCCGGGCTATTGGTATTTGTGCAAATATCGTTTGGGACAGAGCGCTGGGTTATTCACTCGAGCGCCCTAAATCAGTTACAACCGAAATGCTGGAAAAAATTGCAATGGGAGTAAAATCCGACGATTAGATCCTGTGGCTTTTACTTCACAATGATTATCTTTCTTTGATTTGATGACTACTTTATGCTAATTTAGCGCAATATGAGGAGATTTCATATTGCCATATTTCTATTCTTTCACCTTACTGCTAATTTTATCCGGGGGAGTACCTTTGATTCTAAATTACCTGAAGCTGAGTTGTTTACAATTGAAAACGGAATATCTCAATCCCGTGTTAATATAAGCTTTTCGGACTCGTACGGCTACCTCTGGATTGGAACCAGTGACGGACTGAACCGTTATGATGGTTATAAATTTGATATTTATAAACATATATCATACGATAGTACGTCAATTACACAGAATTTTATCAGGTGCATCGCCGAAGATAAAAATTCCAATCTATGGATTGGAACCGATTACGGATTAAATTGCTATGACCGGAATTCGGGTAAGTTCAGACAGTATATTCATAACCTGGACGATTCATCATCTGTTAGCGGAAACCAGATTTTATCCGTTTATGCCGATAAAAAAGGGTATATCTGGATAAAGACTGAGAAATTTCTGGATCGGCTGGATCCGAATACGGACAGCATTCTGCAATTCAGGCATTATGTCAATAGTTTTAACAATAATCCGGATATTCATAATTGCCCGATTGTTGAAGATAAAAATGGTTTGCTTTGGTTTGGCAGTAACGACGGTTTATTCTCATTCGATCGCGACAATTCCAATTTCACACATTTTTTTTATGATCCTGAAAGCAGTGAAAGTCTAAGTAACAACGAAGTTCTTTCCATATATGAAGACAAAAACGGAGAATTATGGGTTGGGACAAAAAATGGTTTAAATAAGTTCGACCGTCTTCGCAGAAGCTTCAGGAGATACTTGTATTCTGAGGTGATCAAAGAAAATTCGTTGCCTAATGCGATAAACACCATTGTTGAAGATCCGGAGGGATTATTATGGATCGGGACCAATAAGGGTTTGATTTTATTTGACAAAAGGAAATCTGTTCCGGTTTATCTTTCCAGCCTGTTTATTAATAAATCATCATTTTCAGTTGGAACGGTCACCGGTTTGTTAATTGACAAATCGGAAATAATCTGGATGTCAGGTTTTCAGGGACTTTTTAAAATAGATACAAAACCTAAGAAATTTGCAGTTTATAATTCGTCTTTCAACAGTTACCCTTCTCTTTCGGGGGATATGATATCCTGTATCCTGAAAGAAACCAGTGATTTGATCTGGGTTGGAATATGGGAAAGCGGGTTAAATATTCTTAACCGGAAAACCGGAGTGGTTGAAAGGTATTATTCGGCAAGCCAGGATCCTGCCAGAAGAATTACAAGCGATAAGGTACGATGCATTTTAAAGGATCACACAGGCACGATCTGGCTCGGTGCAATCAATGGACTCGATATTTTCGATGATGCCACCCGTACATTCATCCCGTTTCAGATAAAATATCCTTCAGTATCATCCCGTATTCTTAATAATCGCAGAATAATTTGTATGAATGAAGATAAGAACGGGGATGTGTGGATCGGTACAGATAAGGGTGTATTGCGTTTCCAGCGGAAGTTTAAACAAATCATTAGTTATAATAAGATTTATAGAAACAATGTAACGGCTGAAATGGGATTCGTTTACTCCCTGGTAAGTGATATGGATAATAAGATATGGATCGGAACTGAAAATGGTTTGAATTGCTACGATCAGGATAAAGATGTTTTTTACCGGTACGATGAGACTGGAAGGAAACAGGATTTGAGTTCCGGAATTATTTACAGCCTGCATATCGATAGCCATAATACACTATGGGTTGGTACGGCTTCAGGTCTTAACAGGTATAATTCACGGGATGATAATTTTGACGTTTTTACCGGGGAAAATGGATTGCCAAATGATCTCATAAATGCAATTCTTGAAGACGATAATAATTGTTTGTGGCTAAGTACAAATAAAGGGTTATCCAAATACGATATTGGCAAAAATGAATTCTCAAATTATGATATTACCGAAGGATTGCAGAGCTTTGAATTCAATCATTCAGCTGCCAGAAAAGCTGAAGATGGGGAAATGTTTTTTGGCGGAATATCAGGCTTTAATTCTTTTTACCCGGATAAACTCCCGCTAAATCCGTACATTCCTGAAATTGTTATCACATCATTTGAAATAATAGATAATAAAGGGTTTAAACACGATTATTCCAGGGGAGATCATACACCCTGGGAGGTAAGATATAATCAGTCATTTATTGTCAGATTTGCAGCCCTCGATTTCACCCTTCCCGCCAGCAATACTTTTGAATATTCAATGCAATTGAAAGGAAATGAAGAACAATGGATACCCATTGGGACTCAATATTCTGTGACCTTTTTAAATCTTCCCCCGGGAGAGTATGTATTACGGATCAGGGGATCGAATAATGACCGGGTTTGGAACAGGAAGGGAACTGAAATAACCATCATTTCAAGTGCGCCGTTCTGGAGAACAAAAACGGCATTGTACTTTTATTTGCTGTTGACAGTTTTCCTGGTTTATTCGCTGATACAATTCCGAACCCAATCTCTCCGGAAGTCAAACCGGATTTTGAGAGACAAGGATATTGCAGCAAAGGAAATTTCGCGTCAGAAAGATATGCTTAGCTTAAGGAATAAAAATATAGAAGATAGTCTGAACTATGCCCAGAGGATCCAGAAAGCGATGCTCACCACTCCGAAACAATTCCGTTCAATTCTGCCGAATTCCTTTATTCTGCATAAACCAAAAGATATTGTAAGTGGCGATTTCTACTGGATATCGGAACAAGATGACAAAATTTTTGTGGCAGCAGCAGATTGCACCGGTCATGGGGTTCCGGGCGCCTTCATGTCCCTGATAAGTTTTGAGCTATTCAGAAAAATCATTAAAACTCTGCATATCTATAATCCCGCTGAAATTCTGAATACCGTAAATAATAACTTTGAGGAGATCTTTGGAAATATTGAGGATATTACTATCAGGGATGGAATGGATCTTTCATTCTGCGTATTGGACAAATCGATGGAAAAGCTTGAATTCTCAGGTGCATTCAATCCATTGTATATTGTAAGAGACAATAACCTGATTGAACTTAAAAGCGACCATTTTTCTATCGGGGCAGATATTGAAAGTGATTCTCCTCCAAAAATCTTCACTAATCATACTTTCAAGTTGAAACCTAATGATGTGATTTATATGTTTAGCGATGGATATGCAGATCAGTTCGGCGGACCGGAGGGTAAAAAGTACAAATACAGAAGATTCAGGCACCTTTTGTTAAACATTCATCAACTGCCAATAGATAAACAGAAGATTTTTATTGATGAGAACATTGAAGAGTGGAGGGGAAATAATGAACAGGTCGATGATATCCTCGTTATCGGTATACTTATAGGGTAGTTAAATATCAGGCGCTTTTTTTAATGAGAAGGGCCCTCATCTTTTGAACCAGAATATCAACCTGAAATGGTTTGCTGATGTAATCATTCATGCCAACTGCAAGACAAGTTTCACGATCTCCCGATAAGGCATTTGCTGTTATCGCGATAATGGGAGTCTGGATGTTGGTACTCGCTTCTATTTCCCTGATCTTCTTTGTGGCAATAATACCGTCCATAACCGGCATCTGAATATCCATCAGTATGAGATCGTATTTTGATGTTCCGAATTTGTCAAGAGCTTCCTTCCCGTTACTGGCAATATCAATGTTCCTGACCACAGGTTTCAAAGAGAGAATAACTATCTTCTGATTAATCAGGTTGTCTTCAACCAATAAAATATTTGCATCTTTCAGGCTGATTGTTTTAGTCTCTTCAATTTGAATTTTATCATGAAAATCCTCTGTTTTCCGGGTAAGATCTTTTTGAAAGCCCAGAATAAAACTGTAATGGTAAATATTTTCGGCGTGACTTACAGAAAGCAAACCTCCTGAATAGCTGATAAGTTTTTTCGTATTGGTAAGATCTGATGATAAAACATCTATATCAGAAGGACTTTGTTCTGAACCGGTATCTGAAGGTATGTATGTAACCTTCAGGTTAAAAGAAATCTTCAGTTCAGTTTTAGTTTCTTTTTCAGGTAAAATTGAAATATGAATCTCTTTTATATTCAATTGATTACGGGAAAAAAGAATTCCCTGGAGTAAATTAAGAAAGATTTGTTTTAATTTAATCGGATCACCGATAAGGAAATTCTGAATATTGGGAGAAAACTCAAGAACTATTTTGGCTTCACATTTATCGGAAAATAGATTTATTATACTGTTTAGTACGGGTTGAAGGTTAAAGCTTAAATAACTGTCTTTGATTTTTCCCAACGTCGGTTGAGAAAAATTAACAATTTTATTTACAGACTCAAGAAGATTATTGGTTGAAGCTCTTAATGTGTCGATCAGATCGGTTTGGTTTTTATCCAGACTCGATTTGTTTATAAGCGAATTAACCAGAATAATATTGCTAAGCGAAGTGCGTAACTGGTGCGACAGGTCAGAAATAAAGTCATTCTTCTGTTGGAGTTCCTGTGTGGAATCTAAAGATTTCGCAATTAACTCCTTAATTTCCTTATTTTTACTTTCTTCAAGAAAAAACAAGATCAGGAGAACCAGGAAATAAATCAAAAAGAAATTCAGGTTGAACAAAAATGCCTGATTAATGGTGATTTCAGGAATTGGCAGAAGATGGCCGGCTAAAAGAAGCAATACCAGGATTACTGAATGATATATACCTTTCCTTTCCCCGGTTAACTTTACTGCAATAAAAGGGAAAAAAAGGATGAACATCCAGGCATATGGAACTCTGTCACCAAACCAAAAGGAATATACCGAAATGACATCAATAAGAACAATGAGTATAAAAACACCTTGAGCATATTTTTTATGAGGAGGGAAAAAAATATTTGTTAAAACGAGCAGGGCAAATGCCAACAGGAAAACTAATGAGGAAATAAAATCGTCATTCAAAAGGAGTCCTACTCCGGTAAGTGCACAAATAGCGGTAAAAATAGTTGCAAGAAAACTAAAGAAAAATACCTTATCCCGATTTTTTTCATCCTTAAATATTAAACCGAATGTAAAGATTTTTTTAAAATTTGTAACCAGGCTCATATTTATTGATAGTTTTGGAATGAATCTTGTACCAAAAGTATAAAATTCTGCGACAATGTAGAAATTGTTTACGAGATTGGGAACTAAATGACGATACAATAGTTAATTAAGACGAAAGTTTACGAACTTTACGAACTTTACGAACGTTACGAACGTCACGAACATCACGAACTTAATGTTCTGTAAGAGCGAAATCTATCCATAAGAAGAATTTATGAGAAAACTGTTTTTTTTATTATTACTCAACCTGTGCATTTTCCCATTTCTGCAATCTCAGCAACAGCCGGCGGATAAGGTCAGATATACACCGGAATTTAAATTTAATGATGGTATATACCTGGGCTTCTCTCAATTAAAGAATAATAAACCGGTAGCTGTAGCAAGAATTCTATCGGAAACAGATCATCAGGATCCGGAATTTTTTTCTAAACTTCTGGAAGAAAAACAAATAAGTTATTTTGACGATTTTGGAGTGCAGCAAACGGTTTCAGTTGATAAAATGTGGGGTTTTAGCCGTAATGGTGTTGTCTACATCCGGATAGGGAATAACTTTTCAAGAATTACTGTTATTGGAAGTATATGCCATTTCGTGGCTAATATTACTACCTATAACTCCCGCTATTACGATCCTTATTACTACAATCCATATTATTACCGCTATTCAGGAACTCCCGCTACAACTTCAACAACCGAAATGCGACAATACCTGCTGGATTTCGAAACCGGAAAAATTCTGGAATACGACGTTCAGGGTGTTGAAGTATTACTCATGAAAGATCCTGAGTTATATGATGAATTTGCAGCTCTGAAAAATAAAAAGAAAAAACAGATGAAATTTCTTTATATCCGGAAGTTTAATGAAAGAAATCCTTTGTATATTCCAGAAGCAAAATAAAATAAATAAACCATGAAAAAACCAATCCTGTTTTTTACAGCTTGCGTTATAACCGGGCTTTTATCTGCCCAGGTTGTATATGTACCCACAAAAGATGATCTTGGAAAATTACTCAGGACAAAAACGTATGTGGTTCTCGAAGAAAGCCAGATGTCCGATTTTAATTTTGCAATCAGGGAGGTAATGGCAAATAACTGGACCCTGACCCAATTTGAATTCATAAAAGATTCAGAATTTGAAAAACTGTCATCAAATGAGAATTACTCATTTCTATATACCTCCCTGCTGAATTTTGAAAAGGATAAAACCGAATCCCGTTATGTTTTTATACATCTTTCTCTCGGGGGAGCAAACCTTACCATTGATGATCTGCGCGACATGGTTTCTGTCCCTCTTGCTTATTTTGGAACAGATGCTGAAAATTACATTTATAAACTGGGCACAATAGTAAGGTTTATGCAAAATCACATAAACCTTATTAATGAAAAGCCGGAACTGATCAGTAATAATATTTTTAAATTTTACAACGATAACATAAAAGATATTCATTCTAAAACCCTTTACCTGGTTCAGGATGAGCTTTCTGCAGCAATCAGTACTCCGGCCAGGATCAAGGCAATTTATCCCTATAAATTTAAAATTGTTACAAGGGAGGAAATCAACCAGGCAATTGAAGACAGTAACGAGGATATAGTCTTTCTTCATAAAGTGGGTCCTGAAGGAAAACGTTCAGAAGCGAGATGCTATAAGATTGTCATCGGCGCCGCGGATGCCAACTTCTATTATTTTGATTATCACATGGTTACGGGTAAGAACCCGGATGGATTGCTCGAATCGGATTTGAAGAAAATGGCAAAATAATCCCTAACCCCCTAAACTCTTTATGTCCACAACAAAACCCAGCATCCCCGCGGGAACCAGAGATTTTTCTCCACTTGAAATGGTACGGAGAAATTACATTTTTTCCACCATCAGGGAGGTATTCAAACTTTTTGGTTTTTTGCCGATTGAAACTCCTGCTATGGAAAACCTTTCAACTCTTCTGGGAAAATACGGGGAGGAAGGGGATAAAATGCTTTTCAGGATTTTAAATTCAGGGGATTTTCTGGCCAAAGCGGATGAAGATTTACTTCGTAAAAAAGACTCTGTCCGACTGTCGAATGCCATAACCGAACGCGGACTTCGTTACGATCTTACAGTTCCTTTTGCACGCTTCGTGGTTCAGCACCGGAACGAAATCAACTTTCCCTTTAAAAGATACCAGATTCAGCCTGTATGGAGAGCCGACCGGCCGCAGAAAGGCCGCTACCGTGAGTTTTATCAGTGCGACGTGGATACAATCGGCAGCAATTCACTGCTAAACGAGGTTGAACTCATAAAAATTACTGATATGGTCTTTAACCGGCTTAAAATACCGGCAAGTATAAAACTAAACAACAGGAAAATACTTTCAGGAATAGCGGAAACGATCGGTGAAACCGATAAAATTACGGAAATTACAATTGCCCTCGATAAAATTGATAAAATAGGAAGAGATAAGGTGGAGGCAGAATTGAGTCAAAGGGGAATTCAGAATGAGTCAATTGCCAGGTTGAACCCGCTTTTTGAGATGAAAGGTACTTCTGTTGAAAAAATAATCTTTCTCGAAAAATATCTTAAAGATTCCATGATTGGAAATTCCGGTATTGAGGAGTTAAAAACGGTATTCCGTCTTCTGGATTTTTGTGATATAAAAAATCAGGTTGAACTCGATCTGACCCTTGCCCGCGGACTTAATTACTATACCGGGGCAATCATCGAAGTCAAAGCGTCTGGTTTGGAAATTGGAAGTATCTGCGGTGGTGGCCGGTATGATGACCTTACCGGGATATTTGGCATGCCCGGAGTTTCCGGAGTAGGTGTTTCTTTTGGAGCCGACCGGATTTATGATGTAATGCAACTGCTGAATAATTTTCCATCGGAGGCAGATGCCACAATTCAAATCATGTTTGTGAATTTTGGTGAAAAGGAGACTGTTGCCATTCTACCTCTTCTTTCAAAATTACATGAACGTGGAATTGCAGCAGTAATTTACCCCGATCCGGTTAAATTTCAAAAGCAGTTAGGTTACGCCGATTCCAACAGGATCCCATTCGTTGTTCTTGCAGGTGAGAAGGAGCTTTCGAAAGGTCTGGTTACTCTGAAGAATATGACGTCGGGAAAGCAGGATGAACTTACGTTTGATGATTTTATCGACAGATTCGCTAAGGAGGGGAAAAGTGGTTATAATGGAAAAGTTTGATACGTGATGACGTGATGACGTGATGACGTGATGACGTGATGACGTGACGATGTGACGAAGGTCGTAACCTTTTAGTCACCGTAGCTTTCTGTGAGAGCAGAAGCTACTCTGCGGAGGCGCTCTGTGAGCGCCGAAGCTTCAGCGTAGGCACTCCGCGAGCGCTGAAGCTACTCTGCGGAGGCGCTCCGCGAGCGCTGAAGCTACTCTGCGGAGGCGCTCCGCGTGTCGCCGAAGCTTCAGCGTAGGCACTCTGTGAGTGCTGAAGTTTCAGCGTAGGCAGAAGCGCAGGTGATCCCTAACCCCACAATTCAAAAAACAACCCAATGCTCCACAATATCGATTCACAGGTTATCAATTTTTCCCAGATTACAAAAATTCTTGAAACTCCTTCAAAGCTGCAATTGTCTGTTGAAGCAGAAAGGAAAATAATTCGCTGCAGAGAATATCTTGATAAAAGACTGGAGAGTGGAGAAGAACTGATTTACGGCATAAACACCGGATTTGGCTCGTTGTACAATCATGTTATTTCTCCGGGTGATCTGGGCAAATTACAGAAAAACCTGGTGATGTCGCATGCATGCGGAGTAGGTGATGAGGTTCCGCAGTCAGTAGTTAAACTGATGCTTTTTCTGAAGGCACAGTCATTATCGTATGGAAATTCAGGCGTTCAACTGGCAACTGTCGCGCGCCTGCTTGATTTTTATAACGAGGGAGTAATCCCGGTGGTATACCAGTATGGCTCTCTTGGAGCTTCAGGCGACCTGGCTCCCCTGGCACATTTATCCCTGCCCCTGATTGGAATGGGCGAAGTGTATTATCAGGGGAAGAAATATCCCTCTTCCATAATACTGAAAAAATTCGGATGGGATCCGATTGATTTAAAATCGAAAGAGGGACTGGCGCTGTTAAATGGTACCCAGTTTATGAGCGCTTATGGGGTTGAATTGTGCTTACGTGTTTTTAAACTTTCGCAGTTATCGGATGTAATCGGTGCGTTGTCCCTTGAAGCATTTGACGGCAGGATAGAACCTTTTCATGAACTCATTCAGTTGATACGCCCCTATGAAGGGCAGATTAAAACGGCCAAAAGAGTAAGATGGCTGCTTAAAGACAGTGAACTGATCAACCGGCCCAAGGAGCATGTTCAGGATCCTTATTCTTTCCGGTGTATTCCACAGGTACATGGAGCTTCAAAAGATTCTATAAAATATGTTGCCTATGTTTTTCAGAAGGAGATAAACTCGGTGACCGATAATCCCACTATTTTTCCTGAGAAGGATATGATCATTTCTGCAGGTAATTTCCATGGTCAGCCCCTTGCTCTCGCACTCGATAACCTGGCCATTGCCATGTCGGAACTGGGAAATATATCCGAGCGCCGCACCTATCAGCTTGTTGGAGGCAGCCGGAACCTTCCTCCATTCCTCGTGGCTAATCCGGGACTAAACTCAGGTTTTATGATCCCTCAATATACTGCTGCATCTATGGTAAGTCATAACAAACAGCTCTCTACACCAAGCTCTGTTGATAGTATTGAAACTTCCCAGGGACAGGAAGACCATGTAAGCATGGGAGCCAATGCTGCCATAAAAGCCTATAAAGTAATGGAAAACCTCGAGCGTATTCTTGCTATCGAATTATACAATGCCGCCCAGGCAATGGATTTCAGACGTCCAGCCCGTACCTCCGGATTTCTTGAAAATATTCTGAAACAATACCGGCAAAAAATAGAATTTGTTACCGACGACAAGGTTATGTATGAAGATATGAACCGTTCAGTTGAGTTTCTTCGCGAGGTTGAACTTAATTTACCGGTTGATGAGGATCAGACCGATCTGGGAGGGTGAGCCGGGGATTCTTTGGAATGAACGTTTTCTTTGCACTTTGTTTTCATTTGTGAATTCTTTGTTTCCCTTGTGGTTAAAATATTTAAATTCAACTGATTAGAATTTTTTGTCATAAGGTGTATAGTCACCAGATGGGTATAGTTCCTGAATAGTTATAAAAAATTTTGTACCACCTTCGAAAAACCTTAATTTGCAGCCCAAATAATACCGGAATCTTGGAGCACTCATTAATTGTAAGTCATAACAACCAGACTGTATTTACCAGCGATCAGCATTGGCTGTACCCACTCTTCGAACTCGGGGATTATCTGAACAAAAGCAGGATTAACCCTGAATCATTGTATTTACGCGATAAGATTGGCGGCAAAGCTGCTGCATGCCTGATTGTTTTTCTTGGGATCAAACGCTGTCATATTGAATTGCTAAGCGAACGCGCGATACCCGTTTTTAAAGCCAATGAAATTGATTTCACCTATGATAAACTGGTGGATCATATTCTATGCCGGACCGAGGACCTGATTACCGATAAAATGAGTATTGCAGATGCGTATCTTTTTTTGCGCAAACGGGCAGGAAGGGTTCTTGGTTTATCTGTTAAAATAGATAATATCTCTGTCAGGGTTGAAGAAAAATTAATTATTGATCACCTGGATCTCTATCTGGGAAGGGGTGAACAATTAATCATACATGGTGCAAATGGCGCCGGTAAGACAACCCTGTTGCGCTCCATGTTAGGATTAGCACCCTGCTTAAACGGTGAAATTAAAATAGGCGATTATCTTGTCGGGAGCAAAACATGGAGGGAAAACCGGAGTATTATCGGTTATGTTCACCAGGAGAATATTAAGAACAATTTCCCGATATCAGCAGGTGAAGTAGTGCAAATTGGTTTGGGTAAATCGGGGATTTCGCCCGGCGAGACCGGGTACCGCGTAGAAGTTTCAATGCGCCGGACAGGATCTTTCCATTTGTTTAATCAACCTTACGGAACTTTATCGGGAGGTGAAAAACAACGGGTGTCACTGGCCAGGTGTCTTTGTCAGAACGCCGGAGTGTTCCTCATGGATGAACCAACATCTTTTCTTGATCAGCAGGGAAAAGAAGATTTGCTTTTATTGCTTCACGAACTGAGTCAGAATGAAGCGCCGACAATGATATTGGTTTCTCATGAACTCAGGTGGATCGAACAATTGAACTGGATGCGCAAAGAATTGAAGGGAGGGAAATTATGCTAGAACTACTTTCCCTGTCACCCATCCTCAAGGGATTAATTGTTCTTGCATTGGCAGGATTAACTTTCCCTATAACCGGGGTATATCTTTTCAGGCTCAATCTGCTGCCTTTACGATTCATGCTCATGCACGGGGCTATTCTTGGGGGAGCTATGGCTTTAGCCCTGCAGATCAACCCGTTTTGGACTACAATCGCGGTAAATCTTATAATGGTGCTGTTTATGGCGAAAACATCCAGATCCATGAAAGTGGATGCCGGGCAGATTAGCGCCTTTTTCATGGTCATCTCAATTTCACTGGCTTTTATATTCATTTACAAATTCAATGTTCCGGCAAAAGATACGCTCACCCTGCTTTGGGGTAACCTCTTTATTTTGAGCTGGACCGAAGTAACCGGGATAGGCATATTTGCAGGTTTCCTGGCGGGATTTCAATACTTTTTCCGTCATCAGTTGAGGGCGCTCTTCTTCGACAGGGAAATTGCTTTCACTTCAGGTATCAATGAAAACCAGCTTTACTACGCGGTTATTTTCCTCGTGGCAATTACTGTTGCTTTAGCCATGAAGTTGATCGGAGCCCTTTTGCTTGATGCTATTCTCCTTTTACCGCCTGTTATCGCTTCATTTCATGCCAAAAGCTTAAAGGGTATGATCTTAGCATCGGTAATCTGGGGCGGGGTTTTTTCTATCGGGGGATTTCTCCTTTCGATCGCCATTGATATTCCGGCCAGCTCATCTATTGCGGCATTGGCCTCTCTTACTTTTATTTTTATGTATTTTACCCGTAGAAAATGAAATCAACTCCCTTTATAATTCTTTTCATTTTATGCCTTCTTGCATCCTGCACCGGCAAACAATCTTCCCCAAAAGGAGTGGTAGCAACCACGGGTTGGACGGCAGCATATGCATTGGCAGCCGGAGCCACAGATATTTCTATTCTTGCTCCCTACGAAATGGTGCATCCCAGCGAATATGAACTACGACCGGGAGATATCGGCAGGTTAACAGGAGCAAACCTCGTGGTTTATGCCGGGTACGAGGTGATGGTGAACCAGATAAAAACCGGACTGAAAATCCCGGAAGAAAGATTGCTGATGATTTCAACCGGTTATAAGCTCGAAGAGATCGAAAAGTCCGTGATGCTCATTGCAAAAAGTCTTGGAACGGAAGCAGTTGCCGGCAGGAATATGGAAGAGATCAGGCTACTGTTTGCAGAAGGTCGCGAAGCGGTACACCAAAAGGGCCTTGACACGTTACCGGCTTTGGTCCATTTCTTTCAGGAATCTATTGCTGAAGAACTGGGCATCAAATCATTGATGGTATTTGGTCCGGCGCCTCCGGAGCCCAGGCAAATCCTTGCTATGGCTCAGACCAATGCAACACTTATCATCGATAATGCGCATAACCCGGTTGGCGGGCCCATGAGAGATATCTTAAAAGACGGAGATTATAAGCAACTGCTGAATTTCCCCGGTTTGTACCAGACCCGGACGATTGCAGATGTGATACAATACAATATAAGTCAGCTTACTGGAAAGTAGTTGCCACTGATGATTTAAATGATGACCTCGCAATGAAAACCGATCTGGAAGCAGCAAGAGCCGCGTATATCAAAGAAAAGGGAGAGTCGCAGAATGCAACCGGAATAAAAGATGCGGCATTTAGCAAAATGAACGACTGGATGAGCGAATTTTATGCAGTAGCAAGGATTGGACTCCAGGCCAGACCTCAACTGATGGAGGCATTGGGTAAAAGTGTGAGAAGTTAGTTATTCGTTGTGATTTGCTTTCAAAATGTATCTTTGACTTATTGATAATTGCAGAATTTAGCTGAAAATTTTGTTATGATTTTTATCATAACAAAGGTTTTACTGGTTTATACGTATTTTTATAAATTTGTAAAAAATAGTAAATGCCAAAGATATTTGAATACTTAGGAATACTTATTTTCTTTTACTCAAATGAGCACGAGCCGATTCATGTTCATGCCAAAAAAGGAGAATTTGAGAGTAGGGCTGAGTTTTATATAATTGATGGCATTATTTCGGAAATTAAAGTAACTAACTTAAGGGGACTGAAACCTCTGACCGGGAAAGACCTTTAAAATTTCGAAATATTTCTTGAAAGGTATGCAGATAAGATCGTTGAAAAGTGGGTTGATTATTTTGTTTATCATAAAAATGTGGAATTTGAAAGAATTACAAAACGAATAAAATGAAGATACTCGTTGAATATAAAGAAAATTATGAGCAAAATTTAAAGATAGATTTTGCATTATACCTTTTTGACTATGCAATAAGAATCAGATTTAATGATGGTTTAGAGAGACTTGTTGATTTTAAATCCTTCCTGACAAATGCGCGACATCCGGCAATCAAAAAGTATCTTGATGAGAATAAATTCTCAGGATTCGAAATTATTGATGGCAATCTGAATTGGAATGATTACGAAATGATATTTCCGGTTTGGGATTTATATAACGGTAAAATCGAAGGATAAAATGTTGGTATTTGCTTTCAAAATGTATCTTTGACTTATTGATAAACACTGAGATACAAAGAACAGTTAGTCTGATAGATGTTGTGATTTGCTTTCAAAATGTATCTTTGACTTATTGATAAACACCAATGTAATTAATATCCCGACCAACCATTTAGTTGTGATTTGCTTTCAAAATGTATCTTTGACTTATTGATAAACACCAATTTCAATGGGTTTCAGATCCTCCAATTGGTTGTGATTTGCTTTCAAAATGTATCTTTGACTTATTGATAAACACCACATGTCGTTAAGATCCTGCAGGGAAACTAGTTGTGATTTGCTTTCAAAATGTATCTTTGACTTATTGATAAACACCGTGCAAATGCTGCACTACCTGCATCCACCTGTTGTGATTTGCTTTCAAAATGTATCTTTGACTTATTGATAAACACCGCATACTTCTTGCGATATCAGGATCACTGGGTTGTGATTTGCTTTCAAAATGTATCTTTGACTTATTGATAAACACCTGGGAGCAGGCACGACAGCACTTGTAGCAAGTTGTGATTTGCTTTCAAAATGTATCTTTGACTTATTGATAAACACCGCAAAGTTAGCAGGGAAATACGGTAATGAGTTGTGATTTGCTTTCAAAATGTATCTTTGACTTATTGATAAACACCCGAGTCCATTATACCCGCTTTGGGTGATTGTTGTGATTTGCTTTCAAAATGTATCTTTGACTTATTGATAAACACCCTAATTTTGTCGCGATATTATCAAACCTGAGTTGTGATTTGCTTTCAAAATGTATCTTTGACTTATTGATAAACACCTTGAAAGAAGAAGGGCTGTTGAGGCTGTGAGTTGTGATTTGCTTTCAAAATGTATCTTTGACTTATTGATAAACACCTGATAATAAATAATGCACACTCACTATCCCGTTGTGATTTGCTTTCAAAATGTATCTTTGACTTATTGATAAACACCCGCCGGTATTTGATTGCAGTTTAGCTATACGTTGTGATTTGCTTTCAAAATGTATCTTTGACTTATTGATAAACACCTTTTTCACGCCATTCAGAAACTTTTTTACGGTTGTGATTTGCTTTCAAAATGTATCTTTGACTTATTGATAAACACCACTAATCAATCTAAGCCACTGGACAATTATGTTGTGATTTGCTTTCAAAATGTATCTTTGACTTATTGATAAACACCACGGCAATAGAATTGTATTTGTTAAGAATTGTTGTGATTTGCTTTCAAAATGTATCTTTGACTTATTGATAAACACCCCTGTTTATGATATAACGGTGGACGGGTTTGTTGTGATTTGCTTTCAAAATGTATCTTTGACTTATTGATAAACACCAATTTACCGGTTTCCTTACATTCATTATAGGTTGTGATTTGCTTTCAAAATGTATCTTTGACTTATTGATAAACACCTCCATTGTTATTTTTCCTATCTGAAATTCAGTTGTGATTTGCTTTCAAAATGTATCTTTGACTTATTGATAAACACCAAAGATAATTAAACAATCATCCAGGGATAAGTTGTGATTTGCTTTCAAAATGTATCTTTGACTTATTGATAAACACCTTATATTGATCACGAGCGTAGCAGTACCAAGTTGTGATTTGCTTTCAAAATGTATCTTTGACTTATTGATAAACACCAATCCCGCATTTCCGCCATACGTTTACAGGGTTGTGATTTGCTTTCAAAATGTATCTTTGACTTATTGATAAACACCCATGCTCAAACTGCCAAGGATGTATAACCTGTTGTGATTTGCTTTCAAAATGTATCTTTGACTTATTGATAAACACCAAATAATGTTTTATTCCGGTGGGCTTTTCTGTTGTGATTTGCTTTCAAAATGTATCTTTGACTTATTGATAAACACCAACCTCTTTTATTTTTCGCTTCCTTTCAGTGTTGTGATTTGCTTTCAAAATGTATCTTTGACTTATTGATAAACACCATATATCAAT
>CAYGFI010000048.1:0-27603 GCA_964349045.1 uncultured Chitinophaga sp.
AAGTAAAATTGTTCAAATTGGTACTTTGATGTTGATTCATTGAAATTTGTTTATGTTTAATATATTTGCTTTAAAGCAATTCTTAAAATTCATTGAACTTTGAATAAAATTTTTCTAAAAAGGAATATATTGTATTTAATTCAAAAGCCGGGGTGGATCTTTTTTTTAAGCTGCCTGGTTAATTTGGGATTTCTCTATGCGTCTGATACCATTTTACCGGTAAAACTACAATTCGAGAAAATCACTTCCATCCAGGGGTTATCAAATAACACAGTTTACAGTATTATCCAGGACTCGAGTGGATTCATTTGGATTGCAACACGGGAAGGACTGAATAAATATGACGGGCAGGTAATAACATCTTATTATAAAGGTGAAGGCTCAAGTATTCCGGGAAATTTTGTAGTTCAGTTAGTTGAAACATCAGATGGAAAACTAATAGTCGGGACAACAACAGGAGCAGCAATATACAATAAAAGAACAGATAATTTTAATATACTCCTGTATGAGGGCGAATCAGTAGGCCAGGTATTACAGTTAGAAAAGTTGTCTTCAGGAGAAGTAATGGTTTGCAGTAATTCCGGATTATATATTGTTGACAAAGATCTCATTATTAAAAAAATAAGCGAACTCCTGATCAGGGATCTATGTGAATTTAAAACAGGCATTATCTGGAGTATATACGAAGATGAGATTTTGCTTATGAATGTGGAAGGCGAGATAATTAAAAGGTACACCAGGGACATGGAAAGTGTACGTAATTTTGATATGTCTTCCTCAAATATTGAGTGCATATACAAAGATTCCAGGGGGATTATCTGGCTTGGAACCAAGCGTGATGGAATCGGGTATTATAACCAGTTAACCGATGAGTTTCTTTGTCTAAATCTTCAAAAAGGTGTTAATCCTATTGAAGATAATTTCATAAGGGTTATAAATGAGGATGTTTTTGGCAGGCTTTGGATTGGGACAGAGTCGGGGCTTTATATCTATAATGTGGATTCAGAAGACTTTAACTTTTATGGACAGAGTTTTAATCCCACTGAAAAGGGTTTGAATGACAAGGCAATATATTCCATATTCAGGTCCAAAGATAATCTGATGTGGATTGGGACATATTTCGGAGGGGCTAATTATACTAATCTTTTTCAGAAAGGTTTTGAGAGGATTTATGCTGATGGTGGACGTTCTGGACTCAGTGGGAACGCCATTAGTGAAATAATTGAAACTTCCGATAAAAGACTCTGGATTGGCACTGAAGATGGGGGTATTAGCATTTTAAATCCGGTAGATGGAACTTTTGAATATTTGAAACATATTCAGGGAGACCCACATTCACTTTCCTCTAATAATGTTCATGCTATGGAAGAGGATGAGGATGGAAATATCTGGATTGGGACCTTTATCGGTGGGCTGAACAAGTACAGTTTCAAAACAAAGACAATTGATATAGTTGAACTTGTTCCTCCCCTTAAGAACATGGAAGAGGATGTTTATTCAAAATCCCTTTTCTCAATTTTTATTGATTCAAAGAAAAGAATATGGGTGGGATCTATCCAGGGACTTTATATGAGAGAAACGAAAAATGATGATTTTGAAATCTGGAACCCGGCTTTTTTTCAAAATAATTTCATTTATCATATTGAAGAGGATAGTCGAAATAATATCTGGTTGTGCACGTATGATCAGGGCATATATAAAATCGATCCGGAGATGAATGTATCGCATTACCGGACTAGGGCGAATCATGATATTTTAAGCGACCAGATTGTTTTTTGCTTTATTGACTCAAGTGAAATCATCTGGTTTGGTACAATTGAAGGGGGTCTTCTAAAATACAACAGTATTACCGATGAATTTAAATCATATACAGTTGCAAACGGATTACCTAATAATACAGTATACGCGATTTCAAAGGATATACGGGGTAATCTCTGGGTAAGTACAAACAAAGGAATATCCATGTTTGATCCGAAATTGGAGATTTTTGCCAACTATTCGGTGAATGATGGTCTGGTAGGAAACCAGTTTAATTTCAAATCAGGGCTGGCTGCATCAAATGGTATTATGTACTTCGGAGCAGTAAACGGAATCACTTATTTTGATCCCCAAAGACTTAGAAAAGACGATTATAAACCTGAAGTTCATTTTATTGATTTTAAAATCTCAAATAGCTCTGTTCAAATTGGGAAAGAGAGTATTCTATCAAGTCATATTGATTTCCAGGATGAAGTATTCCTTAATTACAAACAAAAGGTTTTTACTATCGATTTTGTTGCAATCAACTATAAGGCCGCTAAAAGCATAGAATATGCTTATTATCTGGAGGGATTGGAAAATGAATGGAATTATGTGGGAAATACCCATAGCGCTACTTATACCACTCTTTCTCCCGGTACATATATATTTCACCTGAAGGCCGCCAATGAGGATCATGTTTGGTCCGATAAAGAAAGAACCATTAAAATTCATATGAGCCCACCTTTCTGGATTTCAATCTGGGGTTTTATTTTTTATGGATTTGCACTTATTTCTACAAGTCTTTTAGTTATAAGGTTTTACATGATCAGGCAGAAGGAGAGAATAAACATAAAACTTGCCAGATTGGAAAAGGAGAAAAATGAGGAGATCAGCAGACACCGGTTAAACTTCTTCACATTCATCAGCCATGAATTTAAAACTCCATTAACACTGATTATTGCTACCCTGGAGCAAATCATGAATTATGAGGATGTCCTTCCCAGGTTTAAAGATTATGGAACTCTTATGAGAAAGAATGCCATGAGGTTACTGTTTTTAATAAACCAACTTATGGATTTCAGGAAAATTGAATCTGAACATGCCTCCCTGAAATTTAATAAAGGAGAAATTATCGGTTTTATTAAGTCTACTTTTTGGGCATTTAATCCTTTGATGCTTAAGTTATCCATTAAAGGGAAATTCACATCAGATGTTGATTCTTATATTGTTTATTTCGATGCTGATAAACTTGAAAAGATACTCACAAATCTTATCAGTAATTCATGTAAATCCTTTAAAAAACCAGGCACAATTAAAGTAGATGTAAAAATATTGGAACGAAATCATCCAGCAAATCCATCTTTAAGTGATTGGAAAGAAGGGGACATGATTATCTCCATTACTGATGATGGACCCGGATTACCTGCTGAAAAACTTAAACGTATTTTCGAACCATTTGAAGTAAATGATACTTCGGATTTTCAAAGCAGCGGAATAGGCTTATCTTTAGTTCACAGCCTGGTTAAATATTTAAACGGGCAAATCCATATAACAAGGCTGCCTAAAGGAGGAACTTCAGTAATAATTCAATTTCCCCTGGTCCATAATCCGTTGCCTGAACTAATTAAAAACGACACATTTATTGAAAAGAACACAAGTTTTCTTCTCGAAAACACCTCCCTTTATATCGATTCTGAACCACAGGTTATATTTGACGTTCAGGGAAATGGCTCTGTTAAGGAATATGAATTATTGATTGTAGAAGACAATAAGGAGCTGGCTTCTTTCCTCTCTCATCATTTTTTCGGTGTATTTAAAGTACAACTTGCTTATGATGGTATTGAAGCAATTGAAAAGATTAGAAAATCTCATCCGGACATAATTATCAGTGATATTATGATGCCCAATATGGATGGATTCGTTTTATGCAATACAGTGAAAGATTCAATTGAAACCAGCCATATACCTGTTATTTTATTGACCTCGAAAATAGATGATGAATCACGGATCGAAGGATTTTATAAGGGGGCCGATGCTTATGTGGGTAAACCATTTAATCTGAAAGAACTTGACCTGCAAATAAGAAATATATTAAGAGCCAAAGAGAACCTCAGGAAACATTTTGCCTCATTTGAATCTTTCAGGGAAACAGTGAGTAAGCTTGGCAATAAAGACCAGATGTTTATTAAAAATCTGACAGAAACAGTTCATAAATATATGGATGATGGCGCTTTTGATGTTGACAGGTTCTGCAGTGAATCAAATATAAGCAGAACTCTGATGCACATGAAGCTCAAAAAGATTACCGGGTTAAGCACTACGGAATTTATTAAAAATATCCGGTTAAATGAAGCAAAGCAAATGTTATTGGAAGGAAATCTTACAGTTTCAGAAATTGCTTACAGGGTGGGTTTTAATGACCCGTCTTATTTTGGAAAATCATTCAAAAAGTTGTTTGGTAAAACACCTTCCGAAGTAAGCGGGAATGGTTCAACTTATTATGGTTTACACGATATTTAAAAATTGTGCTTACTCCTGAATATCCCTGGATTGGACTTATGTTTTTTTTTGACAGTTTTGGGATAAAGTATTAATTTTTCTAATCCGGATTAATAAGCCTGCTGGTTCTTCCTGGAGTATGCAGTTCCCATAATGAACTTATTACCCAGCCTGGTGCAAAGATGTCGTTATAGTATCCTTTGCCATTTTTGCCATAATCCCAGTGTGTGTGCTGCACCACTTCAGGATGATAGCCGGGAGTGGAAATTCCGCAGAGGTACCCCTTTCTGGGCAGAAGCTGGTCGTTCATGGATGAGCAAATCAGCTTTGCCATATTCTCATACCTTGAATCGCCCAACTCAGCAGCGAGCCATTTCAATACTTCAATAAATTCAAACACATAAACATCCACATGATTGTTTTCTACAGAAACATTCCCCCAGCCTCTGGTTTTGAATCCCAGATCGCCAAGCATTTGTCCGGGGGCAAAGGGAACATCCCAAAGATAGTACCATGACATAGCAAAGAATGAGACTTTTTTTGCCTGTGCTAAATAATGGGCTTTCAGACTGTTGTCTGAGGCCAGCCACAGATAGTAATAGGAATTCAGGGTATACAGCGAAGCTTCCTTGTCCTCGCAGTTTGCGTCGAGTGTGGAGGAAAAGTAATCCGCCTTCACAACGATTTCCTTGTCGAGGAAATGCGTGATCTTCTGCGCTGCTGACAGGTATTCCGGATTATTGAAATATGCTGAAGCCATTATCAGGGGAGTTATTATTGTGGGAGTGCTTCCACCAGAGGGATCTGTGATTTCAAAGCGCCCGTTGAATTTCCGGGGGAAGCTGTTATCCTCTCTCCGGAGTTTTACCAGACGGTTGAAGAGCATCAGGCTTTTTCGTTCGAGTTCCGGGTGCAAACGGCCATTTTTCTTCTCAAAATCAAGATAATGAATGATAGCCATAAGTCCTTCACTTTGTCTGCGGAGACTGAAAATCTCTGCTTCCTCACCTTTGTTGCAATCGATCCATTCCCTGAGAAGTCCTTCAGGAGTAAACCCATACCGGGTATAGCTTTCGAAAATAGAGTTTCCGATGTCAATCAGTGAGGAATCTCCCTGCTGATAGCCATACTCAAGGGAATTGAAAGCGTTCATCAGGACCCGTCCGACGAATCCGATTTCGAAAATTCCTCTTTTCTCGCATAGATCAATCCTGAGTTCCACGCCTGATGAGGATGCCAGGGTCCCGCATTCTGTGTAGCTGTCGCGGAAGTATTGAGCCAGCTCCTGTTTTACGCTGTCTGTTGACATTTTAGCAGGGACTTCCTTAGGCTTTAGCCTGGAATATGCGAACGACCATGACTTTTCTACGAATTCGCTGAAGGATGCCGCTTCAAATCCTGAAATCACCCAGGATACTTCTGTTTCCTCCCCGGCTTTTATATTTTGGAAAGCCACTGTCTCAGGTGCCAGCCATAGTTTCCGGCGGTAGGTGAAAGGCTTTTCAGAAAACGGGTAAGAGAATGTCAGGCAGGCATTACCAGAGTTTTTTCCAAACCCGATTCCCCCGAGGTCTGTTTTGCCGTGCAGTATCACTTCCCCATATTCTAAAGGCATCAGTGCATCATTTCGGGGGATATCATTGCGCATTACAAGGTATGCGGTTTTGCCCAGGGTATCAAATACAGCGGCAAGGGGAGAGCTCAAGCGGTCTTCCCTTACCATCCATGAATTACCTTTTCTTAAGTTTGGAGCATTTTCGGGAGATCTGGCATTGTGATGGTACCAGAAACCAGGCATAAGGAACTCCGAAGAATGATAAGGGATTCCGGCCGGGGTAAAGGCACCGGAAATATTGAAATTGCAGTCCTCCTCTGCCCTGATTCTGAGCTTAAGGATGATGTTTTCATCAATCGTTTCAACAGAATAATTCACATGTACCGGAAGGTCTTTTTCCGCTCTAAGGCTGAAAGTGTTATTGTTTTCCCGGGCTTCCAGATTGTACGTTTCAGCAGGATTGCCAGCTGTTTTCAGACTGAGTTGCAGGGATATTTCTTCCGGAAGTTTCTCTGAGACGGGTGATGAGCAAGAAGAAATGATGAGAACACCTAAAACCTTTAAAAAGAATATGAATTTTCTGAGCATGATTGCAGTATTTAATTTCAGTTAACTTCAAGATCGTTGATTCCTGGCAGTGGGGGAAATTTTGCATGGGGTTCGGTCTGATACCAGTATGATACGGATGAAATATCTGATTTCTGGACTAAGTATCTGCCACCACTTCTCCATCCCAGATCCTGAATGGTAACTTTCAGATCCTTGTCAAACCTCACCGGATCGGTTATATGCCAGCGGTACATTCCAAAGCGCTGTTGCGACTGGTACATGCCATCGGGCCGGATAACCTGGTGCAGACCTGTGTAGGGAGTGCAGAATTCCTGGTAGCGAGCTTCCTTTTTATTTTCAAAATTGTATGATCCGCAGAAATAATCTTCAAGCCCGGTGCCACAGATGGTTGGGAATTCCTTGTCGCCGTCCATAAAGAATTTTATCTCTCCTTCGCCCCACCAGCCGTTGTTATTTACCTGCCATGCAAGGCAGGTGCCCACGAATTGGCCTTTGCCCTTAATGCCGTCTACAAGGGTATGGATACCTGTAAGGTCCGGGTTTGTACGTCTGAATTGCGCATGAAAATAGGCTGCATCCTCAGGAATTTGGGTTTCAACATAATCGATCTGGTAATACAGGTACATCTGATCCTGGGGGTTGATATTTTCGAAAGTGATTTTACATTTTTTACGGAAGGGCATGGTCCAGTAGCAATTGAAAGCACTTCCCGGGTTAACACATATCGCGAGGGAGCTGAGCTGGGCGTACTGGCCCCATCCCATGGCAAAAAAATCTCCCACAGGGCATTCCACAGAGGGAGTTGTTTCATCGTCCCAGTAAATGCGTATAATGGAGTACCTCCAGTTTCCTGTCGGGGTCATCCAGATGTGCTTAATAGCTCCTGAGCCTTCTATATCGGCCAGGGTAAATGTCTCACCGGGTTTGATAATTACACTTGGGCTCACTTTCCATCCCTGGCCAAGTTCTCTGGAGGCGTTCGACCCGGTTCCCTGAACTGCCATGGCACCTTTTCCTTTTTCACCAGTGAAGTTTTCAGGGCTTATGGATCGGGATTTTGCGTCGGACAACCTATAGATATTATCCATATTGACATCCAGTCCATTGAACGATTCCCGGACCTGGGCAGTTGCCATGGTGCACATTAATAATATTCCAGTTGAAATCAGAAAGTTTTTCTTCATTTTTATATTTTTTAAAGGTTATTCAATCGGTACGATTTTTCCTTCGAGCCAGTATATTCCTCCGCTTCCATCGGTAAACATCCTGCAGGAAACAACCACAACAGTTTCGTTATCTTTCAGAAAAAGGGAGTTGTTTACTGCGCTTTCATTAACAGGCAGTAAACCCCATGGGGTTGAGAGTTGCGCGAAATTCTTCGCGTTGTTGTCTCCCACCATAACCTGCATGTAGTTGTTCTGGTGCCAGTCGCCTCCGCGGTAAATATGAGCAGAAAGCAATACTTCACCGGTGGGAAGTTGCAAAAGGTATGGAGCTCCCCCATGACCGCTGAAATTGCTGACTACCCAGCGGAAGGGGCTGGTATTGAAATTTGAAGTTGTAAGATTCCAGGGACCAGAAAGGTCTCTTTTGATAATATAGGGAGATAGGGCACTGTTAACCGATTCTATGGCAAACACAATTCCCTTGTTTCCTTGCAGAAGTAGCGGGACAGGCATTCCGTCGCGTTTTTCCGGGTAATAGGCCACGATCCGGGGTTCGGACCATGAGTAGCCGTTATCTGTAGAAACGGTTTGGTGGATTTCCTGGTAAATAGGGTCGCCCGGCCACCATTTCTCCTCGGAGGAATAGAACATTTCGATTTCGCCATTCGGGAGTTGGACCATTGCCGGTTCCCATGTACGTCCGGTTGGGTAAATTATTGGTCCGTCGAAGGTTTGACAGGTATCCCTGCTGATAAGGATCTGGATGGAGCTTTTATTTTCGTCGGGTTTTGCGTTGGCTTCGAAGGCAATCATCACCCATCCGTTTTGCAGAACCAGTACTTCAGGAGTGCAGAACCTCCAGTAATCAGTATTGTAATCCTGAATGTTCATGAGGATTTTCTGAGGGTTCCAGGTGTTTCCGTTATCGTAGCTCATCCGGAGGCAGACATTGAGCCAATCGCCGTTATCAGGGCCTCCCTGGTAAACCAGAATGAGGGTATCTGAATTACCGACTCTTTTTATCCTTCCATAATCGCCGAAATAGCCCTCCTGGGATATTTTTTTAGCTGTGGAAGGGTGGTTCCAGGTAATTTTATGAGCGATGGGCAGGCTAGTGTTATCAACAGGAAACCCTGAGTAATCCGATAAAGTTTTTATTGTTTTTACCTCCCCGAGATATTCGATATCATTAACTATCATATAAGGCTGAACATAACTTTCGGAACCTGGTTCAAGACCGCTTATTGTTGCGTTGTATACCCCGTTCTCCATTATTCCCGGAATTTTTGTGGAATTTATACCGGGGATACTATCGGGACTAAAGAGCAGCCCGTGTTCTGTAGGTTCCGGAGTAGAGGTAAGGGTATAGAACAGTTGGGCTGTATTTTGTGTTACGTTTAAAATGCCGGAAGCCTTAATGCTCTGGGTGGAAAAGCTGATAATATTTCCCAGGAAATAAGTGCCCTCAATATTTTTTGCATAAACACGCACATAATAAGTTGTTCCTTCCTGCAGATTTGTAAGGCTGGCATGAAAGGAGTTTTGATTCCCCGGATCTTTGATCTCAGGAGAATTCTGATCCGGAATTGTTTTTATATCATAAAAAATCCCACGTTCAGGATAAGCAGAGAGATCAAGTTCAGAGGAACAGTAAATGACAGCCTGATCTCTAGTGACCATTCCAACACTGTCGGTTGCTAAATCAAGCACTTCCAGTTTTGTAATTCTTGAATAAACCGGATCGCATGTGCCGGACAATACTTTTGCACGGAAATAATGGCTGTCGGAATCTGCTGAGAACCGGTAATTTTTTGTGGTTTCTCCCGGGATGTCTGACCATGAAAAAGCATCGGTTGATTTCTGCCAGGCAATGGAGCCATGATTTATGGTGTACCAGAGTAAATTTAGATTAATAGTTTCCTGCCTTGTGACAGTTCTGTACAGGGTATCATCGGTTTGAGGAATAGCCAGGTCGATCCGGATAATTAAAGCCAATATGAGGATAAGAACTTTTCGCATCATTTTTTAAATGAGTAATTAATTTTTACAACTGATTTGAGCGTTTCGAAACGAATTGTTTTAATCTTCAGAATATAAGACCCCTGTTCAAGACCAGAAATGGTAATATCCAGGTCGCCCGAGTATGGAAAAGCTACCTGGATTGTTTGAAGGGTTTTTCCACTGAGTGTGAGAATTTCAACAGATTTAACCGGATTACCCGGTTCGGTTTTAATAAAAACTCCCGATGAGGCGGGGTTTGGATAAACGATACAGGAAGGAAGGTATTCAGCCTGTAAAACCGAAGTGGCAATAACAGTAATGGTGTCAGAGGCAGAGCAGTTCATCGAATCACTTATCCTGATAATATAATTTCCTGAAGAAGTAACTGAAATGGTCGGACTTGTGGCAATTTCAACCTGACCGGAATGCCAGAGATATGTGTATGCAGGAGATCCGCCAGAAATAACAATGCTGCTTCCCAGGGTAACGCTTTCTCCGGGATTCATATTTACTATATCAGATTCACTGATATTCAATTCACGAGGCTGGGAAATGCCCAGGTTTATAATTGTTTCCTGGGAAAAAACAATTCCATGTGAGGTAAAAACCATAAAAAGAGTCAAGTACTTTGCCAGCTGTGCTTTCGTTTTCAGAAACAGTATTTTTCTTCCTGTATATTTCATGCTTTTTTATCGATGATATTTTTATTATTCCGAAGCAGACTTATAAGAATTTTTCCTGCAAAATATACAATTGTACCGACAAACAGGCTTAGCAGGTAAGAATCAAAAGGGATCCTTCCTGAAGCAAAGAGAACTGAAACGGCCAGGATTACTATTAGGCTCAGAATTGCCAGCAGGCCGGAAATATTGATAATGGTTTTCATTTTTTTTCTCTGGTGTTTTGAAAATACAGGCTGAGGGTAATATAAATGATCACGGCGATAAACCATCCGGGTAAACCCAGGAAAAAAATCTGGATTCCTGCATAGAGGTTTAAGATGAGACAGATCGTGAGGGTTAGAAACCAAGCGATGGCCGGGGCAATGTAGAATGAAATGTTTTGTTTTTCCGCAAAAAAACTAAGCATTCCAAAGCGTTTCATTAAGTAATGATCTGCAAAAATTACTGCCCCCATTGGCATCAGGATAAGTCCATAAAGAGCTGCAACATTAAGGAATTTCATGGAGAGTCCCGGGAAAATGCCTATAATACTTGCTATCCCGCCTGCCAACAGTGTAATTTTTGATCTTGACCAGTTGCTGTTTATTGCCTGGAACGCTAATCCTGAGCGGTAAATAATAGGGTTTGCCGTTGTCCATCCTGAAATGAATACCAGCAAGACACCTGCAAGTCCCATGGCACTCATTGCCATTTGTCCCGGTGATACGGAGGTATTCGAGGGGTCTTTCTGCAATTGCACTGCATAGAGCATGCCGGCACAAATCCAGGCGATATAATGTCCCAGGAACATTCCTGAGGAGGCAGCAAATCCATAATTAGCTTTTTTTGCATACCTGAAAATGCTTAGATCGCCCATGCCGATATGCCAGGCCATATTACCGAACCAACTGAAGAAGATGATATGCCAGATGGTGAATTTTATATACCCCGGCTGGTTGCTTCCGGTCCAGATTATAGTTTCTGCTTTTCCCCAAAAATCATGAAAATTCCTGATTCCCAGGTCGGGAAGGGTGGAAATTCCCAGGGCAATAAACATTACGATCATCCAGGGAGCGGCAATATTTGCAAACCGTGAAACAGCATCATATCCCTTTGCAGCAATGACCGAGATGAGCAAACCTACCGCCAGAACAAGTCCTACTGTTAAAAAGTTATCCGGCAACACTGCATAAAGCCCTGGAGGTGTCACATTAAAGAATACACTAATAGCAGAAGCAGAAACGGAGATCATCGCACCGGCAATGAAGCACCAGAGTATTCCGTTTGCGAGATTATAAATTTTGACTAATTGTTTTCCGCCAATTTTTTCAAGCTGAAAGTAAAGGGTTAGTCTGTTTTTTATTGCAATCGGAACTGTAAGATATCTCCAGCTCAGAACAGCCAGGATGTTACCGATTACCAGCCCGGTAAGAACATCGAAAGCAGCAACTCCATGAACAACGAATAATGGGCCGATCAGAAGTTCAGTTCCCGCAACATGCTCACTGGAAAACAGTCCCCAGAAAGAAGAAGCCCCCTTAGTTTTTGCTTCGGGTACGGCTTGCCTTTCGTATTCAATAACCTTGATTTGTTCGCTATTCTCTTTCATTGCGAGGATATTTATTGGAACCGTATCACGGATTGTTTTTCGACCAGTTTAATCAGATCATGCATTTCATCTTCTGAATTTGCCCATGTATTCAGAAAAAGTCCTTTAGCAGAAAGATGGCTTAGTAAGAACTCAATTTCAGAAGGTTCAGCCAGGAGGTATAAATTTTTTCCTGCTTTCTGGATTTTTTGAAAGATGGGGATGTAATCAGGATGTGATGTTGGAGGAGAACCTGCTCCGGGGGAAAACTGGATGCACCTGGTTTCGCTGAGTTCCAGCAAGGCATCCGTATGCATCATAATACATTGCGGACCATCCAGGTGATACACGGAGTAGTCCAGCCATTTTCCCATTTTAACCAGTTCAGGGAAGAAAAACTCCTTAAAGGAATCGGTTGACAACATCGAGGAGAAATCATTGGCAATCTGATCGGTTTTTCCTGGGGCCCAGAGGTTCAGCCAGGGAAGGGCGCCACCATCCTGCCCGGCATCTTTTATCAGTTTATTGATTTGTTCATGGGTTTCGATCCAGGCATCTGACATTACTTCAACTGCTTCTTTCAGTTTGTCCGGGTTCAGAATTGTATCCATAGCAAGATCGCCTGCTCCCCTTATAAGTGAAAGGTTATCGGCAGCATTGCCGATTTCGGGAACCCCAATAAAATAATCTTCGTTATTTCGTTCAATAAATATTTTTAAAATGGACAGGATAATTTGCCAGTATTCGTTTTTATCCTTATCAAATTCCCATTTCCAGTCATCCAGGTTGTCGATGACTTTATGAAACCAAACGGATTTTGTATTAAAATGAGGTTTTACACCCCAGAAAGCGCATCCTGCCGAAGCTCCCCAGTTTATGTAGGTTGCCGGTATGGCTTCTCCGCCAAAACAGGTATTTTCGAACCAGAGTTTCATCCGGTTGTAATTTTCTTCCGGATCGGTCCACCAGAGGATAATTTCCTGCTGGTCAGAATCACTGTATTTTTCAAGTCCACCCAGCCACGGTCCATTTGTCAGATGCGGAAATTTGGGTAAGCGCGATGTTTTTCTCGGTGCCAGTATGCCTATACATGCCCGTTCAGGATATTCACCCTTCCAGAATGCATCCAGACGTTTTCTGGCTTCCGGCCAGTCGTTTTTATAGTACATATCAGCTTGCAGTTAGTTGTTCGACATTGTCAATTCCCTGATAAAATCAATTTCCTTCTGTTCATAAGGGGTTCCATCCGCCCGGAAAATATCGCAAAACCAGGTAACGGGTTCTGACCCATCCAAAAGAGGTGTATCCCAGGCATAAATGGTATTGGACTTTCCCGCTACAAGTCCCCAGTTAATAGCACCAATATTTTTTTTTTCTGAGTAGAGGCATGATATTTTCAAACCGGCTGTTCCGGGTTCTCGCCAGGTATTCGGTGCATACCAGGGGACGGTTATATAATTGCAATGAATCAATGGTACGCTTGTGAATGGATTCGTCGTTGTAATCATGGTATGTAATAATGTCGGAATTCCTAAGCTGAAAGAGGTTTAATTCATTCAGAGAGATATTCCAAACACCCGATGTTAGAGGCTGTGAAGGATATATTTCACGGGCCCATGCAAACACGTTTTTCAGCAATGGCAAGCTCCGGGTTTCAAGCTTGCTGTTGCCGGGTTCATTGTAAAGATCCCAGAGGATGATGCGGCCGTCATCAGAAAATGAACTTAAAATATCTTTTACATATGCCTCCAGTGTAGCTGTTAACGAGGAGTCTCTGAAAAGCAGGTCTCCCGGATCACGCACCCATCCGGAATTATGTATTCCGGGCTTTGGAGAAGGTTGTTTTCCTGCCTGGTATTCAGCATTCCAGCAATCGTCAAAAAAAACAAAAATGGTTTTAAGACCATGTGAATCAGCAATGGACAGGTATTGGTTCATCCTTGTTTTAAAACCTTCCTGATCCACCTGCCATGCAAGGTGATGAAGGTAAACCCGCATGCAGTTAAATCCGATTTCTTCAGCCCATCCCAGTTCCCGGTCGATCACTTCAGGGCTGAATGATTCCGCCTGCCAGGTTTCCAACTGGTTAATGGCATTGGCAGGAATATAATTTGCTCCCCGCAGCCAGTTATGATTTTCTTCCCACTCCCACGCTTTTTCAATGCTCCAGGTGGATCCCGCTTCATGGTTTTCTTTTTTGGCATCAGGTGAAGGTGAAACGCATGCCTGGAGAATAACCATGAATAAAACAAGAATTACTAAAAGATGATTCAGAATTTTCATGGCGGGGTAATTCTGTTTATTAGGACACTTTTTTACACTCATAAAAGTAAGAAATTGCAGGCGGGATATCCCGCCTGCAATTTCTCAGACCTGGGATCAGGCAGAATTGAAAATCCTTACATGGATTACTGAACAATTACTTTAGAAGTCTGAATATTTCTGCCTGTGGAAATCTTAACCACATAGGCTCCGGCAGGAAGATTCTTGCTGAAAGTTCCTGAGAAGCGTTCACGAACCACCGGTTGACCAATCAGGTTGTACACAATAACACTGGCCTGATCAGCTGATGTCAGCCTGATTTTCAGTGTCTGATCGGTTGAGTGTATTGTTGCAATATCAACCTTGGTATTCTTAACGCCAATGTTTCCAACTTTGAATGTACCTGTTGCAAAAGCGGAGCCCTTATATTGAGCATCGATTGCCTGTACACCCCATGTGTAATCGCCATCAGGCAGACTTTTGAGTTTTGCGGATTTATTCAGGAAGCAGTTACCGAGTTTGTTAACTTTTCTGAGTCCGTCTTTATCTCCACCCACAAAAGATGCAGGAGCCAAAATGAAGTTACCGTCGCCATCTTTCAGAAAGTACTCATAGGATAATGATTTCGCAGAAGTTTTATCATCGGTAGCCTCATTCCAGCTAAGAGTCACATTACCGGCATCAACTGCAGCAGCAAGTCCGGTTGGAGCTGAGGGAGCAGCATTTGCAGAGCTTGTATTAGGATTCAGCATTACAGCACCTGTACGACCCTGGTCGGCTTCTGTTGGGAAGAACATTGCATCCCATGAGTGCCCGGAAACAAGATAGTCGGGAAATCCATCGCCGTTCCAGTCATTGAACAGCACGATAGTTTCTGAACCACCGGGAACGCGGCCTACTTCGGTAAAATTCCCGGCGCCGTCGCCATGGTAGAGGTATCCGGCCTGAGTATTAACGGTAGGAGGATTCCAGCCGGTAATAAACAGGTCATAATGCCCGTCATTGTTCCAGTCGATGGTTGCGGTACCAACACCTGAACTGCTCAGGGGACGAAGGTCTGCCTGGAAAGCAGTCTGAGGTTTGTCTGCATAGGTTCCGTCTTTCTGATTAATGTAAACATGGGAAATGCAGGACCAGCCATTGTCAGCGGGTTCAAAAGTTCCTGCGCCACCTTCACCGTGCAACACCATATCCAGCCATCCGTCGGAGTTAAAATCGGCAAAATCGACACCCCCGTTACCTTTCTGGTAGATTGATCCACTGGTGTTGGTTGCGCTTTTTCCGAGGAATGCACGGTAGAAGTTACCCGGTTCTTCGTCGTAGTTGATGAACACATCAGCAATAACTCTTGCATTATCGTTGGCTTCAGGATTGTCGCAGTTGGAGGTTACGAAAATATCCATAAATCCATCGTTGTTGTAGTCTATTACTTCGCAATATGGGATTCCGAATTTGTATTCGCCAAAGATATCCGTATTGGTGGCAGTGAAAGTACCATCGCCCTGGTTAATATATACGCCTGAAACATCAAGTTCTACGCTAAGGCATACATAGTCGATAAGTCCATCGTTATTGAAATCGGCCCATGCACTTGCATTTGCTTTTAAAGGCAGTGGATAGTCAAGTTTTTCGAACATCCCGGTACCGAGGTTTTTGTAAACTCCTCCTGCATAAAGATTAGCATCGAAATTATGTTCTGTGGCAAGAAGATCCAATAAACCATCACCGTCAATATCTGCCCAGTCGAGGTTTGCACGTTCAATAACCCTGAGATTGGTAGTTACGTTATCAAATTGAGAGGTGGAAGGATTCCAGAAATACATTCTCTGCCATCTTTCGGTTGTATCAGCGATTCCATTTTCGTCGAGATCGAGAGGATTACCTGACGCGTCAAGCAGGGGTTCTTTAGGATTATTTTTGTTACCTGTGATGTAAAAATCCAGGTGACCATCGTTATTAATATCAACGGAAGTTCCGCCACCCCATGCCTGTCCAAGTTCGGTGTGGATCGTAATTGTTTGCGTATACCCGGTGGCGGCAGCCAGCAGGAAAGCAGCAACGTAAAGGATTCTTTTCATAGTTTTGAAGTTTAAGTTAAACAAACAGAATATTTAGTTTTTAAAAAATGGTTTTTCACCCGGGTCGGTGCCGGGGCCTTTTCCCTGGTTGATTACAGGCCAGCCCGAACTCCAGTCTATCCGGTCAATAAAAAGGGAACGGCGCGTTGCTCCCTTTGGTAAAAGAGGATTGGATCGTAAAATTCCATGGTAAACAAACCAGTCGTTGCCCCTGTCGTCTGTAACGATCTGTGCATTATGACCAGGTCCTGCAACGGTTTCGTTGCCCCTTAAAATCACACCCCCGATCTGGTCAACCAGAGGAGCCCACCAGTTGTTGTTCTGAGTTATAAGTTCCTGGCCTGTAATGGTAGTGTAAGGGCCTTTGAATTCCGCGGAACGACCCACAACCACCCTGTATTGGCTTTCAGCTCCCTCACAGCAGGTAGAGGTTGAAACAAAAAGGTAGAAATACTCATCTTTCTTAAAGATATATGCAGCTTCAAAAGAGTTACCTGCTATCTGGAATTTCTGTCCGGTAATGCTTTTTCCATCTTCGCTCAGCCCGATTCCAAAAATACCTCCACCCAGGCTTCCCCAGATCAGATAGTTTTGGTCATCATGCCTGAAGAAAGAAGGATCGATGGAGTTAAAAACCCCTATTTCTTCAGAGTCAAACAGCTTTCCCTGGTCGGTAAAGGGTCCCTCGGGGGTGTTCGAAATTGCCAGGCCAATTGCAGCATTTTTATCTCCCCAGGTTGAAAAGGCATAGTACATATAATATTTACCGTTGAGGAAGGTTATTTCCGGGGCCCATATACCACCTTTTTTCCAGTTCGGTTTAATGTCAAAAGCATCCCGTACATATTCCCAGTTTACCAGGTCGTGTGACCTGATGACAGGAACCAGTCTGTGAAGCTTCTCATCCCAGTAATTTTCGGTTCCATAAGCATAAAACCAGTTTTCAGGGGATTTGATAATTGTTGGATCAGCAAGATCGGGTTCAAAAACAGGGTTTTGATAGTACAGGGAGATATCAAAGGTAACTTCAGCAGATGCTTCATTTACCGCAACATTTTGGGAAAGACTCCTTAAATGCGGGAAAATGGAAAGAATCAGTATTATGATTACCTGTTTCAGCATTTCTTTATTGTATTCCTGTAATTTTAATATTCCTGATTTGAGGGATTTTTGTTTTAAGCCGGTTCATTAATTCGAAAGCACAAATTTTGGTTTATGCCATCCTTCAGCGGCCATTATAATGGTTGCCGGCCATCCATCTTCGTCCCATTCGATGCGGTTAAGCATCATTGGTCGGCGTGTGGTACCTGTTGAAAGATTTGGCTTATCATTATCAGTCACCTGGTATATGATCCAGTCCATTTCTTCGAAGTCGGTGAATATTCCTCCAACCTGAGAAGGGGAGGCGATATTTTTCCCGGGATCGGAGCTTACCAGTTCGGTTCCGTTTCCGCCCAGGATATCGTTTCCGTTTTTATCAAGGTAGGGGCCTGCAACATCGGTTGACCTGGCAATTTTTATGCTGGCGTTTCCTTCCTCCCCTGAAGTGCCAAAAAAGTAATACGAGCTGGCTGTTTTCCGGATGATATGAGTGCCTGTAAATCCTGATCCGGCAATTTTAAAGATCTCCCCCTTAAAAGAAGGTATAGAATTTCGGATAATATTCACCTCGGTTCCGTATACGCCATCCTCTGTCTCAAAAAACAGGTAAAACTTTAATCCTGCCTGGATGAGATAAGGTTCTCTGGAGTAATCAAATCCGAGGTCTCCGGGAGCCACGAGTTGTCCATAATCGATATACGGGCCCTGGGGAGCTTTGGAATAAGCGATTCCGATTGCATCATCAAGTGTGTATGCCAGGTAATAGGTGCTGAGGGTTTTTGCGAATAATCCGGAGACGGAGCTAATTTTGCCCTCTGCCCACGAAGGTCTGGTTGCAAAAGCCTCGCCTGAAAGGCTCCATGTCATGAGGTTTCCCGAGCGCAATACCGGGACAACATAGTTAAGTCCTTCTGACCATTCTTTTTCATCCCCAAAAGCAAAAAATTGTGTAGCTCCTCTGAAAACGGAAGGATTGCTGAGGTCTGGTTCCCAGACCGGGTTTCTGTAACTTGATTCTTCAGGCAGGGTAGCTCCCAGCCATAATAGAGAATCAGCGCCATCTCCTTCAATATCAGTGCAGGACATTTGTGGTATGGTGATAACAAATAAAATAAAGGTTCCTGAGAAGAACAGTTTTCCGGCATTTTTCAGGAGGTAATTTTTTGTTTGTTTAAAGGTCGGTCTCATTGCAGTAAACTTTTTCTGTAACTTTTTCACAAATGATATATCAGAACCCTTTATTCTGGGTTAGTCCGGGATAGAGGCTTAATTCCCTGTTTGGAATAGGGTAGAGGTGGCTGATTCCGAGTTTGAAATTCAGAAAATCGCCATCTCTTTCATTAGCCAGCATATTAATCTTTGTCTGATCGTGAAGAATTCCCCAGCGGTCAAGATCGTACCAGCGTGTGGATTCTCCGCAGAGTTCCACCAGGCGTTCGTGTTGAATCTGATCCATCAGGACGTCATAATTGCTGTATACAGCCGGATTCAGATCAGTCATATTTGAACGGCGTCTTACTTTGTTGATATATTCCACAGCCACTGAGCGGTCGCCGTTAAGTTCGTTAAGGACCTCGGCATACATCAGGTAAACATCTCCCAGTCGTACCAGTCGGAAATTAATTCCGGAGCTGTAATCTTCGCTTGCATGGGTATCGACCCGGGTATATTTTCTCCAGTAGCAGGGCTGGGTAAGTTTATAATCTTCGGTGGCCATCCATTGCGACCAGTTTTTGCCATAGAGTAATTCAATATCGCCCGGTTTTTCATAGAAAAGAGTGACAGCCAATCGGGGATCTTCGTTACCGTCTTTATCGTTTTCTTTACGGAACTCGTCAAGCAGCCAGGCCCTTGGATATGCATCGGCCCAAGCTCCACCATCGACAACCAGGCCGAGGAATTTCGGACGGTGTGCGCCCAGTTCCTTACCGCTGTAGAGGCCTTCAGCAAACTGGATTTCGAAGAGAGACTCGCTGTTGTTTTCATTCAGCATGGTGAAATTATCCTTGTAATTGCTTTCGAGGGAGTATTTGTTCAGGGCAAAGATCTCATCCATCTCGGTTTTTGCCTTCAGCCAGTAAGACTGGGCTTTTGCGTTATCACTTAGGGTGGGCCTTTTGTAATACCCTGCGAGCTGCATGTACACTTTTGCCAGCATCCCTTTTGCACCTCCCAGGGTTGACCGGCCCAGGTCATCGCCTGTCCAGCTTACAGGAAGTAGTTTTTCAGCTTCCAGGAAATCGGCTTCAGCCTGCAGGTAAATAGCTTCCTGCTCAATAATTTCACCATTTTCAGTTGCGCTTATCATATGCGGACCTTTACCAAATGTACCCCCGAGGTACCAGTAAGCAGTTCCCCTTAAAAAATAAGCCTGACCAAGGATCGCATTAGCTTTGGCCTTGTCTTCGAAAAGAGCGAGGCCTATTGAGTTCATGTTATCGATAACCTGGTTGCAATAGAACATCTGTCGGAAAATAGCCTGCCAGGGCTGAATTATCCCTTCAGCGTTGTTATCGTTATAGCTGATGATATTAAAATTGGAATATGCCTGGAAATAGGGATTTGGACTTTCGCTCCATCCCTCATCGCTGCGGGAGATCATAAAAACATGGTACCATCTGCTGAAATAGCCTGGAATCCTGTAAACAGAATAACATGCATTTAGACCAAGATGGTAATCTTCTTCTTTCTGCCAGTAGGTATCTGAAGACTCCCTGTTGGGATCTTTAAGGTCAAGATAATCTTCCGAACAGGATTGAAACATGCCTGTCAGAAGAAGGATTGTTATAAATATATTCCTGATTTTCATTGTTGTATATTTTACAAAGTTTGTTTAAAAGGATATCTGAATACCTGTCATAAAGGATCGTACAGGAGGATATCCGCCTATATCAACACCCTGGACAAAAACAGTATGGCTGGGTAATTCAGGATCATAACCTTTGTACCTGGTAAAAGTCAGGAGGTTTTGTCCGCTCACATAAACCCTGAGGTTTTCAAGGAAGCCGGTTCTGTTGATAACAGCATCCGGAAGGCTATATCCCAGCTGGAGGTTTTTCATCCGGAGGAATGAGCCATCCTCGAGCCATCGGTCGGTTTGGGCTTTTGCATTATCGTTAGGGCCAAAATACGGTCTTGGGGTTGTTGTGGAAGGCTTGTCCCAGGTCCATGGATTCAGGTCAGCCGGCATATTATTGGGAGCGTCCATACTTTCCATCCCGATTCGAACCCCGTTAAAAATTTTATTCCCATAGACAGCGTTCCAGAAAAGAGTAAGGTCAAAGCCATTGTATTCAGTAGAGAAATTCAGGCCCATTTCGATTTTGGGTAAGGGACTGCCCATCCATTGCCGGTCTTCGATATCAATTTTTCCATCTTCGTTAAAATCAATGTACCTGATATCGCCCGGTTTGGCATTGGGTTGTATCAGTACAGTCTGGTATTCATTGGTTGTTGTATTCAGAATCTTTGCGGTATGTGAAAGGACTTCATCGGTACTCTGAAAGATGCCATCGGTTTCAATAAGGTAAAACTCTGCAATGGACCTGCCTTCCTGTGTACGGTTAACCTGGTTGTACCATCCTTCCCTGTAACCTTCCGCGGCTCCGAGCTTGAGTACTTTATTCTTAAGGAGTGTCAGGTTTGTGAACAGGCTGTATTTAAACTCACCTGATTTTTCCCTGTAACCAAGAGTAAATTCAAAGCCTGTGTTTTGCATTTCCCCGTAATTTGTCCATTCCACAGCATCGCCGAGGTAAGGGTCAACACCCACGCCGGTTGCCATTGCCAGAGGGAGTGAAACGAGCAGATCGGTAGATTTGCTGTCGAAATACTCGGCCGAACCATAAATCTGGTTATTCAGCAATCCAAAGTCAAGACCAATGTTGAGTGTTGATTTGGTTTCCCATTTCAAATTTGCATTTACGCGGTTTGATTGCAGAGCGCCTTCCCTGATGGTTTGGTTTTCGCCAAGAACCACATAGTATCCTTCATAAGGACCGCTGTGGTTAATGGTAGCCTGGTAGTCGTAATTACCGAGTGTTTGCATATCGCCCAGAACGCCATAGCTGGCCCGGAGTTTAAGATCTGAAAAAAGAGATTCGAGGGGAGTAAAAAAATCTTCATTGCTTATTCTCCAACCGATGCTGGCAGAAGGAAAGCTTCCCCAGCGTGTATTCGGGCCGAATTTGGACGATCCGTCGCGCCTGGCATTAAACTGGAAGAGGTATTTTGAATCAAAATCATAGTTTATCCTCCCCAGGTATGAGATCATGGCATTTTCCTGTTCGCTTCCCCACATATTGTTTTGAACCCCAACAAGGTCGATCTGCCAAAGACCGTCAACCTTCTGATCGTACCCTTCGTTTGCAATATAGTTATAATTATTATTCTGTGTGGTAAAACCAGCCATTGCTTCGAGTTTCGATTTACCGAACTCCATGTTATAATTTAAAGTATGTTCGTTTATGAGGGTCATTCTCTCATTGCTTTCCTGCCACAGACGGTCGTTTCTCCTGGTTTCGACAGAAAGGTAACGCATGGTATAGGCGTTGTCTATCTGTTTTCTTCTGCCGTACCAGAAATCAATTCCCAGGTTGGCTTTGTACTTTAAACCTTTAACGATATTCCACTCTCCATAGAGGTTTCCAATGAGGCGGTTGTTGTAGAGCCGGTCGTCGAGTGATTCCTGCTGGGCAACGGGGTTGGTGCTATAGGTAGGGTAGCTGACAGAGCCGTAGCCGTAGCCACCGCGGCCGGTAATTTCGTCCGGATCACGAACGGGAATAACCGGAGGCATGGAAAGAGCATCGGCAAAGGAGCTTGTGGATGTGTTGGTAAGTTTCTGGTTTGTACGGATAAATGAAAGGTTCTCACCAAAGGTTATTTTACCCTGGGTTCCTTCCGCGTTTACCCTGAAAGTGTATCTTTCGTACCAGGGACCCTTGAGGACACCGTCCTGAGTGAAGTATCCGCCACCAAGCATGTAGCTGCTGTTTTTTCCTCCCCCGGTAACATTGAGGTTATAATCGGAAACTTTTCCCATTTCGAATATGGCTTTCTGCCAGTCGGTGCTTGGAATATTTGTACTGTCGGCAGGTTTACCCAGCCATTCGGCACCTGCATTCACAAAGCTCAACTGATTATAGTAGAGGAAGTCCCGGGAATTCATAAGATTGATCTTTTTAGCCAGTTCTTCCCAGCCATGGCTGGCGGTGAAATTTATTTTTGCAGGTCCCTCCTCACCTTTTTTTGTGGTAATTATGATTACTCCGTTTGCACCGCGTGCACCATAAATTGCTGCAGAGGAGGCATCTTTCAGTACCTGAATTGATTCAATATCTGAAGTGTTGATATGATTGGCATCGTTAAGGATGAGTCCGTCGATGACATACAGAGGACCCACGTCGGAAAATGAGCCTACCCCACGTATTTTTACCGAAGCCATTCTGCCCGGGTCACCACTGGTAACAACAGAAATACCGGCAATTTGTCCCTGGAGAGCTTCTCCGACTCCCGAAGCTTTTATTTTCTGCATTTCTTCGACATTAACAACCGACACGGCACCTGTGAGGTCTCGTTTTTTCTGCACACCATACCCGATGGTAACTACCTCATCGAGTCCGAAGAGTTCTGCTGTCATGATTACTTCAAGAGGTTTTTGATCATCAATTTTCATCTGCTCCTCTTTCATCCCGATAAACCTGAAAACCAGAGTAGTTCCTACTTCAGGGATTTCAATTTCAAATTCCCCAAAATTATTGGTAATTACCCCTTTAGTAGTTCCTTTGATATAAACGGTTACACCCATAAGGGGAATGCCGTCCTCATCGACCACTTTCCCCCTTGCTATAAGCGGCTGTGCGGATTTTTCCGAAGGAACCTCCTTCTTTTTCAATACGATAAACCGATCCTGTATTTCCCAGGTGATAGCGGGGTTGGTAAAAATGTGAGTCAGGGCATTTTCCAGGCTGACATTTTCAAGGTTGAGGCTGATCCGATCATTTGGATTTATCAGTCCTGCATCGTAGAAGAACTTAAAATTTGTCATTTCCTCTACCTTCTGCATAACTTCAGTGACCTTTGCCTGGTCAGCGCGGAGAGAAATTGATCCGGAATCCTGTGCCGGCAGGGTCAGGTGACCTGTAAGTAGCATGGCCAGGGAAATTAGCAGAATCAGCCTGATCTGACTCAGGGTACCATGCAAGCTGGTTTTGCGATCCGTAAGGATCGAAGAATCTGATTTCATACTGGATGGTTAGTTTAGTAGTTAATTAGTTATGGTAAATGCAATTTATTTTTTTGTCGTCACATATATTTTATTGTTATCGATTGAATAGCTAAAGTTTGTTGAAGAAGATTTCTTAAAAATTTCCAGTAGGGTATACACATTGTCATCGCTGCCCAAACTACCTGTAAATCTTTTTTCTTTTAACCCGTCGTTTCTAAAAATGATTTCGACGTTATAGATCCGTTTCATCATATAAGCGAGTTCGCCGAAGGGTCTGTCGACAAAGGAATATTCTCCTTTTTTCCAGAAGTCATAATAAGCGGCCTCGAAACTTCCGGCTTTAAGTTTTCCTGTTTCTTTAGTATAGATGAGTTTTGTACCCGGCTGCATTTTGGACAGGAGGCGGTCATTAAGAACCAGGTCAATTTTTCCTGAAATCAGGCTGGCTTCCATTGTAGGGTCTCCCGGGTAGTCGTGAACATAAAATTCCGTTCCGCTGACCCGGATGGTAGGTCCGGAGGTGTGCACCAGGAAGGGATGTTCTTTATCGCTTTCCACGTCAAAATAAGCTTCACCGGTAAGGGTAACCTCACGGGTTGAGCCGGAGAATTTTTCCGGATAGCTAAGGCGGCTTTCATGACCGAGCCAGACGATTGATCCATCAGGAAGGGTAACGTTTGCGCGACTCCCCCGTGACACGAATATCTCAGATGTTTTTATACCGGCGGGCTGATTGGAAACTACCAGTCCACCAAGAAATCCAAAACCGAGAAGCAGGGCGATACCTGCAGCGTAGCGCAAAATTCTTGTAACAGGAAATGAAGGATGTATTGGTTTTGATTTACCCGGAACCAGTGATTCCTGTGAGTATTTCAATAATGCTTCAATTCGGATTTTTTCACTTTCAGTGGTTTCCCGGGGAGATTTGGTGTCCCAGTATTTTTTAAGGGAATTAAAATAGATTTCATTTTCCGCGGATTCGGTTCGCCATTGCTTCAGTTCCTTCAGGTCCAGTAGGGTAGAAGAGCCATTAAGCACTCTCGCGATGATTTCATTTATACGATTTTCGGGCATAGGGAAAATTTATGTTCTGTATATAGAACAGGAATTTTCCATTTTACCCCCAAAGGGTTTCAGTTTTTTTATTCAGAATTTAGAAAAACAGAGATAATAAGCCTGAAAGGCCGTTTTTCTTTTTGAAGTGGAGGTCGTTATTTTTCTTAAGGCAGTCGGAGATTTTTTTAAGAGCAATTGAGATCTGGTTCTCCACGGTTTTTTCCGAGATTCCAAGGAGTATGGCAATTTCTTTGTATTTGAGGCCATCTTCTTTGGCAAGCCTGAAAATAAGTTTGCATTTATCGGGCAGGGAGTTGATGGTTTTATGATAATCCTGGTCGAATTCTTTCGAGATCAGCTCATCCTCGGGGGTATTTTGGAAAGACTGGATATGAATTTCCGGGAGGTTTTCAAAGGGGATGATGTGGTGTTTTTTTATTTTCTCAAGGTAGTTGACCGAAGTGTTTTTGATGGCTTTATAGAGGTAAGAGGGGAGGTTTTCTATCTGGGAGACTTCTTCGCGACGGTCCCATATTTTCATAAAAACATCGTCAGTAATTTCTTCGGAGAGTTCCCTGGACAGGGTAATAGAATAGGCAAAATCGCATAAATACGGGTAATATTTATTAACCGTCTGGTTGAACCATTTCAGCATGATTTCATTTCTGATGGCCTGGTTGTTCACGACTATTAATTTTGGGCAATTTAGAAATAAAATGTGAAAGAGGAGTAGGGGGTGGTTATGAAAACAGCTCCGGCTTGTTTTACAACAACTTTTGTATTCCGGTCAGAGTTTTCGTCAAGACTGTTTTGAGTTAATCAGAAATTACTAACTTTGCCTTGCGAAAAAATTTATCGGTCAGTTGTCCGGGTCCACCTTCGCTAAAGCTATGGTGGACTATTTTGGATAGATTGAGATTTTTTTCGATGAATGGAGTTATTTTTTATTATTGGTTAGTTGTCCGAGCCCACCTTCGCAAAAGCTATGGTGGACGAAGTATCTTGAACTTTTTTTATTGGTCAGTTGTCCGAGTGGCTAGGAATCGGTCTGCAAAACCGGCTACGGCGGTTCGAATCCGCCACTGACCTCAGTTTAAAACCCTGTCAGCGCTGGTTATCAGTGTGGTAGGGTTTTTTGTTGGGCAATATGTGCAAACAGTAGTGTAAACTGACTCCAAAATCCATTTCACTCAAACCATCCTAAATACAATTACTCCATCCAGCAAAAGTATAATTAGCACTGTATTTGAAAGATTAATATTACATCGTAATAATATGATATTCATATTATTATCTTTTTCTGAAACACATTTATTCCTAATTAATGGTTTATTGTTTAAGGATTGTCGTACTTTTAATATATGTTATATAACATATATTAAACTCAGTTAACTTTACTCAATAAAACCATGACCCTTCTAATTTTAAATGCAGCTGAAAAGAGCTATGCCACCCAAAGCATTATTCACGCTGGTGAAAAGCGTGGTCACAAGATGATGGTGCTTGACCCTGAGTACTTTAGTCCACTTGTATCAAATATAGAAAACGGTTATGATCGTGTGTATGACCTGCTACCAAAGACAGCAACAAGAATTGCTATAAAACAAATAGATGCGATCATACCACGAATCGCGAATAACGTCATTTATAATTCGTATGTACTTGAGCATTTGACGGAAAACCTTGGAATCTATTCAACTCAATCAGGGGCAGGAATACGAGCAGCGGCAAACAAATGGCACACTACCCAAACAGTCAGCCGATACGGGATCAAAACCCCCAAGACCATCTATTTGAAAAATGCAAGCAATCTCGATTTTCTAATTGAAAAACTTGACTCATGGCCCATAGTATTGAAGTATGTATATGGCAGTCAGGGAGTCGGAGTTGTACTTCTCAATGATCGAAAATCTGCAATTTCAACATGCGAAGCCTTGTTAAAAAACAAAGCAGATATTATTCTCCAGGAGTATATCGAATCAAAGGGTTCTGACATCCGGGCTATTGTTGTAGGCGATAAGGTTGTTACAGCATATAGACGGACAGCACCAAAGGGAGAATTTCGTTCGAATCTTAGCCTTGGAGGTACAGGAGAGCTTGTTCAGCTTTCCATGGACGATCAGATTATATGCATAAAAGCATCAAAAGCTATTGGACTTGAAGTCTCTGGAGTTGACCTAATTAAAGACTCCAAAGGCACAACCTTTTTAGTAGAAATTAATTCTAATTTTGGTATAAAAGGCCAGAAAATTACTGGCATTGACTTTGGCGAACAAATGATTGAATATATCGAAAAACGTGAGGTTTACGGAAGTACTGCACCCGCCAAATCGCCTGATCTCTTCTTTGAGCAGCTCAGGAATCAAAACAGATCTTTGCACCAGCAATTGCAGTTTTTTACAGAAAACCGGAGCATCCAACAAATTTATGATTCAACAAACGGAAAGGAAATTCACTATGTTGATGTTAACGGAAAACCAAATCTACGTAGCATCAAAAGTAAACATGACCTGTACAGAATAATTTTTGACACATTTAAAATCAACTAATATGGAAGCAATTTATGCAAGTTATTCATCGGTACCAGAAACGAGGAACCCAATAAAGGTCGTTTTAGTTGTATCCCTAACAGCATTCCTTGTGGGTTTTTTCCTATGGAAGTACAATCAAAAACTAAATAAATCGAAAAATGAAGATAGCAATCTACGTTAGAGTTTCGACACAAGAACAGACAGTTGAGAATCAAGTGTTGCGTCTGACTGAGTATGCGCAATTAAAAGGATGGGAGTTTGAAGTTTATTCTGAAGTTATGAGTTCTCGAAAAACAAGACCCGTAAAACAGGCTCTATTGGCAAAACTTCGCCAAAAGCAATATGATGCCGTTCTAGTTTATAAGTTAGACAGATGGGCTCGTTCATCAACCGAACTAATATTGGATACAAAAGAGCTAATTGACAAAGGGATTGGATTTATCAGTTTGTCAGACAATATTGACTTCCATACTGCTGCGGGTAAACTTCATTTCCAGATATTATCAGCCTTTTTTAACGAGGTTCTAAACTGATACCACCCACCGGTAAAAAACGGTACCACTTG
>CAYGFI010000049.1:0-27458 GCA_964349045.1 uncultured Chitinophaga sp.
TTTGATGTTAAAGCGACAAGGCGCAATGACTATTATCTCACGATTACAGAAAGTAAAAAGCGCTTCAGCCGGGATGGAAAATCTTTCTATGAAAAACACAAAGTTTTTCTTTATAAGGAAGATTTCGAAAAGTTTGCTGATGGGCTAAAGGAAGCAATTGAGTTTATTGTCAAAGCAAATCCTCAAATAATTGAGGGCCCTATTAGTGAAGAACACGAAGCAGTAATGGCTGAGAATTATACTGACCTTCAGTTTGAAGATCTTGAAGAAAACAAAGGTTAGTTCTCAGGATTCAGATATCAGCTTTTAAAAAACCAATTCATTTCCCCTCAGGCGCTACCTGAAGGGAAAATATTATTTTATGATTATCAATCATTTTTACTTTTCCCAACATAAAGTTGTTGATGGTTTTTAACATATTGCCGTATTTCATCAAAACTAAGCTCTTTGACGTTGGTTATTATAAAGTTTGAAATCAGGAAATTGCCAAATTGATTACATTCTTTAATAGCCTCGGTGAAGATTTGCTTTATGATAACTTTCATAGGAATCATTACTAACATATTAGCGAGAGATCCGGAAAAATTTAATTCTTCCAGCTCGGAATTATATTTTTTAAGATAAGTTTCGAACTCACTCCGGATAATTTTTTTTTGAAACTCACTGAAATCCTTTTTTTCTTTTCCGAACAGCACAACAAAGTACCTTAGTTTATGACCTTTACCTCCTAATCCTGTTGATATAAATACGTGACTTTCATCCAATAAAATTGACTCGAGGAGCATTCTGTTCTCCTGTAATGCCAGAATGCTCCAGTTTTTTAAATCTCCAGGGGCTTCATTTAAAAATCTTTCAATTATACGGTAAGCTTCAACTTTCCCTACTGAGGCAATTTTAGCCAGAATTGCCTTCTTTTCTTCATCTGAAACATCCTTAATAAAAAGTTTATACGATTCATCAAGTACTGTTTCCATCTTTAAATCATTCCTTTCTCTTCTGGATTGCTCAAAATATTCAAATTGCAGCTCAATATCAATTTTTTCTTCAAGTACATTTAACTTGCCCGGAAGCGTGCCGAGTAACTCTTTTATTTTATCATATATATTTTCATGCTCTTCCATTCAATACACTTTTTCTTTATATTTCACATTGAAAAGTACGAATTATTTAATAATATCCAAATCCTTAACTGATTCCAAAGGATTTTTCTGATTAAATTCATTCTTTTGTTAAAAAAAGGGCGCGTAAATTGGCGCCCTTTCTTTATTTTGAACGGTAATTATCTTATGATTACAAGTTGCTTTGTTATAATTCCTTCTGATGTAATCAGTTTTAAGTGATATACTCCAGTTGTCAGGCTTTTTGTTTCCCAAACAACCTGGTAAGTGCCGCCATCAGTCCTTGCCTTAACCAGTGTTTCAATCCTTCTGCCCAACTGGTCAAAAATAGTTATCTCGATGTACTGAGCTTGAGGAAGTGAATAATTAATTGTGGTAAAATCTATAAATGGATTCGGATATACATCCAGGTTTATTGCCGTTTCGGTGATCTCATCCACTCCCACTGCATTTTTGGTGTACACATAGCTGCAATAAGTATCCGACTGACCACTGACCGGATCTGATATTCTCAGGCATACCATATACCTGCCAGGTTTCTGATAATAATGCGTAACTATCCGGCTGGTTGAATCCATTACCGTAAAGGATTCTTTTTTAATCTGTTTATCACCAAAGTCCCATTCAACTGTGGCTCCGTCACCCGAGCTGGCGCTTACAAGGTCTACCGGGTAACCGGCTACCTTCTTATCCGGATCTTTTGCTTCATAACCAAAGGAAGCTTTCAGTACCTGGCTCTCGGCAACGTTCAGAAGTTTGTACTCGTTGCTGACACATCCCGATACCGTGTTTTCAGCTTTCAGCTGAACCAGGTAATATCCCTTCTGATCGTAGATATGAACAGGATCCCGTTCCGTGGATACTGAATCGGCCTTGCTGTCGCCAAAATCCCATCTGTACTTATCGATCTCTCCATAGGAATTATCCACAAAAGTAACTTTCAGGTTAGCCGAATCGATGCTGAACATGAAGTTGGCCCGGCAATCATTCGCTGCACTGCCTTCAACCAGTACCCACTTGCAGCCCATATTCTTTATCCCGCTCGAATTGGTTACCGTCAGACATACATTATAGTATCCTCCCTTGGTATAGGTATGAACAGCATCCGTTTCTGTTGAATTATCCGAACCATCGCCAAAGTTCCAGATCGATCCCACGATGTCCCCGATAGACATATTGCTGAACAGAACCTCCGGACTTGTGGGATCAACCATGTAAATGAAATTTGCTTCACAGTCATTGCCTATTCCGCCGATCATTACCATCTCCTGGTAATAATCCATGCAACTGGTGTTAAAGTCAAAGGTGTTTAATCCTACCGAATAGATCCCGGTTCCGGGAAATATATGAATCGGGTTGTCATTTGTGGAGAATCGCCCGTCACCAAAGCTCCATAGCAAAGCGGTGGATTCTCCCAGGATGCGGTTCGTAAAGTATCCCGTGTAACTCGATGAATCAATGTAGCTTACAAAATCAGCCGCACAATTGATCTCCCCGACCTGAACCGGTTGGAAACTGAAATCCATACAGCCATTGGTGTTATCGATTACCGTCTGTCCCACAATATACATGCCCGGTTTCTTATAGAGATTTGTGGGATTTTGTAATACGCTATACGACCCGTCTCCAAATTCCCAGTAATAATAATCAATCATGCCTTTTGATTTGTTTATGAAATTCACCGAAGTATTATCCGGATTTGCTTCGAAAGTAAAATCGGATCGACACTCAACACTACCAACCTGGAGAAACTGTGCCAGCATATCCATGCAACCGCTGTTGCTGTTTCTCACAGCCAGGTTGACCAGGTAATAGCCCGGGTTGGAATACGTATGAGCGGGATTTTCCTGCGTGGAGGCGCTACCGTCTCCAAAGGTCCAGTAATAATCCGTTATCGATCCTTTTGACTTATTCAGAAATGCTACCTCCCGCGATTCCGGGTTGATGAAATAACTGAAATCCGATCCTACCATGCAGGCAATCTCTCCTACCCGGATCTCTTTGCATACCGTTTTGGATAAACCATTTACCTTGTCAAAAGCCGTCAGGCAAACCTTGTACACCCCGGGCTTTGCATACGTGTATACCGGGTTCTGTGCCGTCAGAACCTTGCCATCTCCCATGATCCAGTACCAATCGGTGGTATTGGATGAGGACATATCACTGAAGATGACAGCGTTATCCGTGGTATTGGCAAAATAGGAAAAATCCGCCTGTACATAATTTACTCCCTCGGGAATATAAATAACATTCTTACATACCTCCGACTGGCATCCGTTGGCGCCATTCCAGATGGTAAGGCAAACCTTGTAAATCCCCGCCACGGTATAAGTATGTGCAGGATTGGCGGATATGCTGTAAGCCCCATCCCCAAATTTCCAGTAATAATCTGTTGCATTCTCAGAGATTGAAGTAAAGCTTGCCAGGCCGGTGAGGGAATTCATTGCCGTCGTAAAGTCTGCTTTACATAGCGTACCCGAACCTGCAATAACCTCCCTGGTTACCGATGAAACGCAGTTGGTAGCCGCGTTAATTATGGTAAGTTTTACCATGTATTTTCCATCCTTTGAATAATTATGACTTGGATTTTGAAGCGTTGAATACGTACCATCCCCAAAGTCCCAGGACCAGGAGGTTGGATTCCCCCCTGACATATCGGTAAAGCTTGCATAACCATCCCAGGAATAATTGAACTGGGCATCGCATAAAAAGTATTTTGGAATACTATTGGAGGCATCGGAACTACAGCCCAAAAGTGTCACCACGGTATAATATTCACCACTGGTGGTTACCATGTGATCCTGATTTACAGCGCCATTTATTAAACCGTTTTGATTATACCATTGATTACCCGTCGCGGCGTTTGAATGTAAAACACTTCCATTCAGAGTAATTGCCGGGGTGGCAGGTTTATTATTAACATTAATCGCTAAAGTGGATATGGCACCTTCACCGCAGGAATTTGCCCCCTTTACAGTAAGGTTGCCGGAAACAGCTGATACCCCGTAATTTACAGTAATACTGTTTGTGGTACTTGTTCCTGATGCGCCTATTGGCAATGTCCAAACATAAGATGTGGCATTTGTAATGGCAGGAACGGTATATGTTACCGCGTTCTGTACCTGGCAAACAGCTGTTAATCCGCTTATGGTACCAGCGCTTGAGGGGAATGGATTAACTGTAACCGGCAAAGTGGATATTGCCCCATCGCCGCATGAATTATTTCCTTTCACGGTGATATTACCTGAAACAGCCGATGCTCCATAATTAACGTTAATGCTGTTGGTGAGACTTGTACCCGTCGCACCTGAAGGTAGTGCCCAAACATACGTTGTTGCATTGGCAATGGCTGGCACGGTATAGTTTATGGAATTCTGACCCTGGCAAACCGTTGTTAATCCGGTGATTGTTTCCGGAGTGGCAGGTAGCGGATTTACAGTAATTGGTAAGGTGGATAATATACCATCCCCGGTGGAATTTCTACCCTTTACAGTAATATTGCCGGAAACAGCCGATATTCCATAATTTACGGTAATACTATTAGACGTACTTGTTCCGGATGCTCCAGAAGGTAATGTCCAGATATAAGATGTTGCATTGGTAATATCGGGTACAGTATAGATCACCGAACCCTGACCCTGGCAAACGGTTGTGGTTCCTGAAATGGGTCCTGCACTTGCTGGAAGTAAATTACCTAAGGTTGCAATAATACCGGTGGTTCCGCTTTTTCTGATAATATTAAATGTACCTAATGTGGAATTGTATCCCGGGGCCCCGCCTATTGTCAATACATCCTCACTGAATACACTAAGGGACTGGCAAATCATTGATGTTGAATTGTTAGGGATAGTTTTTATCCATTGAAATGCTCCATTACTGGAAAATTTTGAAACAAAAAAGTCATTAATACTTTCCGGCTGAAAAATCGTGCCATCGATACTGATTGTATTTCTAAAATGTCCTCCGACATATACATTTCCGGTTTTATCGAAATCCAATAATGCGCCATAATTAAATCCATAGATATTTCCGGTAGTGTTTTCGTAAATTGCATTTGCCCACTTTACATTACCTGAAGAATCAATTTTCATTATGTAATAAGAAAAACCATCATCTATGGGATTTGAAAGAGTGTAGGTATCAAATACGGCATTGTTTACACACCAGCCCCAGATGTATGTAAAACCAGCCGTATCTGTTCTGATATCATTAGCCCATCCATCAGAATAGGAAGCTCCGGTAAGTCCTCCGTATGTTTTTGCCCATACAGCATTTCCATCTGGGTCAAACTTAAAAACTCCAATGGATCCATCATCATGGGTTTGATTCAGGGTAACTGAACCAATTGTTGTTGAACCGGTAGCATCAGACAGGTGAATTTCGCTGGTCAGATAAATATTATTACCTGGATCGGTAGAAATCAACGAAAGATAATATGACTCCATTGGCAATATTTTGGACCATAATGGGTTGCCATTGGGATCAAATTTAATGAGAAAATTTTCCGGGTTTAAAACTCCCGAAACTAAAACATTTCCAGTTGCATCTGACGCTACAGTAATATTAGCATCAATATCCCTGTATAAATTCATCTTTGCTGCCCATAGAAAATCGCCATTTGAACTGTATTTTGCCACATAAGCTTCATTACCGTTATTTGTTGAGGAAAGTGCAGTATTGCCTATATTTAAAACGGAATGAAAAAGGCCTACGGTCAAAACATTATTATCTTTATCTAAAGTGAAGGCCTGTCCGAATATATCCGGGCTAATATCGGGTATCAGGCGCACCCAGAGTAAGTTTCCGTTAATATCTTGTTTGGATATTGCTGTTAATGCAATATTCGTATTAATTATATTTCCAAAGTAATCACAATAACCTGTAATCCTCGACTGAGTGTAAATATTACCCAATGGGTCATGTTTAACATAGTTTATTTTAATGCTACCGGATTTTATACCAGAAGAGGTAGTTTGCCATTCCATATTCGTTAAATCCCCGGAATACTGTTTCAGGTATAAGTTCCCAAAATCAGAAGCTCCGGTAAAATTGTATGATCCAGTTCTGATTAATTTACCTGCCGGTGAAATATATACCCAGTTCGGTGTTGAGTTTTCAATGGGTGCAGATGCAAGTGAATTCCCATCAGGGTCGAACTTAACCAGGAATGCTTGATTATTTGTATAAATTTCATTTATGTCATAATAAAAGGATGGAATATTTGAATTCATTCCAAATTCATAAATATTGTTTGAATTATCGACAAATACTCTGTAATTATATCCATTAGCAGTTGAATACGTACCCGTTGAAGTACTTGATTTAATCCATGAAAATTCAAAAATATCGTTACATTTTGCTATAAAAGTATAACTGGAAGAAGGATTTTTTATTAAAAAGTTGTCAAGTTTAAGGTTTTGGGTAAATGATCCCGTAATTATCAAATTTCCTTCCTGGTCAACGGCTATATCTGAAAAAATTGATTCTCCCCTAACAAAGCCGCCTGTTTTTGTAAGTACTTCAGAAATTGCTCTTGTACCCCCATCCCCATCATATGAATAATTTAAAATAAATTCCTGGTTAACAGGGTCATAATAATTGGCGCCACTTTCATACAATGGCTGGCTTACACTTATTTCACCACCAATTGTGACTGAATTATCGGGATTGATTGTTAAAGACATAGAATACGTCCCCAGATCTGCAATGGTGGTATACAATACATCCTCTTCAGACCCGGTAAGTATCCTGTCAAGATTAATTTCTCTGAGTCCTGCAGTTGGATGTATAAATGTACCAAAAGCATGATATGTCCCGTCTTTGGTTGAAAAAGACTGGGTATTTTCAACCTTTGCCTGGCTAAATGTACCATTAAGATCAGCTTTTGCCAGGTAGCCGGTATTATTAGATTCTGAAACTAATTCTATATTACCAAATGAGGTCATTCCGGGCCGTAAAGAACCTGAGATATAAAGGTTCGAACCGGATACTACTAAGCCCAGCAGGGTTTTGTCAGGATAAACCTGCTCCCATAGAATGGTACCAGAACTGTTGAATTTTATCAGTTTGCTGGTCCTGCTGATCAAATAAGAATTTCCTCCAACATCAACTGCAATTCGATTTTTCCCAGCGGTGGTTTCAATGGAATAAAATCCGGTTGCCCAGACTACTGTTCCACTGGGACTTATTTTTACCAGAAAAGCGTTATATTCCAAACCGGAAGTTATTGTACTGGTTCCTATAGTGACAGTACCCTTGAAAAAGCAGGAAATAAATATATTTCCTTCAGCATCCGTTTGTATTGCATTTGAGTTTATAGTGCCATCTGCATTGGCACTAAATTGTTTTGTCCAAACAACTGATCCGTTGTTGGTTAACTTGGAAACAATTAAATCACGTAAACCAATACTTGTTAAATCAGCGCCCCCAAATGTAATGGTTCCTGTTATAGAACCCGCCATATAAACATTGTTGGCATCGGCAGTTACAACTTCACCAATTTGATTACCATAAGTGCTGATTTGAAGAACCCTGGTCCATTCAGGCGCCTGTCCATAACTGATTGTCAGACCTACAGAAATGAGTAATACTGATAAAAAACTGGATTTTTTTTTCATATATAAATTATTTTAATACGTAGTTGCCATTGGTTTCTAAAATCATTAAATCAAATCTTATAATATAAACATCTATATTACAATTTATTATAGGCTTAAATAAATGAAAGAGTATAAATAATTAATAAAGTTAAATTCTTATTTTCAATAATTCAATAATTAGCTGATAAATATTTTTAAGTCAACAGAATCACTACTTATAGGTATTAACAGGAAATAAATTCCATGTAACATTGTATGTCAAATTAACAGTTAAATGGTTTTAGAAGAGCTGCAAAGCAAGGAAAGTGGAATAATTGTAAGAGTTACAGGTGAGGGAGCTTTCAGAAAGAGAATTACTGAGATGGGCTTTATTAAAGGTCAAAAAGTAACCGTAATAAAGAACGCTCCCTTTAAAGACCCTGTTGAGTATTCGCTGATGGGATACAAAGTATCTTTGCGCAGGGCGGAGGCTTCGTTAATTGAAGTTACTCCGGAAAAATCTCCTGGAAATCCTGATATTCGTTTTAATGGAACATTTTCCGTTTCAGATCAAATTAACAGTTCTCCCATCACCGGCAAAATCATTAATGTGGGTCTTGTTGGAAATCCAAATTCAGGTAAATCAAGTATTTTTAATTTTGCCTGTCACAGTCATGAGCATGTAGGCAATTACAGTGGCGTCACGGTAGACACAAAACACGGCCACATAGATTATCGTGGTTATACACTGAATATTTATGATTTGCCCGGAACTTATTCCCTTTCCCATTACTCCCCCGAAGAAATATTTGTAAGAAATTTTATTTTTGACACCTCCCCCGATGTAATTGTAAATGTTGTTGACAGCGCCAACCTGGAGAGAAATCTTTACCTCACCACCCAGTTGCTCGACATGAACGCAAGGCTTGTTATTGCATTGAATATGTTCGATGAGTTGAAGACAAAAGGTGATCTCTTCGACTATCTGACATTCGGAAGAATGATTGGCGCTAAAATTGTTCCTACTGTTGGCTCCCGGGGAAAAGGGCTCGCGCAGCTTTTTGAAGCCATTATTGCTAAATATACCGAACTTCCGGAGGAAAGAAGAATTGTGAGCATCAATTACGGGAGTGATATGGAAGCATCCATTGCCCGGTTAATAATCCAACTTCAAAAACCCGGGATTAACGCGATAGCGGAGCAATTCTCGACAAGGTATGCTGCCATTAAGCTTCTCGAACACGACACTGATATTGCTGAAAAAATTCCCGAAAAAGATGATCGGACGGCCATACTGGAAAAAGCAAAAATTGAAATAGCTCATCTTGAGAGTCTCTCAGGCGAAGATACCGGCACTATGGTAGCAGATGCCAAATACGGTTTCATCGCAGGAGCGCTGAAAGAAACTTACCATAAAAACCATGTTCGGAAAAGGCAAAGTAGTGAAAAGATCGATAAGATTCTGACACATAAATACCTTGGTTTACCCATCTTCTTTTTACTCCTCTGGCTGATGTTCAGCGTAACTTTCCGACTTGGCCAGTATCCGGTAACATGGATTGAAACTGGAGTTTCATGGCTTTCAGCATTTGCAGACCTGCATCTTCCTTCCGGTGATCTGAAAGATCTGTCGATTCAGGGAATCATTGGAGGAATTGGCGGAGTAATTGTTTTTCTGCCAAATATACTCATCCTGTTTTTCTTTATTTCCATTCTGGAAGATACCGGTTACATGGCCAGGTCAGCTTTCCTGATGGATAAATTCATGCATACCATCGGGTTGCATGGAAAATCGTTTATTCCAATGGTAATGGGCTTTGGATGCAATGTGCCTGCTATCCTTTCCACCCGTATAATTGAAAGTCGTAATAACCGGATCATAACCATGTTGATTTTACCGTTTATGTCTTGCAGCGCGAGACTTCCGGTTTATGTACTTATTATCGGGACATTTTTCCCCACGAACCAGGGGACAGTTTTATTCGGGATATACCTGCTGGGGATAGCATTGGCCGCAATAACTGCTTTATTGCTGAAAAGGTTCCATTTCCGTAAAGAAGATGTTCCTTTTGTAATGGAACTTCCTCCGTACCGTATCCCAACCGGAAGGAACACACTACGACATATGTGGCATAAGGCATTCCAGTATCTTCAAAAGATAGGGAGTGTTGTGCTTATAGCTTCAGTGATAATTTGGGGATTAGGTTATTATCCGAAAAACAGTACGATTCTTGCAAAGCAGCAAAATATAATTGTAAACCAAAATATTAATAGTTGGCCATCAGATCAATCTTTAAAAGTAACAGATGTGTCAGGATCAACTTATCTTGAAATGATCGGGAAATTCATTGAACCGGTAATCAGACCGCTTGGATTTGACTGGAAAATGGGTGTAAGCCTGCTCGCGGGAGTTGCCGCCAAAGAGGTTGTTGTCAGCACTATGGGAGTGATCTATGGGCAGGGTGAAAATGAAAACAATACCATGAGCCTGGGTGAAAAACTGAAAATTCAAACATACAACGATGGAAGTCCTGTTTATACTCCTATGGCAGCCCTGGCATTTCTGGTATTTATCCTTATATATTTCCCTTGCATTGCCGTAGTTGTGGCAGTAGCTAAAGAATCAGGATCGATGTTTTACGCGACATTTTTAGTTGTTTATACCAGTGGACTTGCATGGATACTGAGTTTTATCGTTTATCAGGTTGGAAATATTATCTTTACGTAATTATTTATGCTATGATACAGGAAATCTCCGCTCTAACCCTATTCGCTCTTGCAATTTTATACAGTGTTTTCCAGCTTGGCCGCTACCTTATGCCTGTTAAAAAAAGTAATTCGCCAGGTTGTGCATCAGGATCAGGTTCATGTGGATGCAAACCGCCAAAGGCTAACGATAAATTTTAAGAATCTTTACCGGTGGTATCAATGACTGACCTTCAGCTTCAGATAATTGAATCTTTCTAACAACCTCCATACTCCGGATTACCCTTCCAAAAGCAGCGCTAAGCAACAGAATTATACCGGGGAAAAATGTTTTATTAACTGACAATTAGTTTTTTTTCAGGTAAATATAATCTATCTTATCCCGAGGCTATTGTGAAATCACAAAAATGTGCTAATTTTCAGGATAAATTTCATCACCATGGAAGTTATTCATGAATTTAACGCTAAAACAGCAGAACTGATTAAAAAGGGATACAATGTCAGAATTGAATCGTATATCAGCAGAGGATGGGAAATTTTCCGGAAACGTACCGATTATTTTGTTTTGTTCACATTGATTTTTTTTATTGGGCTATCAATTCCCTTAGCAGATGTGGTTTTATTTCAGCCTCTGGCAGCAGGGTTTCTATTGGTAGCATTTTATCTTGCATCAGGTAAACAAGTTTATTTTGAAAATTTCTTCGACGGATTCAGACATTTTGCTGCCCTGGTACTTTTTACTCTTTTTTCCGGTGTATTTATTTTCCTGGGTTTTCTTGCTTTAATCCTCCCGGGAATATACTTATTGGTAGGATATGTATTCACACCTTTTTTTATAGTATTTGCCCGATTGGATTTCTGGGAAGCTATGGAGTCAAGTCGCAGGTTGGTTCACCGTGAATGGTTCAGTATCTTCACATTTCTGATCGTGCTTGTCTTTATCAATTTCCTTGGTATTCTGGCTTTGGGAATTGGATTGTTAATCACTGTTCCCCTGAGTTATTGTGCCATGTATGCCGCGTTTGATGATATCGTTGGAGTTTCAACTTAAATAAACCCTAAATGAACAAGACTCTTATCCTGATTAGCATTATTGCCATTATGCTGTTTGCTTGCAAGGCAAAGACTGCGGAAACTGCAGAGAGTGAAAACCCATCAACCTCTGATCTTATTGTCAACCCGGACGCACTGATGCAAATGGACATTAGTGTTGAGGGTATGACTTGTACAGGTTGTGAAAACACTATTAATTCCAGCGTAAGTGAAATAACTGGGGTTGTTGAGGTAAAATCATCTTACCGTGACGGAAAAACTATTGTGAAATATGATTCCACACAGACAAACATTGACCATATTTCTCAGGTCATCAGTGGGAAAGGTTATGTTGTTAAAGGATTTGAGGTTCACCCTGATGAAGGGGTTCCTCCCTCAGCCGACCAATAAGCAATAAGTTTGTTTCTCCGGAGTAGCAATGAAAATCTCAGTAACAGTTTTAATGTGTTTCTATTTATTCAGGGAACTTTTTTCTTAATGAACCATTTAAGCTAAAAGCACTATTGATCCATTAAACTATCTGTGGCTGTTTGATATCTGAGAAATATTTAACTCCCCAAAGTAGCAACCATTACTGCTTTAATAGTATGCACCCTGTTTTCCGCCTCATCAAAAACAATTGAATAGGGCGCTTCAAAAACATCTTCTGTTACTTCTAATCCGTTCATGCCAAATTTCTGATGTATCTCTCTGCCAATCTTTGTTTCAAGGTTATGATAAGCAGGAAGACAATGCATGAATTTAACATTTGGATTACCTGTTTTAGCAACGAGTTCTTTGTTTATCTGGTATGGCTTGAGCAGCTTTATTCTCTCTTCCCAAACAGAATCGGGTTCTCCCATTGAAACCCAAACATCAGTATATAGGAAATCGACTCCCTTAACAGCTTTTTCAACATCATTGGTAATTGTAATTGTTGCACCGGTATTTTTCGCTATTTCGCGGCATGTTTTCACCAGTTCTGCAGCAGGTTGAACGCTTTCAGGAGCGGCTGCCCTGAAATCCATTCCCATTTTAGCAGCGCCAACCATTAATGAATTACCCATATTATTGCGGGCATCGCCCAGATAACAAAAACTAATCTGGCTTAATGGCTTATCTGAATGCTCAATCATTGTCATAAGGTCGGCCAGAATCTGTGTTGGGTGAAATTCATCGGTCAGTCCATTCCAAACAGGCACACCGGCATAAGCAGCAAGTTCTTCAACAATTGCCTGTCCGAAACCCCGGTATTCAATACCATCGTACATACGACCCAAGACGCGGGCTGTATCTTTCATGGACTCTTTCACACCGATCTGTGAACCGGAAGTTCCAAGATATGTAACTTTTGCGCCCTGATCAAAGGCAGCAACTTCAAATGCACAACGAGTACGAGTAGAGGTCTTCTCAAAAATAAGAGCAATATTTTTACCTTTCAGGGTCGGCTTCTCAGTACCGCTGTATTTTGCTTTTTTAAGATCAAAGGATAAGTCGAGTAAAAAATTTATTTCCTGTGGAGTAAAATCAAGCAGTTTAAGGAAATTACGGTTTCTAAGGTTGAATGCCATGATAAATAATTTTGAAAATAAAAACTTCTGCAAAACTAACAACTATTCAGCAATATTATAAAAAGGCTGACTATTAATTTGCATAACGGTTAATCGTATACCTGTTGAATATAAAACTGTTAATCTTCATATTCCATTGTAATTTTTGTACCATAGGATTTATCCTCCAGCTTAAAAGCCTCAGTGATAACACTTTTTCTGCCACCCTGTTCAATAAATTGCAGGCATGCCCTTATTTTCGGAGCCATGCTTCCTTCCGAGAACTGTCCTTCATCCAATAGTTTAAGTGTATCCTTGTAATTTAAAAATTCCTTAATCTCCTGGTCAGGTTTATTATAATTGATATAAACAAAAGAAACATCCGTTAAAATATAAAATTCATCAGCTTTTATTCTTGCAGCCAGAAATGATGAAGCAAGGTCTTTATCGATCACTGCTTCAGAAGGGCGGATATTCTGGTTTTCATCAATATATACCGGTACCCCTCCTCCACCGGCTGCAATCACAATAGTTCCCTGCCTTGTAAGATATTCAATTACTTTTTCATTAATAATACCGATCGGTTTGGGTGAGGGAACTACTCTTCTCCATCCATCCTTAACCTTTATTTCTTCGCGAAACTCCCATCCCTTTTCCTTTGCTATTTTTTGAGACTCTTCCGAATTGTAAGTCTTGCCTATTCTTTTAGTCGGATTCTGAAAAGCAGGATCATTGACATCAACAACTACCTGTGTAATCAGTGTTACCACTTCTTTTTGTATGTTATGCTTTTTAAGAACATTCCTGAGCATTCTCTCGATCATATAACCGATGCCTCCCTGGGAGTCAGCTACGCATATATCAAGAGGCATCTGTGGGATTCCGTACATGGATTCACCGGCATCGTTCCTCATAAGAATGTTTCCGACCTGTGGGCCATTACCATGACTAATAACAAGGTCATATCCCTCCCGAATAAGAAAAACAAGGTTTTCAAGAGTGTCGGTAGTATTTTGCTCCTGCTCCTCAATAGTACCTATCTGATCCCCGCGAAGCAAAGCATTTCCCCCTAATGCAACAACAGCAAGTTTGTTCATTTTTTTTAATTTACTTTAAGCTAACAAAACTAAGCAAATGAATGAGTAAACAGGTTTTTTTGTGTTTGTTATACAACAAGTGTTAAAAACTCTAAAATTTCCAAATCAATTTATTTCATACCTTTACTTTTATTAATTGCATATATTATTCCGACTTGAAATATTTAACAATATGGTATCTTTTGATACCCGTTTTTATTTTTGCAGGCTGTAAAAGCAATAAAATTCCCGAGGGTGAGGTTAACGCTACCGTTATAGAATATAAGGTTTCATACCTGGCCGAAAAAGCGGGTAAAATTCCTACAAAAATGCTGCCTCGAAAAATGACTGTAATTTTTGCAGGACATTTTGCTTTAAACCGGATAGATGGATTCTTCGGCCAGTTCTCTCTTATTTATATCGGTAATCTCAGAAATGAAAGCGTTATTACAATGCTTAGACTTTTCGATAAAAAATACGTCCATTACGGAAAGAAAGGCGAGTTACCCTGTGGGTTGAATGATCCTGGAAAAATAATCATAGAAGAAACCGGTAAAACCCTGGAAATGCTTGGTTTACCATGTAAAGAATTAATAATCAGCACTGATTCGGATTCGTCATTTTTAGCCTTGTCTACAAATAGAATCAAAATAAAAAATCCAAATGTAACCACTCCTTATAAAGAAATAAAGGATGTTTTACTGCAATTCAATACTCAACTCAGTTTGCTCGACATGAAGCTTACAGCAAACAGTATGGAGAAGAAAACAATATCATGGGATTTATTCAGAATTTCAGACGAGTATAAAGAAAGATCTAAAGAATTTATGGAAAATACCATAAATGAATTATTCAAATAGCTATAACCATTATTTCACTTCACTGGCACAAATTTGAAACCTAACTTTATTAAATTAATGACGTTGAATTAATATGGTCAAATTTTTTAAATCAATTATTCAGTTTTTTCGTGATGAACGTGTAAGAATCACAATAGGGAGTTTTTTTATTCTCCTGGCATTCTATATGTCCATTGCATTCATTTCCTTTTTGTTCACATGGAAGGCTGACCAGGATTTCATGTGGGAAAAAGTTTTTTCGGGACCGGAAATAACAGTTGATAATAACGCGGGAAAGCTCGGAGCGTGGTTTTCAACCATCTTTCTGAACCATTGGTTTGGTATAGCCGGATTTCTTTTCCCTTTTATGTTGTTAGTACTTGGTCTCAGTTTTTTCAAACTTCATGTATTTAATACCTGGAGAACGTTGAAAATAAGCCTTGCCGGGATTATCCTGCTGTCTGTCAGTCTTGGTTTTATTTTCGGTAAAATAAATGATTTTTTAGGGAGCGGGCCGGGAGGTGGACATGGTTATTTTATCAGTCAGTGGCTGAATGCCAGTCTTGGTAAAACAGGTACCGGATTTCTGTTATTACTTCTTATACTGGGATTTTTAATCTTTTCCTATAAAAATACTCTTCCCTTGTTAAAGAAAATATTCCATAACCTGAATAAAAATCCGGATGCAAGTGGATCTGAAAATGAGAATTCTGCTGTTAATAAGAAGGAAACCGAAATTATCATTGAGCCTAAAATTGAAGACGTTGAAATAGAAGAAGAAGTTGAAGAAGACATTTCAATTAAACCTGATTTGCATCATACGAAAGAATATCTTCAACCTGAGGCAGAAGATGACTTAGGAATGGACGTTGATCATCCCGGAGAAAACGATCTTATAGAAAATCCCGATGAGATTCAAAAAGATTATGACCCTACACTGGATCTGTCATCCTACAAGTACCCCCCTTTATCTCTTTTAAAAGATTATGAAGTCGGATCTTCATCGGTAAGTAATGAAGAACTTATTTCCAATAAGAATAAGATTGTTGAAACCCTCGGTAATTATAAGATTACCATTGATAAGATCAAAGCCACCATTGGCCCGACCGTCACTTTATATGAAATCGTACCTGCACCGGGAATACGGATTTCTAAAATCAAGAGTCTGGAGGATGATATAGCGCTTAGCTTATCAGCATTAGGTATTCGTATCATCGCGCCTATACCCGGGCGGGGTACTATTGGGATTGAAGTACCAAATCTGCAGCCCAAAATAGTATCCATGAAGTCTGCCCTGGCGTCGAAAAAGTTTCAGGAAGAAAATTTTGAGTTACCTGTAGCTCTGGGAAAGACCATCAGCAATGAAACCTATGTTTTCGATCTCACCAGGATGCCACACCTGTTGGTTGCAGGAGCTACCGGTCAGGGTAAGTCGGTGGGATTAAATGCAATTATTACTTCCCTTCTCTATAAGAAACATCCTTCACAATTAAAGTTTGTACTTGTTGATCCGAAGAAAGTGGAGTTGACCCTGTATGCAAAGATTGAGCGCCATTTTCTGGCAAAACTTCCCGATACGGAAGAAGCAATTATTACTGATACCCAGAAAGTTATTACCACCTTAAATTCCTTAACAAAAGAGATGGATGACCGTTACACGCTCCTGAAAAATGCTCATGTAAGAAACATTAAGGAATATAATGAAAAGTTCATCAAACGTAAACTGAACCCCGATAAAGGTCACCGGTTTTTGCCTTATATTGTTCTGGTCATTGATGAGTTTGCCGATCTGATCATGACAGCCGGAAGGGAAATAGAAAATCCTATTGCAAGACTTGCCCAACTCGCAAGAGCAATCGGCATTCACCTGATTATTGCTACCCAGCGTCCAACAACAAATATCATTACAGGTGTAATAAAAGCTAATTTCCCGGCCCGTATTGCTTTCAGGGTTTTGTCGGTCGTTGATTCAAGAACTATTCTCGATATGTCGGGAGCCAACCAGTTGATTGGCCGGGGTGACATGCTGATCTCTGCAGGAAGTGACCCGGTTCGTATACAATGTGCTTTTATCGATACACCCGAGATCGATGCACTCACCGAATTTATTGGAAATCAAAGAGCCTATCCCACTGCACATATACTTCCTGAAGTTGAAGATGTAACCAGTACAAAAACTGAAGTTGACCTTAAAAAACGTGACGTGGAATTTGAAAAGGCTGCCCGCCTGGTTGTGCAATATCAACAGGGATCAACCTCCCTGATTCAAAGAAAACTATCGCTGGGATACAACCGTGCCGGTCGAATCGTTGATCAGCTCGAAGCTGCAGGAATTCTTGGACCTTTTGAAGGAAGTAAGGCAAGAGATGTTTTAATACAGGATGAAATCAGTTTGGAACATATTTTGAAGGGATTGGAGTAAATATCCTATATATGAAAATATTATTATTGTTCACATCTATCATAGTCTTAACTAACGGTTATGGTCAGACAATTCCGGATGCTTTGGTTCAGGATCCGGCTGCAGAGCCCTATCTGGAGCAGATATCAAAACTTTTCGATACTGATAAAGCGCTTCAGATTGAATTTAAATACGAGGTGGATTCGCCTGATCCTCCGTCGAAAGTTTCAGATTACGGTTCCATTATAATTAAGGGAGATAATTACAAACTTAAAACGGATGATGGTGAGATGTATTTCAACGGCAAAACGCTTTGGGTATATAATGTTGCTGCTACAGAAGTATATAAAAGTATACCGGAAACCGAAAGCATGGACGATATGTTACTCTCTCCCTTCCGGTTGGTTAAAGATTTCAAAACCTATTACAAATACCGTCTTAAAGAAGAGTTGGTAATTAGCGGTACTTCGTATGTTCAGATAGAGCTTTATCCTAAAGAATTAAAAACCAGCTATTCCATTATGAGAGTGCTGGTTAATAAAAAAACGGGGACGTTTTATTCCTTTTCCATGCAACAAAAAAACGGAGTCATTTACACAATCTTTTCCAGGGAAATTATAAAAAATGTTAAAATTTCAGAGAGTGCGTTTTCGTGGAATGGGAGCCTGTATCCGGATGTTCTGGAGGTGGAGATGTGAGGAGTTGAACTTTCAACTTTCTCTACTCGGGATACTCGATTCTCGGATGATAAATATTAATTAGCTTTTGCTTAAATACCTTTTTAATTTCTTCAATATCGCGGAAGGTCAGATCGACATTTTCGAACTGAAGATCACTGAACTGCCGGTTTATAATTCCGTCGACCAGACTGTTTATCGTTTCAATATCTATTTTTTTCAGACTTCTTGAGGCTGCTTCAATTGAATCGGCCATCATAAGAATTGCAGTTTCTTTCGAGAAAGGACAAGGTCCGGGATAAGTGAATTTGGAAATATCCAATTCAGCGCCGGGATATTCTTTCAGGTAGGAACGGTAAAAATACAAAACTGTGGTAGTGCCATGGTGTGTACGGATAAAATCGATAATAACGCCAGGTAATTTGGCCTTTTGAGCAATTTCAATCCCGCGGGTAACATGAGTAATTATTTTCCCAGCGCTTTGCTCGAAGCTCAGGTTATTGTGAGGATTAAATCCGGAGTTCAGGTTTTCGATAAAATACATCGGGTCATCGGTTTTGCCTATATCGTGATACAGAGCTCCTGTCCTTACCAGTAGCGGATTCCCTCCCACTTTAAGAACAGCTTCCTCACAAAGGTTTGCTACCTGAAGTGAATGCTGAAAAGTACCCGGCGCTTTTTCTGCAAGTTTTCGAAGTAAAGGTTGATTGGTATCGGCTAATTCAACCAGGGTAGCGTCAGAAACAAATCCGAATATTTTCTCGAAAATAAAAATTAAAGGATAGGAAGTCAAAACAAGAAGTGCATTTCCGGAGAACCATGCATAATTTATGACATCAATATTCTGGAAGCGTCCTTCCTGCATAAGGGAAATGCCTGAATATACCAGTCCATAGGATACAAAAGTCAGGACAGCTGAAATGAATAAAATTCCCCTTCGATAATTATTACGCAGGGTAAAAATTGAAACCACACCGGCAATAAAGTTCATAAAAACAAATTCAAAACCGTTGGGAGCGAGGAATCCAACAAGCAGGATGACTATGAGGTGGACAAACAAAGCGAGCCTTGCATCATAAAATGTTTTTACAATGATAGGGAGAATGACAAAAGGTACTACATACAAAGAAATGGTCTCGTTATGGATGGTCCATTTTGCCATAATGGCCATAATAACCACAAGCATCACAATAAAAAAAGTTTTAACTGCACTATTAAGTACTTCAATCCGGAAATGGAGCAGGAATAAATAGAGTACAAAAAATGTAATAGCCACAATCACTAACTGCCCCAGAATGATGAGAGAATAATTCCTTTCGATATTCGGATTTGTCTCATATTCATGTTTAAGCGATTGCAATAGTAATTGCTTTTCATCGTTTACAACTTCACCTAATGCAATGATCTTCTCACCTGCCTGGACCATTCCCTGAGTAAGTGAAAGTTCTTCCATTATGGATTCTTTCATACGCGTGGAAGCAACTTCATCATAAAATAAATTCGCTTCAATATACTCGACAAGGTCAATGGATTCGATAAAACGGTTTTCCGGAACAACATTACTTTCCAGTATCCCTGCCAATTTATCAATCTGTGCCTTGAGGTTTTCATAAGCGCTTTTCTGACTAAAAACAGTAGAGGCGGGGCGCACATCAACAGTTTTTCCGGAGATTATGTAAATTACTTCATCCCGGTTCTGAATATTTTCAAGCTGGTAAGGATCCAGAACAATTCCCTGTGAAAAAATCCGGTTAAGGCCCTCCTCCAGGGCGTTCAGATAGCGATCATGCATCCTCTTTAATTCGTAGGATGAGTATTTTTTTGTGCCGGAAACTGTAACATCTGCATTCTGGTTATTCAGCACAAATTCGTCCCACTTCCTTTCAAATTCCGGATGAAATTTCTCAGTATTTCTAAAAGCTACAAGAGAATCAAGATTAAAATACGGAATAAACCGAAGCATCAGGCTATCTTTTTCTGCCTGTACAACAGCCTCCGGTTTATAAATCGGGTAATTAAAAGGAGCTACAAGAACACTGTGCATCCATGGTTTACCTTTTTGAAATTCATAGCGGAATTTCCCCTCCCTCGGAAACAAAAACAGAATGATGGCTGCACCTCCTGAAAAAATCAGAAATAAACGGATGCCCGTAAGAAGGGAATTAAGTTTATGAATAAAGCTCATGAAGATCAGTTTATTAAAGGCGGATTAAAGTTATGAAAATATTTTGTGAGAAACCAAGCCTCCTGTTTTTACATATAACTATTATGTAAACTTCATCAATAATTCAGATAAATGGTAATTAGGCTTTTAAGCTGTCAGGCTATCAGGCTGTCAGACTTTTGGCTTTCAGGTGAAATATAGTTTTTTATATGTTCTTGTGCAAACTGATATCAAGGTCAAACAGCCTGACAACCTTAACATATTCTAACACTGAAACTCAAATATTGTTTATGACATATGTGATTTGCTAAATTTACCTGTTTTTTCCGTTAATTCCTTATCTTTGGTTTTGAGTCAAACTCAACTTCTTTTGCCATGAAAATAAACCGGCGTAACTTCATTAGAACTTCAGGATTTGTTACTATTGGTATTTCCGGTTTTCCTTTTAAAGTTTTTGGACAGGAAATTAAAACCTATTCTTTTCCCGGTAAAATTGGGATCTGCACAAATATCAGCAATAACGGGATTCTTGCATCAGCAGGGTACTCCTATGTTGAAGAGGGAGTAAGTGGTTTCCTCATCCCAACAAAATCTGAGGAAGCATTTAATGAAAAACTTGTCCTGCTTAAAAATTCATTAATTCCTGTAGAAGCGTGCAATTCTTTTTTGCCGGGGGAGTTAAAATGTGTGGGTCCGGAGACTCAGCATGAAAAAATACTTCAGTTTGTTGAAACTGCTTTCCGCCGGGCTGAACTGGCAGGGATCAAAACTATTGTTTTCGGAAGCTCCGGCTCCCGGAATATTCCGGATGGATTTAGTGCAGTGGAGGCAAATCAGCAGTTTATTAAACTGTGTAAACAAATGGCTCCTATAGCCAAAAAGCATGATGTTGTTGTTTCTCTTGAACCACTAAACAGAGGGGAATGTAATTTTATAAATTCTGTAGCTGAAGGAGGGGAAATTGTAAAATCAGTAAATCATCCTAATTTCCGGTTACTGGCAGACATTTACCATATGCTAATGGAAAATGAAGGTCCTGAAAACATTATAAAATATGGAGATCTGCTTTTTCACGTGCATATTGCTGAAAAGGAAGGCAGGGCAGCGCCGGGTGTTCATGGCGAGGATTTTACAGCCTATTTCAAAGCTTTGCAATCTGTAGGTTATAAAGGAAGAATTTCTATTGAGTGCAGATGGGAAAATCTTGAAAATCAAGCTAAAAGTGCTTTATTCGCCCTGAAAAATCAATTTGAAAATTTGAGGATTTGAAAATTTGATGATTTGAAAATTTTAGAAAATCAGTAAGAATTATGAAAATTACGGTATTGGAAATTTTAAGTGTTTTAATATTAAGGTGTCCGGTTAAATATTCAAGATTGTTCTGCAAGTCCTGATTATATATTGTCCCTACGGGACTTTGAACAATCGGGGGTTGCTTTATTTTTCTACCGATATTTGATCCCTTACGGGATCATCCCGTAGGGATAAAATATTGGTAGTAAACATATTATAAAGAATCCTAAAGTCCCGTAGGGACGAAATATAATTTTAACCGGACAATAATGTTTTAATATATTATTTTTAGCGTGAGGGTAAAATTATTTTAATTATCATGGTCACGTCATCACGCGTTACGATTTAAAAAAAAGAACACAATACAACAGAACGCTTTTTTGATACTGATTAACTTTATACTATTTAAAAATAATTATGGAAACAACAAGAAGAGATTTTCTTAAGAAAGCTGCTATAGGTTCTGCTGCTGTAACTATTGGCGGACTGGGCTTTTCAGCAAAAAGTTATGGTAATATTCCGGGCTCGAACGACAAAATCAGAGTCGGTATACTGGGCTTCTCCAATCGCTTTAAAGATTCACTCGGTCCCTCCTTTTTGAAGTATGCCGATGAGATGAATTTTGAGTTTGTTGCTATTGGCGACATCTGGAACCGGCGTCGTACGGAAGGTCAGAATTGGATCAAAGAGAAAACAGGAAAAGACATTTTTCTGGCCCGTAACTCCGACGAGTTGTGGGAACAAAAGTTGGATGCTGTGATTGTCAGTACAGCTGATTTCCAGCATGCTCTTCACCTGGCGGAAGCGGTGGAAGCCGGCTGTGATGTATACTGCGAAAAACCTTTTGCCGAAACCATGGATGATGCCATCCTGGCGCTTAAAGCAGCAAAAAAGAACAAAAAAATTATTCAGATTGGTTCACAGAGAAGAAGCGGACCCAACTATGCCGCCGCGGCTGAATACATTCAGTCGGGAAAATTCGGAAATATTACCATGGTCGAAATGACATGGAACGTAAACCAGCCCGGGCGCTGGAGGCTTCCTGATTTAATTTCCTCTATTAAAGAATCAGATACCGACTGGAAAAGATACCTGATGAACCGTCCCCACGAGCCCTGGGATCCACGTAAATACTGCGAATACCGGTTATTCTGGCCCTATTCTTCCGGAATACCCGGGCAGTGGATGTCGCACCAGATTGACACTGTAAACTGGTTCTCCGGGCTTTCGCATCCCCGCTCTGTTGCAGCGAACGGTGGAATATATATGTGGAAAGATGGCAGGAAAAACTACGACACGATGACAGCGGTGTTCGATTATGGTGCATTTGATAAACCAGATGAAGGATTCCAGGTACTTTATTCATCCCGCATGCATAATTCTTCAGGAGGTACGAAAGAGTGGTATTTCTCCAATGGAGGTAAACTTGATTTGGATAGCAATAAGGTGAGTTCTGAAGGTGGAATGCAGGAAAGAGAAGCTTCAGCTATGAAAATGAAGGCTAATCTTCTTGAAACATTTGAATTGCCGCAAATTAAGGCTGAATCGGGTGTAAGTATGGGTTCTGATCCCCTTACGGATGTACATATGAAAAACTGGATGCAGTGCGTAAGAGATAAAAATCCCGCCACCCATGCACCGATTGAAGTGGGATACAATCATTCCATTGCAAATATTATGGTGACCGCCTCCCTGCATACAGGACAAAGAGCGGTTTTTGACCCTAAAATCCAACAGGTGATGGCCGGGGGGAAGGTTTTTAAATACTAGAATCTAATAGATGATTTCAACAGGTATTTGTTACCAGGCGTATATTCCCATGAGGAAAGAACCGGATGAGACCAGTGAAATGGTGAACCAGGTTTTATTCGGGGAGAGTTTCTCCATACTGGAAGAACTTAAACCGGTCAATCAGAGCCTGATCAGACTTCATCACGATAATTACGATGGATGGGTGAATTCGAATGGTATTTATAAATTGTCCGACATAGATTGGGAGAGTTTAAACAAACTTCCTTTCAGAGTTTCCCATGAAATTATAAGCCAGGTTGAACCCTGCACCAACACAGATCCTGCTATTAAAATTGGCTGTGGAAGCATCCTCAGGATTTCATCTCCCGAAAAAACAATTATTGGCCATTCTGAATACCTTATACCCAAAATTCCCCTGAACGATCCTTCAAAAACCAGGGAAAATCTCGTGAAAAACGGATTAAAATTACTCAGCCTACCTTATTTATGGGGAGGACGCGGTGGTTTCGGATTTGATTGCTCCGGTCTTTGCCAGAATTTATACCGGCAAGTTGGGATTGAAATACCGAGGGATGCCTCTGTACAGGCCAAATTGGGACATTCTGTTAACTTCATTGATGAGGTAATGCCCGGTGATCTTGCGTTTTTTGATAATGAAGAAGGAAATATAATCCATGTAGGAATGATCCTGGGTGAGGGCAAGATTTTACATGCTTCAGGAATGGTTAAAATTGACGAAATTGATCATCAGGGGATTTTTTCAAAAAAACAGAACCGGTACACGCATCAGTTACGTTTAATCAGGAAGTTGGCTGATTAATAAAAAGTTGAAAGTTCATTCTAAATAATCATCCCGGCCCCAACCGTATTATTCGTTCCTTCTTCAATCAGAATAACACTCCCCGTAATCCGGTTATTACGGTAAGAATCGAAAAATAATGGTTTGGTAGTACGCACCTTGATTTTACCGATTTCATTAAGGGCCAGGGAGTTAACTTCCCTGATTTTTTCAAGACTGTTAATGTCCATTTTATATCGTAATTCTTTAATCAGACATTTAACATCATTGGTTGTATGCCGAAGGGTGTATTTTCCATTCAGTACCATGGGGTGTTCGCTGAGCCAGCAAACCATCATTTCAATATCCTGGCTTACTTCAGGCTCTTTGGAATCGACCACGATCATATCACCACGACTGATGTCAACATCATCGGTAAGGGTAAGGGTAACCGACATGGGAGCATGGGCTGTATCGAGACTTCCGGTCATTGTATCGATGGATGCAATGGTTGAGGCAAATCCCGAAGGAAGAATCTTAACTTTGTCTCCTTTTGTAAAAGCGCCACTTGCAATTCTACCTGCATATCCACGATAATCGTGATATTCCTGCGACTGAGGACGGATAACATACTGAACAGGGAATCGGCTATCGACCATATTCAGGTCATTTCCGATATGGACATTTTCAAGAACATACATCAGAGTAGGCCCCTGGTACCAGTTCATTATTTTTGAGCGTTCCACCACGTTATCGCCTTTCAGGGCGCTGATTGGAATAAAGCGGACATCGAGTATATCGAGTTTGGCAGCAATCTGACTAAAATCTTTTTTAATGGTTTCAAAAACATCTTCCTTATACTCAACCAGGTCCATTTTATTCACACATATCATTACATGTGGAATTCGCAAAAGAGATGCAATGTAAGCATGACGAATGGTTTGTTCCAACACTCCGTGGCGGGCATCGACAAGGATAATGGCAAGGTTGGCAGTTGAAGCCCCGGTTACCATATTGCGGGTATACTGAATATGCCCGGGAGTATCGGCAATAATGAATTTCCTTTTGGGAGTGGCAAAATAGCGGTATGCGACATCAATGGTTATCCCCTGTTCCCGTTCTGCCCGTAATCCATCAGTAAGCAGCGCCAGGTTAACATGTTCATCTCCCCTTCGTTCGCTGGCCAGTTTGACTGCTTCCATCTGGTCTTCGAAAATGGATTTGCTGTCGTACAATAGTCTGCCAATAAGTGTACTTTTCCCATCATCAACACTGCCTGCGGTGGTGAAACGCAGGAGTTCCATATCGAGGTAGCCGGGAGTGGGATTTAATTTTTCTTTACTGATCATATATTTACTTATAGTCTATTAAAAAATTGAATATCATTGAATGATTGAACTTTTGTGATGTGTTTCTTTCCTTGTGTCCATTGTGGTGAAAATTTTAACCACAAGGATCACAAAGTTTTCACAAAGGTCACAAGGATCCATTTATAACTCTTCTAACACCATTTTTAAAAAGAACAGAATTAAAATTTAATAATAATCCCAGTTTACAATTTGTTAATTTGAGATATGTAAGAATCTGAGCTAAATGAATATCATTCAAAGCTTCAACCGCTTTTACTTCGATAATCAACTTATTTTCGACGATAATATCTATTCTGTAACCAATCTCAAGTTTAACTTCTTCATAAATAAGTGGCAATGACTTTTGCTTTTCAACAAACAGCCCATGCTTATTAATCTCATAAAATAAGCACTCCTCATAACTACTTTCAAGTAATCCAGGTCCAAGAATTCTATGTACTTTTAATCCAAGGTCAAATACGATTTTTGCTAACTCATTTTCAGTCATAATGAAAATATCTAATTATAACAACCTTGTGAACTTTGTGTATTAACCCTTGTGAGCTTTGTGGTAAATAATTTAACCCCCAGGATCACAAAGTTTTCACATAGGTCACAAATAATTGTTTACTTAAAAGTACCCTTCTTTTTTTCTGTCTTCCATGGCTGCTTCTGAACGCTTATCATCATATCTACCACCTCTCTCGGTAACGCGGGTAGCTGCCACTTCGTTAATAATATCTTCGAGGGAATTAGCAGTCGAGAGAGTCAATCCTGTACAGGTTATATCGCCAATAGTACGGCAACGGACATCAAGAATTTCAGCTTTTTCAGAATCTTTCATTTCAAGGAACGGCGCTTTGGCAAGCCATACTCCATCCCGGAAAAACACTTCACGCTTATGGGTAAAATATAAACTGGGTATTTCCACATCTTCCAAAAAAATATACTGCCACACATCCATCTCGGTCCAGTTACTGATGGGAAAAACCCTGAAATGTTCGCCCATGTTCTTTTTGCCGTTAAAAATATTCCAGAGCTCGGGGCGTTGATTTTTCGGATCCCACTGTCCAAACTCATCCCTGTGAGAAAAAAAACGTTCCTTCGCCCTCGCCTTTTCCTCATCACGCCGACCTCCCCCGAGAGCACAATCGAATTTATACTCTTCAATGGCATCAAGCAGGGTAACCGTTTGCAGTACATTCCGGCTGGCGTTATAACCTTTTTCCTCTACTGCCCGGCCATTATTAATACTATCCTGCACCATTCTCACGATGACCTTCCCATTTGTTTTTTCCATTAGTTCATCCCGGAAGGTAAGAGTTTCAGGGAAGTTATGTCCGGTATCAATGTGCAGGCAAGGGAAAGGCACCGGCATAGGCCAGAAAGCCTTACGGGCCAGGTAATACATTACAATTGAATCTTTACCGCCCGAGAAGAGAAGAGTTGGCCGCTCGAACTGGGCCGCCACTTCTCGAATCACGTAAATCGACTCCGATTCAAGTTCCCGGAGGTGGGTTAAGGTTGTTTTATCCATTTAGTTTTTTCTATTTACTATAAGAATAGTGAGAGTGCTGCTATTAGTGAGGACGTTGAGCTTACTGAGATTATGCTTCGCTTGGTGAGAATGTTTATATAATTAAAACATTCTCACTAATTTTCACTATTCCAAACACCTGTTTCTCTGTTATAACAAATCGGCAACAAATATAATAAATTAAAACTTGCATTTTTAAGCAATAAAAAAGGCCACCCTGGTGGGGCAGCCTTTTTTATTAAGAATCAAGGATACTATAAAGGTTCGTAATTTTCTTCAATTACCCTGTTTCCGGTACCACCAATATAGAAGTAGTTCAGGTCAAACTCTTTTGTGCCCGGATGAAACACGTTAGGTAAACCTGCCATCATAAATACATCTGTAATGGCTCCCGGACCAATAGTTACAGTGCAGGAATTGTCAGATTCGACATTGATATAAATATCATATCCTGCGGCGCCTAAGTCTCCCAATGCGGTATAGCATTTAGTAGCTGTTACCGGTGTGAGAAACTTTTCTTCATTAATTGGACGAGCCCCTGCAGTCGGGTGGGTGAAAATACCCGTGCAAAGGTAATTTCCGGCATACTGGTTCGCCACTGCCACAGT
>CAYGFI010000050.1:0-27326 GCA_964349045.1 uncultured Chitinophaga sp.
CGTTAATGTTGTCAAATAAATACAAAACTTATTTTATTGACATTGATCGGGAAATGGATAAAAAAAGTTTTGAAAAGATCTGGTAATTATATTAATTAACAGACATGTAACATAACTTTAGTTTAAGAATTAAAATTCTAAAAGACAATAAGTTTTTTACTTTAGTAATTTTATGTTATAAATTAAACCTGTAAAATGGTCTCATTTCGGATAAACTATTCTCTTAAAAATAATTGGCAATGGTTTATGTATATTCTATTTGCGTTATTTTTCTATCTTATTATTTCTCAATTATACAACCCTGGTCTTTTTTATCTTAATTATCAACCTTTTTTTGCTTTCGATTCAGCATTTTATGATTATCACTTTCAATTTAAGTCAGGATATATCAGCCTCATTTCTCAGTTTTTCCTGCAGTTTATGTATTATCCTTTCACCGGCTCTATTATTATCTCAGCATTGTTGATCATCCTGGCTTTGGTTTTCCGGAAAATCTTTCAAAGAACAATTACATCCGGATTTGAAGGAATCGAATTTATCTCTCCCATATTTATTCTATGGCAATTAAAAAACTATTCGACCGGTCTTGAGTCATTTGTAATCCTGCTATTCGCTGGTATTATATACATTGGAGCCGACATCGTAAAACAAAATTTTTTTCTTAGAGGAATATACCAATTAATAACAATATATTTTGCATTTGTGATTTTGGGATTTCCAGTTTCATTTATTCTTACAATGTTATATTTAATTAATGGGTTAATCCACATGAAATCAATACGATCCGTTTTATTCCCTTTATGCGGATTAGCTTTATTTGCTATACTATCGTTTACTATTTTAGGATCGAAACTAATTCAATTTCAACTTGAGCAATTTAGTTTTTCTGACTTAAATGTTACCTTCCCCGGATTTTGGTATATCTGTATTTACATTACCCTTGCCTTTCTTCTTATTTTATTGCCTGCAAATAATTTTTTCAACCGGATTGCATACAGGAGAAAGCAAATTATGAATGCTTTGTTTTTTCCTGTTATACTTACTTTATTTTGTAGCATTGCATTTAAAACACTTTTTATAAACAAGGAAAAATTCAAGGTTGAAATCGATCTTTTTTCGGTCAACAAGGAATGGAATAAAGTGCTGTCATTTAAAAGTATGGTTGGTAATCAGGACAGGATCGCCAGATTTCAATTAAATAGGGCATTATTTGAGACAGGACAAATGAGCGAAAATTTATTTGCCATTCCACAGGAATGGGGTGAATATTCGCTTCTTTTAAATAAGGAATTTTCAAAGGACTGCCTTTCCTACTCAAGCGATTTATACAACGATTTCGGTTTTATTAAGGCTGCAAAATACTGGATGATCGAGTATCAAACCTATGCGCCTTATGCGCCAAAGTCATTGGAACGTTTGGCAATATCTTCCCTGACCCTTGGAGAAATATCAACAGCCAGGAAGTATTTTACAATTCTAAGTAAATCAATCATTTACAGAGAATCTTCAAAGATTCTGATCGATAGACTTTCAAATGAACCATTTAAATTAATGAGAGAATTTAAACCTGATATATTAGCAATAATAAAAGATGAAAATCCTATAAATCTCAGGGAACCTGATCTGGATCTGTATAATGTATTAAAAGTTAGTCCTAAAAACAAGATGGCTTTTGAATATCTTATGTCATATTATATATTACGCAACGACCTTATCAACTTTTACCGTTTTCTTCCACTGGTGTTAAAATCAGGTTTTTATACCCAAATGCCAAAAACCTATGAAGAAGCTTTGATTCAGTATTATGTGGAAGTAAAGCGACCAGTCAGTACATGGGAATTTGTTATTAATAAGAACACTATTGAAAGATATAAGGTATTTAATGAAACATTCCTGGCAAACAGGTCTGATCCTGTCAGGTTAAAAGAAATCCTTAAGCCCGGATTTAAAAATACATATTGGTATTATGCAAATTTTGACAGTCCAAAAGCAAAGGGGAAAAGTATTAAATCTAAAGGTACATGAAAAAGCAAATATCACTTTTTTCAATCGTATTAATTATTTTAATAACAGGATGCAATGCAGGAAAAAAGAAAACTGACCGTATTGAAAACAGGTTAGCTATTATTTATCCCGATTATTCCTCTTTGGTTATTCCGGTAAATATTGCCCCTTTGAATTTTATAATACATGAGGATGCTCAGGAATATAGTGTGAGTTTTTCAGGATCAGACAACAATGGATTTAGAGTAAATTCCAAGGATGGGAAAATAATTATCCCGATAAAAAAATGGAAAAAACTTTTAAATGAAAGCCAGGGAGATTCTATATTAATTGGTATCGCTGTAAAGAAGGATAATTTGTGGGTAGGTTACCAATCCTTTAAAAACTTTGTTTCACCTGATTCGCTCGATGCCTATATTGTCTACCGAAGGATAAATTCCGCTTTGATTCTTTGGAATAGGATGTCAATAGTTCAGAGAAGTACTGAAACTTTCGAAGAATCGGCCATATTGGAGAATAAAAACACTTCCGGGAATTGTATGCATTGCCATACTTTTCAGAACCACAATCCCGAAAATATATTGATCCATCTCCGTACCCCGCCTGGTGGGACTTATATACGTTCGAATGGAATTGAGCGATGGTTAGAAACAAAAACAGCTTATACCCCGGCATCATTTGCATACCCGGCATGGCATCCTTCAAAAAACTATATTGCATTTTCTACCAATATTATTCACCAGTTTATGTATGCTTCCGGTGAACGATTAAACTACGTTTACGACGAAAGTTCTGATATTATAGTTTATGATGTGAAAAACAATCTTGTTTTTACCTCACCGAAAATTGCCGGAGAAGACCTTGAAAACCTGCCTAACTGGTCGCCTGATGGTAAATACCTATATTACATTAACTGTCCGGCCGGGCGAAAGAAAATCGATGGGATTCGTGTAAAATACGACCTCATGCGTATTTATTTCAATTCCGAAACTCATGAATGGGGACAAGCAGATACTTTGCTCTCTTCTGAAAAAACCGGTCTAAGTATAACCTTTCCGGAAGCTTCTCCCGATGGAAGGTTTATTGTTTTTTGCATGGCTGATTACGGCTATTTTACTATCGGAAATACCTCGAGTGACCTGTATATTCTTGATCTGAATGACAGAAAGTACCGTAAGCTCAATATAAACAGCCGACAAACCGAAAGTTTTCATAACTGGTCTTTAAATAGCCGATGGCTGGTTTTTGCAAGTAAAAGGGAAGATGGTGTAATTACACTACCCTATTTTACCCATATCGATGCTAAAGGGATTGAATCCAAACCATTTGTACTTCCTGCCAAAGACCCCGAATCTTTAATTACCCGGTTATATAATTATAACAGGCCGGTATTAATCACAGGAAAGGTAAGCGTATCGCAAAAGGAAATTCTTACTACTATTTATAATCCAACTGAAAAAGTCATCTTCGACACAACTAATTTGGCGATAGATTCACTTTCTTTCTTTAATAAACCGACAAAAAAATATGAATCGGACATATACCGGAAACAATGAACTATCTTGCAGTAAAGCAGACAAGATATCAAAAAATGATCTCTTCCTTTCTATGCTCTCCTTTACAGAAACTAAAGCGTAAGAGACAAACATCGGAATATTTCCTCCATTATTTCAATTGGCTCCTGAATCGGGATTAGTTTGACTTACAAATATCAGTTCACTTTTCCGATTTTATCGGGACTGGATGTTTTGAAATTTGAGTTTCACGAATAAATTCAAAATCCAAAAAGCATTCTAACTACCGTCCATAACCATTTTCTCAAGTAATGAAATTCCCGGGTAACTGGGTTCAATATGTTTAAGCTGCTCCAGGCAATTTTTCGCTCTGAAAAAATTTTTACCGGCCATGTTTATTCGGATTATCTCATCCAGGAACAAAGGTTCAAATTTAAACCAGGGAAAAGCTTTTTCCATGAAGAAAACGGCATTATTAAAATCCTGCATCTCATAATATATGTTACCGATCATCCGGTTAACAACGGGAGAATCGTTTATTTCCAACGCTGCAATTAATAATTCCAATGCATGTTTAGTCATTTTATCTTTTAAATATTCCCGGGCCTTTTCAACCTGGTCCTTAATATCGATTGGCAAATAATTACTGAATGAATAAGTTTTTGGGGGGACCATGACTCGTAGCCCCGGTGAATACTGATTAATAATTTCATAAACCTGCCTTGCCTCTGTTTGTCTTCCGCTATATATATAACACTGATAAAGTTTATTCAGGATTTTGGGTTTTGTTTCATTGTCAGCAAAATCAAATGCCTTCGTAAATAATTTCGATGCATGGGAAAAGTCATTTTGTATCATACAAATTTCACCAGCCCTGAAACCTGCAAAATAGGATTGTTCATATTCAAGAGATTGTTCAAAATACTTTAGCGCCAATGGAAGGTCCCCTGCTGTAATGAAATAAGACGCTGCTTCCCTTAGAAATTTAGGAGTTGAAGGAGCAATCTGTACAATTGCCTTATATTCACGATAAGCCTTAATCGGCTCATTTCTCTCAATAAACTTTTTGGCAAGATTTTGGTGTGAAACCACCGGAATACTATTTTTATTTACCAAATGACTAAACGCAATGGAATCGATCAGATCAACAGGCTTATAAATTAACCGATAGTCAAGATAAGTCGTCGTCTCATCCCTGAACGGCCAGTGATATTTGAGATTTTCAATCATATGATACCCTTGCAAACTGTCCAGATCAGTATAACCGTAGGAATTCTGAAAGGAAGTTTCAGACCGGGTTGTAAATTTATTAGTTTCATTCGCAATGAGTTTAGATTCTGTTATGGATGTATAAAACACATCTGCCATCAGAAAGTATCCGGAAATGTTTGGATGAACGTGTTCAGTAAACAGATTATTCCCAACGATTGAGTCAGGAGATTTTTTTTCAAATGCCTGCACCATTGGTACAAGGTAACAATGGTATTTGGCTGCCAATTCTTCAATTGAATTATTTATGTCCGAAGAAGCCCTGAATCTCACACAATCAAGATCTCTCGCACGTGTATATAATTCCTTTGCCGGTATGAATTCTCCCTTGTCAAAGTGCTGCCGGGCTTTAGTGTAAATTTCATCCGCACTTTCCTCCTGCCCTGATTTAATGGAACCAAACGGTTTAATATCCCTAATATTACTTACAAGAGTGCTAATGAAAACAGGCACTTTATTTTTTGACGCTTTCTGCAGGATTGCAGACATATTTGCCTGATAATGGTTCAGACCGGCATTGTATTCATTACTTCCATATACTATATCTGCATTTTTGACAATCCTGGTCATAAGTGTACCCCGTTTTTTAAATTGTGACGAGCTTTCCCCTGTAGTCCGAAGTTTATAAATTGTATGCCGTATTAACTGATAAAACTTCAAATTAAGTAACTTCATATGAAGCAATACTATTGAACGACTTTTGCCAACGCCTTCATTTGATCCTACACCAAATGCTCCGTAATACTCATTATGGCCTGCGTAGATAAGTATAGCATCAGGTTTTTCAGCAAGGATGTCATCCGTAAAATCGAAAAGTGTAAAACTATTAATTGCGGTAATTGCTGTATTAATAATTTCTATACGCATTTCAGGATAAGCAGATTGCAGCCGGCTTTGCAAAATCCTTGGGAACATCAGGTTAGGTTCATATGGAAAGCCAACTACAGTAGAACTTCCCATTACGAAAATACGAAAACAATTATTATCCTTATTCTTACGAAATATATCATTTACAGGTCTGCTATACTCATGATCCTGGAAATATTTAGCCCCTATTTCCGGATTTACAATTTTAAAATCCCGGAAAGCGGGATCCGGAGGACTGATAAAGAGGCTATAATCCTGACCGTAATGAAATAAGCGCAGACATAATTCAAATGTGCAGAAAATGAATATTGGTAATATTATCAGAATTAAGTAAAATATAAATTTTCCTGGGGGCAGTAAAAAATTTATATTTATGGTATTAGAATTGCTCATATCAAATTCATAAAACAACATTTAAGCCTTTACTTACATCCCTTTATTGTTCAAAAATCAGCTTGTTTTAACAAATCTTCATTTTTAACAATATTCATAACAATAATACAGAAAAACTTAAAACTTGTAAAGTAAAATTCTTGTTTTTATCAATTATTTATTATTAATTTACATGACTTTTAATTACTAACTAAAAACAAAAATTATGAAAAGAAAGATCTTTACACTCTTCCTTGGATGTATGGCAGTAGTCGTTGTTTTTGCACAGCAGCCATCAGCGGAAATACTCAAAGCTACCACCGCTCCTGAAATTGACGGTGTTATTGATGAGGTTTGGGCTACTGCATCACCCAATAACATTGATCAGCCATTTCAGGCAGAATTACCAACTCTTGGTGAATCAGGCGAAACAACATGGAAAGCATTATGGACAGAAGATGGCTGGTACATTCTTCTTCAGGTTACTGATGATGGCTTTTGGCCAAATTATGCTGTTACTCCTGCCGGAAACAACTGGGAATATGATAAACCGGAAATTTATTTTGACGTAAATTACGAACTGGCTGACGGCCTTGGACCTGCTGCAGGTTTAGGTCACTTCCAGGTTGCTCCCGGATTTACCGATGGAAAAAACGATGGAACTCCATTTACAGGAACTGACGGTGTAGTTTATGCTTTTATGGTATCCGATCCTTACACAGGGTATATTGGCGAATATTTTATTCCCTGGGCAAAGCTGGTTGACAAAGATGGTATTCAAATTGACTTAACTGCAAACGTCGGTTTTGATGTTACCATCATTGACAGGGAAGATGGCGACCCTGGACGTAAACGTGCAGTCTGGGCAAACGTAGGCGCTATAAATGAATCATGGAGCAATATGAACGATTGCGGAATTATTACTTTCCTTGGCGCTGCAGCTGCAACTGATGTGGAAAGCATTGAAATTACAGGAGGTACTATAACTGTAAATAATGGTACCCTTCAAATTGTTGCTACAGTTCTTCCTGAGAATGCAACCAACAAAGCTCTAAAATGGACTGTTCAAAATGGAACCGGAAGAGCAACAATAAGTTCATCCGGAGTTGTTACACCAATAATGAATGGCGAAGTAACTGTTATGGCTTCTTCCACTGATGGTTCTTTCATTGATGCAACTGCTACTGTTACAATTAGTAATCAGTTTGTTTCTTTAGAAGAAATCAATGTTATAAAAAATGGTGATTTTAATGAAGTAAGCGCTACCCTTCAGGGTATTGGATGGGGTGGATGGACAGATGCCGCTCCTGGTCATACAGTAGCAGAAGGTGTTTCCGTTCATACTCCTCTTACTACTGCTGATGTTTGGAGATACCAGTTCAACCAGGAAAATTTAAATGCGCTTCCTAACGTTGACTATCAATTCAAATTCAAAGCATGGGCAGCTGCTGAAAGAACTTTCAATGTTGACTTTGAAGACATCGCTGGTAATAACTACAATAGATATGGTGCCACTACTGATCCCCGTTCAGGTAATGGTCGTTGTGATTGGACTTTTAACATTACAACAGAGCCCACCTGGTATATCTTCGATGTTAATTTCGACCAGATTGTTGGAAACACAGTCCAGAAAGTTCAGTTTATGCTTGGAACATCTGATATTATAACCTATATCGACAGTATATACCTCATCAATTTAGCTGATCTTGCTTTTGTTACTGACGTTAATCCTGTTACTTCTAGCATTAAAGCTGTGAGGGTATATCCGATCCCGGCTGATAACCATCTTAACGTAGTTCTAACCACTGCTAATGCAAGAGTAACTATCTACAACAGCGTTGGTAAAAAAATGGAAGAAGTTTACGTACAAGGAACTCAGCATACTTTTAATGTTAGCACCTATGCAAAAGGATTATATTTTGTAAAAGCTAACGACACCGTTGTTAAATTCCTCAAATAGTATAATCTGGTAATTTAAAAAGACTGCCTCCTGCGAGGCAGTCTTTTTTTATGCTTTACTGTTGAATTGGTCTTTCCCTTATAAAAAGACTTTCATGCAAACCTCTCATTCAGAATAACTCCAAGCTATTGAATGTAATGCCAGATATCCCCCATCTTGATCCGGATTCCAACAGGGTTAGTGTATGAAGTCGGTGTCTTGTCAGATAATACTTACAACTTCTGATTTTAGTTATTTCGCTGAGTTGCAGCTATAAAGTACCCGGGTAATTCCTGGCTGCAAATATTTTACTGCGATTCGGCTGAGCTCGTCTTAGCCTATTCAGCTTTATTTAGCGTTAGTGCTCCTCCTTCTTAATAACTATGGAGGAGGAACACTAACGCTTAAAAAAGCTGCAGAGCAGCTAAATATTTGTAGTCAGGAATTACATGGATACCTATAAGCTGCAGAGCAGCGAAATATTAAAGATAAAAAAGTTTTAATGTTTTACCGGACAACAATGATTTCAAATGGAATAAAAAAATGGCTGCCGGAAAACCGGCAGCCATATTAAATACACTATTTGAATATTATAGTTTATTTAAAAGGAAGGTACCAGGAAGCCGGATCCATTAATAAATTGTGAAGCCTGTTATAATCACCTGAACCTAAAGGATATTTTGCAGCAACCCTGTCAGCGAGATATGCCGGGTCACCTCTGCGTTCAGCAATACGAACCAGATCATTCCATCGTTTACCTTCAAAGGCCAGTTCCATAGCTCTTTCCGCGATAATAAAATCTTCAATAAGGTTTATTATCGAGTCAGGATCAGCCATAGATAAAGGAACAATCCTTGATTGAAGACTTACCCTTCCTCTGACTCCAAGGTTATTTGACCACCTTGAAAATTCTGCAGGTTTTGGATTCAATTTGTTAACCCCATCGTTTAAAAGCATCAACGCGAACTTTTGTGAAGTAGCATCACCCATTCGATTATATGCTTCAGCAAGCAGAAGATGAATATCTGTTGCCCTGGAGATTATTATATCTGAACTATATGATTCAAGCAAAGGAATAAGGTATTTTGCAATAACAGAGAAACCGGAAATACTGTCTTCATAAAAAGTGTAATCCTGACCCCTGAAGATGTCACCGGTATCACCAGTTACAGTAAGTTGTGACATAAAAGAGTCAACAAGAACAGTTGTTGGCTTAACAACATACTGATCATATGTCCAGGCCGGCAGCGGATTAAACTGTCCCTCGTCAGAGGAAAAAGGAACCACGCAAATAGTTTCGATCCCCTGTGATTCCGCATTGAAAAAGATATTTGCCCATGCCAGTTCCTTATACGTTTTATCTCCTTTAAAGAGGATTGGATGATTATCATAACTCTCGCAGGCTTTTTTAAGCCATTCAGTTGCATTTACATAATCATTTTTCTCAAGGTATAATTCCCCCAGAAGTGCCTTTGTATTTACATAATTACCGAACCGTCTTTCAAAATATTTAGTTCCTGTTGAATTGTCGTGTATATAAGGCTTAATCTGGTTAATAAGTGTATCAATAAGATCATATTTAATGATTACCTTTTGAGTAATGTCGGATGGAATGGATGTGAGATTATCCTCTATATAAGCAACTTTGCCATACATGCGTGATATTGTAAGGTAAGCCCATGAACGCATTCCTATTAATGCCCCTGTTACCGCACGGACATAAAGGGAGTCAGCCTGCTTATCTTTTGCAGCAACTGTGCCGACATTAGCCAGAACTTCATTAATATTTATAATTACCTTATAAAGATCAGCCGGGTTGGTATACGGATTTCCGACTGATATTACATGGTCGTTTAACTCGTTTAAATAAGCGTCAGCATTCGGGGTAACTTGCATCATGTCGGATCTCAGTCCATCATACATAATCAGTTTTGGCAAAGCTTCCTGTAAAGGTACTATTGCCCCGTACATTGATACTTCAAGATCTATAACAGACTGATAATGCTGCTCAGGAGTTATACGGTCGCCCGCTTTTTCATTGAAGAAGTCATCACTACATCCGAAGTTCAGAATCAAAACCGCACTAAGAATAGTCAGGAAGTATGATGATATTCGTGATCTCTTTTCCATTTTATATAAGTTTTACCTGTTATAAATCTAATTTTAAGCCAACTATAAATGATTTGGTCTGTGGCATCATACCATAATCAACGCCCATATAATAAGGACTGTTCGAATACATGAATTCCGGGTCATAACCTTTATATTTGGTGAATGTAAGCAGGTTGGTAGCGGTTAGATACACAGTAATTCCTTTATATATTCCAGGCATTGAAGGCACGTCGTAATTCAGAGTAAGCTGATCAAGACGAATGTATGATCCGTCTTCAATCCAACGATCTGAGAATACTGTATTACCGGTAGGATCTCCATAGCTGGCACGCGGCATTTCAGTACTCGGATTAGCAGTTGTCCACCTGTCAAGTACAGTAGTAGACTGGTTACTGTATGAATCCATCGATTCTGCTTTGTACCTTATATAATTGAATACATCGTTCCCAACAGAATAATTAAAAGAAGCATACAATTCAAATCTCTTATAGCTGAAAGCCGTGTAAATATTTCCAAACAAATCCGGATTTGGATCCCCAATAATTGTCTTATCCTTTTCATTAATAATATTATCGCCATCATCAACAAACCTGATGTCACCTGCCTGCATTAGCGTACCTTTTGGTCCGGTAATAGTACCTGCTTCAGCGCTGGTAAGAATACCATCTGTTTTGTAACCATAATAGGCATTAATAGCATTCCCTGTTGATGTAATAAACTGAGCGCCGCTTATTGAAGTGATAATACTTTCAGTGAGAGGATTCAGGAAGGTCAGACTTTTTATTTTCGTCACTTCCTTGCTTACAGATCCACCAAGGGTCCATACAAATTCTCCCGACTGTATTCTCGTATCAGCAGCAATTTCAACACCTGAAGTTTCCAGTTTTCCGCCATTATCAAAATATGAAGGGTAGCCATAAGTAGAAGGCAGCTCCTGCTGTATGATCAGGTTATCGACGTTTGCTTTGAATACGTCGACATGAATATTGAGGACTTGTTTTAAGAGCGATATGTCCATGCCGGCATTAATCGTATTTTTCTTTTCAAGTTCCATGTTTGCATTAGGAATAAATTCACGAAGAAGAACTCCTGTACTGTTTAATCTTCTGCTTGTATAATACAATTTAGAATAATCATAAATGGAACTGAACATATTACCGGTTACAGAATAAGAACCACGCAGTTTTAAATCCTCAAGCCAATTGGCCTGGTTCAGGAAACTCTCTGACGAAAGACGCCATGCTGCTCCAACTGAAGGGTAGAAATTATAGCGGTTTTCTTCATTTGTCGCAGAATTCCCATCGTATGAAATTTTAGAACTGATAAAATACTTATTCCTGAAGTTATAATTCAGGTCACCAAAATATGAAATCCATGATAAACCCCTGTTATCGCCTACTGTTGAACGTAAAAAACTATACTGAGAGCCATCGCCAAGACTCTTAAAATCATCAGAAGGAGTATTCAGGTCAAGGCTCTTATTGTTCTTATAGGCGTTTTCCATATACCGCAAACCTCCGTTTAAGGCAAAAGTATGTCCGGAAACAGTCTTTTTATTATAGGAAACAGTAGTATGATTTTGGGTAGATCTGAATTCATTTACAAAATCACCAGGGCTGTTATAAGCTGAATCGACCTGAACAAGACCTATATCCGGCAGAAAAATATTCTCACGCGAATTATTGAAATTTATACCAACCAGGGTTGAGATGTTAAAATTCTCATTAAACTTATAAGCAGCGGTAACAGAACTCAGAAAATGATAATTCCTGTTTGCTGCCTGGGCGCTCTGAATAATTGCAGAAGGATTGCTCACATTAAAAACACCAACGTCTTCAATATAGGAAAGCACAGTGCCGGTAACTTCATCCCTTGTATACGGTCCCATTACTGAAGGAATCAGGATAGTAGAAAGTATGGGGTTCTTCCATGCACTGGGTCCCTGGTTTGCAAGCACATTATCAGCTAAAGATAACTTTGCATTAGGAACAACAGAAAACTTATCAGAAATATTGATTTTACCGTTAATACGAAGGTTAAACCTTGTATATTCAGAATTATCATACAAACCATTGTGAGAAAGCCAGCCGGTTGAAATATTATACGTTGCAATATCATCACCCCCTTTAAGGAAGAAATGGTATTTAGAAACTGAAGCAGGCTTGAAGGTTTCGTCCTGCCAGTCGGTACTGTTATTGTATTTGTAATATTCTTCAGTTGTGGCATCACCATTCAGCCATGGATACATTGAATTAATATCTGTGGCATTATAACCTTGAGAGCCAAGCATTTCAGTGAAGTAATTTTTAAACTGAGGGGCTGAAAGAAGGTCTAGTTTATTCGGAGTCATTGTAATTCCACCATAAGCAGAAAACTTAATAACGGTACTGGTTTCACCTTTTTGCTCAGTGTTGATATTGATAACTCCATTTGAGCCAGCAGATCCAAGGTATGAGGTACCGTCCTTAAGAATTGATATATCCGATATATCATCGATGTCAACAATATCAAGGGGGTTAAGAGAAAATCCTTCAAGCAGACTGTTTCTTGCATAAGTATAATCGTGAATCATACCATCAATAAAGAGTAATGGTTCAGAATTAGCATATAAGGAAGAAACTCCCCGTATATTCATATACGTTCTGTGACCAGGCATTCCCGATTGTTCAATAACCTGCATTCCGGGAACTTTTCCCTGTAATACCTGATCAAAGGAGGTAGACTTTGAATACAACAGGTCATTTGCTATTAATGAAGTAGCTGAAAAGACTTCATCTTTAATAGTAACGGCCCCTATAGGTGTATTATAGGAATTATCAAAAGACCTATAGCTGGATGAAACCAGCGATACATTTACAAATTCTCTCCCATTTAGGAAAATGTTCCGCATATTGTAACCTGGCAGGTTAATGATTAATTCTGCTTCAAGATTTGGAACAGCAATTGTAAAAGCGCCCAGCTCATCAGTTTCTGAAGATGTTCCTGTGGAGGAAACAGAAATAGAAACCTGCTTAAGGGGCAAGCCGGTACCTGATTCCTTTACCACGCCGGAAATACTGATATCAGAAGTCTGGGCAAATAGTGTGTAAGGAATGATACTACCGAAAAAGAGAGTAATTAAACTGAAAAGGGTCGAATATAAATATCGTTTTGTCATTTCAAAGCTGTATTAAATTATTGGCTGGTGTTTTATTACTTAATCGGAGTAAATATTATAGTATCCCAGAATAACATCCCAGGGCTAAGAGTAACTACCTTAAATGTATGTGTTGCTGTTTCTGTCCAATCAAACTCACCCCAACTGGTAGACTCAGCAGGATCAGAAGATTTAATTATGGCAGTGTTCACCCCATCAACATAAACAGCATAATTTATTTGTCCGCCCCAAAGATTAGAAGTCACTTTATACTTACCCTTCATAATTTTTGGGGTTGTAACCTGGCACCACCACCATCCGCTCATACTCAGGCAGTCATCATTCAGTAATTTACCTGTATCATGATCTTTAAAGTAGTACAATAAATAATCGCCTTCCCACTTGATATTTTCAAAAGTATTTTGTCCATCAAACCAACGTGAATAATACTTATCAAAATAGTCTCCCTGTTTCAGATCGAAGTGGTCGGTAGTTTCCCAAACAACAGCCGTCGGTTCCGGTTCAAATACAGGTAAAATGTCCCTAAGTGCATGGACTGTACCGTTTTTAGCAGGATAATTTGATTCCTCAACTAAAAATCCGGTATATTTCTTTGTAAGCTTATTCAGGTTAAGTTTATAATCCTCATTATCAACGGTAACAGAAATATTATTATCATATGACAATATCGGGAATACCCGTGTTGTCATGTTATTGAGGAAATAAGTTCCACCAAGACAGTGGTACTCCATATACCTGTAAAATCCATTACGAAGGTATGTCACACTATCTGCAGCAGGTGTAAAATAAGATATAAACTGGTCTATATTTGAGATATTATAAGGTTCCCGTCCAAGAATTGAATCAGGCACAGCAAGAACTGTAAATCGGGTACGTGCCAGTTTATTATTAAAAGGAAAAGTAATCATCTCAAGTGTGTCTTTCAGCTTGGTTTTTACCAATCCTTCTGCAAATAATGAATACTCGGGATTTTTAGCGATAAGGGCATAAACACTTTCAGTAACAGGTTCAATTACTTTGTCAATCAGGTGTATTACACCATTTGCAGCAGCAATATTTCTTTTACTTATTTTAGTTTGTTTGTTAATAAGGATTTCATCGCCTTCCACAAACTCGGTAACCAGGTAGTCACCTATGGCATTTGTATCACGCATAGCGCCAAGCTCTATGTCACCAGATTCAATTTTGGCAGGAATCAGGTGGTTAAGAACGAGTTTTTTTAGGTCAGCCGGACTTAAATCCTTGTAGGAAGTAATTCCCTTATTTTTGTAATAAATATCCATTATTGAATCAGAAGGTAGTAAAAGTGTAAAAGGACCTCTCACACTTAAAAGGCTGCTTAAACCTGTACTTTCCAGAATTTCCCAGAATTGTGAGAACTGAGCATTTGTCTCAATATACTGTGCAATAACCTGGTCCTTGGATTCAATCTCCCACTCAATTACTTTTGGGTCGCAACCAAACAAAATTAATGCTAAAAGAATAATTTTGCCGGTTCCTGTCAGTTTATACCAAACAGATTTTTTCATATGTGTCATAGTTTATTATTATGGTCATAAGGAACCCTCATTTCCGGACAATATTCCAGGTGTTTGAGTTTATGGAAACATGCGGGTTTCATAACTGTAAATATTATTATTTTTAGCGATCGTAATAAGGATTCTGGATCAAATTCTGGTTATAAATAATCTCTCTTTCAGCTATAGGAAGGTAATAACTCATAGTGTCAAAAACCTTGGTTTTCAGAATTGCCTGCTGCTTAATATCTGCACCTGAAAGTATCATATTGATAATTATCTGCTTATTTGCAAACGATTTACCGCCTTCGGTGCGTTTCGCAGCTCTTAAGAGGTCGAACCACCGTCTGCCTTCCAGCATAAATTCCCTGCCTCTCTCATCAAGAAGAGCTTTTCTAAGTAATATTTTGTCGTAAGTTGCCTCATAAGGAACCCCGGCTCGTATTGCAGTTTCAGTGATAAGGTTATTGGCTTCGTCGAAACGGTCGAGTTCAATTAATGCTTCAGCTTTCATGAGAAGAATTTCAGCATACCTGTAGATGATCCAATTTGCATCGCGCTCAGTACTTGACCTTTGAATCAAGCCAAGAGCATCTTTTCCTTTGAATTTCCAGATTGCACCCTGGGTTTGAAAATTACGAAAATCCTCTTTTGTCATTATAAGGGCAATATTCTGTTTATTTAAAACTACCTGCGGACTTCCGTTAATCGGAATTAAATCGTTATAAATAGGGTTATTCTGACTTTCAAGGTTATCATTATACTGAAGTTCCAAAATACTTTCATTGGAATTCCCGGGGAAATAAATGCTAAACCAGGTGTCAGTACTTTCAAGCTCATAGAGTCCGGAAGCGCTAACATAATCGCAATACTCTATACATTTCTCATATTGTTCACTCCAAAGGTATACATCAGCGAGAAGCGCCATAATTGAATACTTGTTTACACGCCCGTAAAAATAATCGGATCCGGCAAACTCATTGGTATATGCCAGGTCCTTGGCTTTTAATAAGTCTTCAATAATTTGTGCTATGATTACAGGCTCAGTGCTTTTCCCGACATATAGATCAGAAGTATCCGAAATTGAAGGTTCCAGTACAAGGGGGACTTCCTTCCATAAACGAACAAGATAGAAGTAAGAATACGCCCTGATAAAGAGAGCTTCAGCATCAACACCGTCAAGCATTTTTTTGGTGAAAGTCTTATCTTTCTCAAATACCTTCTTGTCGTAATACATCAGGGTATTTGCAAGATTGATGGCTTTATAATAATCCTTCCAGGTAACAACACCATTCGTGGGGCTAATGTTACTCTCAGCAATTTTTGCATAATCCGTAAAACTGTTGCCGGGAAATTTCATTAGGTCAGCGCGTAACTCTCCCATTATAATTGATTTCAGACTGGCATCACGCAGGGCATTGTAGGTAGCAGCAAGAGCTCCTTCAACATCAGCTGTTTTCGTCCAGAATTTTTCTTTGATCAGGTTATTTTCAGGTTCAACAGTTAACCAATCACTGCATGATGCAAATGATATAATTGAGAAGAGCATTGTAAATCTGACCATTGGTTTTATTGCGATATTTCTCATTTAATTTAGTATTTAATAATTAGAACGAAATATTGACACCAAGCATAACCTTTTTACTGGGAGGTGTTTTACTGTAATCCTTAGGAAGTGTATCCGGCTTGGAAGGGGGAGCAACATCAGGATCCTGACCAGAATAATTAGTCCATGTAAAGAGATTATAACCTGTTGCAAACAGTTTCATATCCTTAACTCTTACCATTCTGCAGACTTTTGAGCTAACGATATAGCTCATTGATAATGATTTAAGCCTTAAATAGGAACCATCTTCAACAAAACGATCGGAACCTAACCAGTTAAATCCTTCGTTGTAAAGCGCCCTGGGAACATTTGTTACATCATTTACCCTTCTCCAGCGCCAGTCGGTGGTCACACTCTGGTTATCATGGTCATACATCTTTTCGGTATCCATTCGTGTCTGGTTGATAATTTTCTGTCCCAGTTTGAAATAGAAGAAGGTATTAAATATGAAACTCTTGTACTGAATCCGTGTTCCGGCACCACCCATGTATTTTGGGTTCAAGTCTCCAAGGTAAACGATATCCAGTTCACTGATCTCACCATCATAGTTCTGGTCGGCATATCTGGCGTCGCCACCTTCAAAAACATATCCTGAAGGACCAGCCATAATCATACTAAGGGGTTCACTTACATTTAATCCATAAACCGGCAGACCATTTTTATCTCTAACAATGGCATCTGCATCAGAAGTATATACACCTAAGAATTCATATCCGAAGAATCCACCAAGTGGTTCGCCTGGTTTAATTGCAATTTTATAATTTCCGTTTTCGAGCATATTGCCATATTCCAGACTATAATTTTCAGGAAGGCTTAAAACTACATTTCTGTTCCTGGAAATGTTCAGGTTAAAACTGATATCAAGATCCTTTTTCCTGACAATTGTATAATCGATAAGAAATTCCATACCCTTGTTTTCCATTTCACCGTCATTCCGGTTAACGACACCAAAACCGGTTTGATCCGGAATACCGGAATCCTTTAGGTAGAGATCCAGAGTTTTCTTCTTGTAATAGTCGAATTCAATATTTAAGCGGTTGTTGTAGCCAAAGAAAGAGAGACCGGGGTTAATCTGGTCAATGGTCTCCCATTTCAGGCTGGTAAGTTCAACACCATCAGGCTGCACTCCCTTCATGTCCATATATGATAATGAAGAACCTGCACTGTAGGTATTAAAATAAAGGTAATTCTCAGAAGGTGAGTTTCCGCTCTGACCCCAACTTGCTCTAAGTTTCAGATCATTGATAAAACTGATATCTCTCAGGAAGCTTTCTTCAGAAATACGCCAGAAACCGGCTACTGTCGGGAAAATACCCCAGCGACTTTCCTTACTAAATTTGGAGTTTCCTTCATATTTGGCGCCAACCATTACGCTATATTTATCTTTGTATTTATAACTACCGGTAAGAAACAATCCCAATGAACGATATTGAGTTTCATTTGCACCAAAATAGTTCTGGTGAACATCATTAACCGGCTGATCGAGATACTTGGAAGCTGATTGACTTGATTCAACTTTATACCAGCGTGAAAGAGACTCCTCAGTATCAAACTGTCCCATAAAAGTAAGATCATGGTTGTCACCAAGAGTAGGACGGTATACAAGCTGGTTAATTGTGTAAATCGAACTTTTCTTAGAAAACTCATTAACGGCGCGGTTGGAAATATCATCATTATAATTGTAACCAATTGCTTTATAAGGAAGGAATTTGGAAATTTTATTATCGAAGATATCCAGGGTAACCGTGGAGTTAAAAATCAGACCCGGAGCCATAAGATACCTGATACTGAATAATGCCCGGGCATTGTCTTTATAACGGTGTTGGGTTCCAAGTTTTGCAAATGCAACCGGATTGAAAATGTCTTTTGCATTTCCCTGCAATGTATTTTGGGGTGTAAAATACTCATCTGAAATATTATTGAGAGTATCCCTGTAGTAAACTGAAAGATTAGGCATCTTTCTATAGGCAATTGCTCTAAGGGATTTGTTATCTTTATATGTTCCGTCCTCCACATCATAGGTGTTATTCTGATCGTAGCGGGTAAACATAATATCCGATTTAAACTGCAGCTTTGATGACAGGTCATAATCGAGGGAACTGCGAAGGTTAAGTTTCTTCAGATTGTTACCAATTGTGGTTCCACCCTCGTCAAAAAATCCCATTGACATATTATACCTTGATTTTTCACCACCACCACGAACTGAAAAGTCATGCTGTTGCGTAAGAGCTGTCTGGGTTATTTCCTTTACCCAGTCAGTATTCTGAGAATAGTTGTAATATTCCGGTAAATCGGGATTAAATGCAATTTCATCGTTCTCCCATGCATTGTAAGTTACATTAAAATGTTCTTCTGTTATCAGTCGTGCATAACCTGCCCCGTCGAGCATAGGAATTGGGTCTGGTTCTTTTGCTGAAGTGAACTTATAGGTATATTCAAAAACAGGTTTCGATTTGGCGCCACGTTTCGTTTTGATCATAAGTACACCGTTTGATGCTCTTGATCCCCATGCGGCAGTAGATGCAGCATCTTTAAGAACTTCAATAGATTCAATATCTTCAGGAGAAACGTCGATAAGGTTACCGAATTTTTCAATATCCGCACTTCCAAAATCGAAGCCTTCATCAATATTGGCATCGTATGGAATCCCGTTAATTACAATTAATGGCTGGTTACGGGCGTTCAAAGTGGCTGTACCGCGAATCCTGATATTCAAACCGGAACCAGGGTCTCCGGATATAGAAGAAATATCAACGTTTCCAAGACGTCCCTGAAGCATGTCTTCCACTGAAGTAGACATAACGGATTTCATGTCTGTAAGCTCAATACGCGCTACTGCTGTTGCTCTGTCGCGAATACTCGTTAAACCATCGTTGCCCATTTTTGCACCTACAACAACCAATTCTTCCATTGCAATGGATTCGGCTTCCAAATTAAAATCGATCTGGGAACGACCTTCTACCATCAGGGTCTGCTTTTTGTATCCGATAAAGGAAACCTGTATTGGGTTATTTACATTGGAAACCTTGAAAACATAGTTGCCGTTATAATCGGAAACTGTACCACCTATAAACCTGCCGTTTTTATCAATTTCCACAATATTAACAGACATAAGCGCTTCCTTGGTCACGAAATCCAAAACCTTTCCTTTAATAATTGCTGACTGTGCACTTACTAAATTAAAACCTGATAATAAGCATATTAGTAATCCTGAAAGTAATATGATTTTTTTCATAGTTGATCTGATTAGAAATTTTAAATTACTAATAATATTTTAATACAGAGTTAATCTTATGGACAACGCCTTTTCTGACCAGAATGTTAGCATTGGCATGGTCAACAGTTATTACCTGTCCTGCAAAATCCTTCACGGTAAGACTTCCTGGCGTATTTGTAATATCAACAGTCGAATTCAGAATGATTTTCGGATCGACAGCATCCTTATAAGTTCTGTTTGTGGTAAGTTTTCCTGAAAGCTGACCATCATCAAAGACTACATTACCCTTCACAAAATGGTACATGATGAAACTATTAACTGAATCCTTACCTGCAACAGTTGAAGGATAAACCAAAGGAATCAAGCCATCTGCAAAGGCCTGAGCCATAGCTGCATTAGTTGGAAGAAAAGCAGTCCAATACTTTGATACAGCAAGGAATTTCAGGTTTGGAATTACCTCTTTTGTTATGGGGTCTTTTGATTTAGCATCCAGCAGGTTTGCGGAAATCAACAGATTAGCAAACTCAGAAAGGTCGGGGTCAGACATAATATATTTGCCCATAACAACGCGGGAAGTAACAGGTCTGTCAACAATGGCAATATAACCATTTCGTGGATTCTGAATAGTATCCTGCAGAGTTGCAACGTTACCTGCAAAAGCATTTTCTGCGCCGGTAATCTTACCGTTTCCATATTGAATAAAATTACCCGAACTCATTTCAGCAAACCCACCTTCACCGTTTAAATCAGGCAAAAGACCTTTGTAAATCTGATCCTGGGCGAATATAACCAATTCAGTTGCATTCATTTTACCCCATTTTCCATCAACCGGTCCTCTGCTTTCAATTACTGAACTGGTGGCATTATACCTGATACCATACTCTTCCAGTTGTTCATTGGTTGAAGCGAATACTGTTACATCAGCGTCAGGATTCGAGATACTTGTAAGCATACCGGCTTCATTGAGCGCAAACAGCAATGTTGAATAATTCTTGTCAAAGAAAAGAGTGCCCGGAACTGTTGTAAAAACGTTTGGAGCAAATACCTTCTTTGATTGGTATACAGCTCCGTTGCTGCACATATAGCCGGAAACAATATCATTACGGAAAACATCCAGAGCATCGCCAAAAGGATTAAAATAGCTTTGTTCCATTTTTGAAACTATAACCAATGCTTCTGAAAGCTGAGACTGAAGAATGTAAAACAGGGTTACCCTGGGAACACTATCAATTACAGGGTAATATTTCAGTACGCTATTATCAAGGTATTCCTGCAACACATCATCTGTGGGAATAAAGCCGGAAAACATCCTCTTTGGTTTTGGTGGGCTTTCAGGACCTACCTCATTAGCAAGGTCGAAAATAAGGTCATAGGATTTTCTGAACATTACTCTACCATCAGGGTCAACATACCTGTTTCCGTAAGCTGCAAACCGTTGCATCAGGTCATAATACAATCCGAATTTTTCCGGATTATTTTTTAAATATTCCTCCATACTCGGTATCGGTGGTACTACCCTGTCAATAAAATAAATAAAGCCGCTGGCGGTTCTGACTTCAAGTTCATTAGGTTTCTTGGGATTTGGCAAAACCATTGCGTTGTGCCAGTTCAATCCTTTTAAAGGTTCTCCATTTTCATCAAGACCATAACCCTTTTTCCATGTACTGCCGGGATACATGAATAGGTAGTCAGATCCGTCTTTAGCTCCGCCAAAGTCATTAAAGAACTCATCAGACCAGAGAGGAACATTTTTGGTACCCGTATAAATAAGGATTTCCTCACCTTCTCTCCCCGGTATATACTTAATGGTTTCCTTGTAAGGTATAGATTTACTTGGAGTAACCTTCCTGTGGAAAAGAGAAGCATATTCACCTTTTGGTCCCTGGAACTCCGCCCATACATATTCGTAAATCAAATAATACCTTGATAAGGGATTTCTTAAAACATGGAGAGTGAAGAGTTGAACAGCTTCATCGACTGTAAAATCATCAACTGAGGATTTACCTATGGAATTCAGATAAACGGTAAAAGCTGAGTCATTTGGAGCAAAAAGGGTATAGAGCTGTTTTTCGATTGGCTCTTTATAATTAGCCTTCTCCATAAGTTTGAGAAACTGGGTATAATTCCCTCTTTCCTGAAGCGTCTCGATACTAGATCCCCCAAGCCATGGTGGTCTTTGAAAATGCTCCGGTTCATTCTCACAACCTGTCATTCCTAAAATACTGACAGCAATAACAGCCATCAGCCATAACTGAATAATTTTCTTCATTTAGTTGGTAGTTTGAGGCATTTTTGAATTTCTTCAACAATGCTGATTGAAGATAAAATTTACACGAAAATAGTTTAAAGTTTTTATTTTTAAAACTTTTACTTAAAATTTATTTAATTTCTGGCTAAAAATATAAAAAAGATTTACACTTAATCGTTAAGAGTGCATTCCATGATGACTATTTAGAATGAATATAATTAAGTTTTACTTTTTAAGGATAGACTCCAATAATTGATGCAACCGGGAATGATTAATTTTCAGGTTAACCAGTTAAAAAGGAACTCCTTCCATGTTATTGAATTTTTACTAAACAATTCAAGATATATGGAAAGAGTTCGGATGTGAAAAAATACCAGAATGTCTGTTCTGATAAAACAGCATTTTTATTACGATGGATTACCAGCCCGTATTCTGTAAAAGTTCCGCGGAAAGGTCTGTTTCTCTCTGAGGAATGGCAACCAGGGTTTTGTAATTATCGTAATTAACCGGCGTTAATGAAAAACGCTCTATTAATATACTTTGTCTGTTCCTCCATACATCCCAGCTTCTTTGACCTTCGGCGAAAAGTTCTTTTCTTCTTTCAGTAAGAATGTCGTCGAGAGAAACAGCAGAAACATCTATATATAAAAGTATTCTTTTCCTTCGTAATTCATTGATATATTGTGTTGCTTTTGGAATATCCCCCGAATGAAAAGCAGCCTCAGCGGCATTTAAATAAACCTCTGCCATTCTGATGATCTTTGGATTATTTACATAGTCACTTCCTTCTCTTCCAGGATATTTATCGGGATAATATCCCTGACCATCACCATTTTTACTGATTTTTTCCACAATAAGATTTCCACGGATATCATTGGGATCGGATTTAATCCAGGCAGCAAAAGCATCATTACATCCGAATTCACCGTACCCGTCAGGGCTTGAATAATAGCCAACCGAATTTCTTTGCGCATTATATTGCAGATTTGTAATCAACTCGAAAAGAAATTCAGGTTCAGCAGTACCTGACCACATCGTTGGATAATCGCTGATAAATGAAAGTCTGTACCCGGCTTCTCCGGCATTTTCAATTACCTCCTCTGCACTGCTTAATGCATTTTCATAATCACCAAGATAAAGCTGCACTCTGGATTTAATTGCCAGAGTAGCATATTTATTAAGGCTGCCATAGCTTTCATCCTTATCAGGAGCAGGGTCCATCAGGCTTAATGCCATATCCAGATCTGTTATGATCATGTCATATGTCTCCTGCAAAGTCGCTCTTACAGGTTTATAGGAAACATCAAACTTTCTATCCGATAAAGGAATACCACCATCAGGAGTATTCATGGTCATCCCGTTATGGAGAGCGGTAGGAATCTGCGCAAAAGTGCGTGCCAGGTCGAAATGAAGCAATCCCCTCAAAGCATATAATTGTCCGACACGGTCCTCAAAAAGGACTTCCTCATCCTCATCAACATTGATTTTATCAACAACAGCGAGAATATCATTGATCCTGCCCAATACGGTATAGGGTGTAAGCCAGAATGATGCTGCATAATCCGAGTTTTTCTCATAATCAAGTCTTCCTACAGGACTGATCTGATTAGAGTTCAGAATATAATTCATATCATCGCTGCGTAAATCTCCCAGACAAATAAAGTCACCAGCATAATAAGAGTGATTGTTAATATCCAGGTCGATTAATTTGGTATAAGCGCCATTTAATGCATTCCGAAGATCGGTGACCGATTGGAGTGCGCCGTCTGAAGGTAATGAAGTAGACGGATTCTGATCCAGAAAACCCTCGCAGGAACTGAACAAAAGGATCAGAATAAAAACTATTGGAAATATTATTTTATTTTTCATCTGTATATAATTTATTTTTTAATAGTCTGATAGCCTGTCCCGCCTTGGCGGGAGAGCCCACATGTCAGGGAATTATATTTATATGTGTTTGTGTTCGAAGCACATGTGGGTTTCATGGTTTTACAAATTAAGCTTTTACATTTTCTCAGAAACTGAGGTTAATTCCTATTGTCCATACTTTGGAAAGTGGCGTATCCACCGGTCTGTAGCCATTAAGTGTAACTTCCGGATCGATGCCTTCAGTTTTTGACCACAACCATATATTTGTGCCTTTGCCATAGATTTTGATATTTTCCAAATGCATTCTGTTTACAAGGTTCGAAGGCAGATCGTATCCCAGGGAAATTTCTTTTAAACGTATAAAGTCAGTTGATTTAATAAACCTGGTTGACCAACGGTCAGGCCGATTGGAATCGTCGTAATTAGGCATCGGATTATCCACAACATCTCCGGGTTTTGTCCAGTAGTTTCCTTCAACATCCTTAGCAGAATTAAATATACCGGCTCTGAAGCCATCACCATGCATGAAATAACCGGGATAATCGAAGAGATTGCCTCCAAAAGAATATGTAAATAGAAAATCAAGACCGATTCCCTTAAAACTGAAACTATTATTCAATCCCCCGATCATATCAGGATAAGCCTTGCCAACAATTGATCGTTGAGCATCAGAATACCTTCTTACCCGGTTTTCAGGTGTGTCGGGTAAAGTGGTATCTTTAAGGAAGAATCCGTATCCGTTGGTGGGATCAACTCCTACCCATGTGGGCAGATAAAATGAATACAAATGTTCATTCTCACTGTATTTATAAAGATTTCCATCTCCTGCAATGATATCTTCACCACCAGGCAGACTGACCACAATTGATTTCTGGGTTGTCAGAGTAAAATCTGTTTTCCATTTAAAACCTGAAACTGCAGCAATATTGACCGAATGAAACTCAAGTTCTACCCCGTTGTTTTTTAAACTTCCTGAATTCTGCCATGTCTCGCCAAAACCCGTCAGGTAACTAATCGGGACATTAAGTAGCAGGTCTTCGGTAAGTTTCCGGTAATATTCCACCACAAGTCCGAATCTTTTAAAGAATGTTAAATCCAGTCCAAGGTTCATATTATTGCTTTTTTCCCAACCCAGGTTGGCGTTTCCGGGACTATCGACGAAAATTGCACTGTTATCGCCATATCCCCCGCTAAAACTATATAGGGCCAGGTGGGTATAATAAAAAGGAGGCAGGTTTCCGTTGGTTCCATAAGAAAATCTGATTTTACCATCAGTAATCAACAATGAATTCTCAAGGAAGCTCTCTTTACCGAACCTCCAGGCGGCTGATGCCGACCAGAAAATTGCCCAGCGGTTTTCGGTACCCAGGCGCGAAGAGCCGTCGGAGCGAATACTTCCGGTAAGGTAGTATTTATCAGAGTAAATGTAATTTACATTGCCAAAATAAGATAGTAATGTACTTGTATTGATTTCAGATGTAACACTATTTGCCTGACCGCTGGCCAACTCGGGAAGTTTAGAATTTGAATAGTTGGTAGCTGTCGCCTGCAAGTATGCCTGTTGAACCATATTGGATTCAAATCCTGCTATTACACTAAAATCATGAACATCCATTAAGGTCTTATTATAAGTTAAAATATTGGATGAAGTAATGTTGCTGATTGTAAATAAATCACGGTCGCCTAAACCATTTAGAGCTTCCCCGTTATAAGATGTCGGACTCCAGAATTCCTGATTTTGCGCCTGAACCCAATCCATTCCGATCGTTGATTTAAATGCAAGATCAGGAGTAAAATTTACCTGGATGCTACCATTTGTAATACTTCTGTATGTTTTGGAATCAACAAACTGTTCTATCCCGCTGAGAAAATCCTCAGGATGCCCGATGTATCCAAACATAGCCTCGTCATACCGGTTACCGTTCTCGTCATACCTGGTCGCAGTGGGATTAGCCTGTAAGAGTGTTCCCAGGGGAGAGGTTGTGCCAATTCCCTGAACCTGGTTAGACTGATCGCGATACCCTTTTTGATTTGTATATGACAACATCTGATTTAATGAAAATTTCAACCAATTATTTGCCATATGGTTAAGATTCATTCTTCCTGAATAACGACTGAAAGAACTACCGTTAATGATTCCTTCATAATCAGAGTAACCTCCCCCGATATAAAATTGAGTCTTTTCCGTTCCACCGGCTGCAGAAAGCTGATATTCCGTTTGTTTAGCCTGACGGTAAATTATATCTCTCCAGTTGGTGTTTACTGTTGAGTCGATTGTTGAGCTAAACGCAGATTTATAATAATCGATATCTCCCTGGTAATAGGCAAGGGTATCGGCATTTCCATAATTATCCTGCCCGGGAAGCAAACCATAAAAGCTTTTAACCCAGTTTTCCAGGGCTTTTTGCTCGTACCGGTGATACTCCGGTCCCGACATCAATTCAAAAGAATTGGTAGCCAGTGAAGCCCATCCGGTGTTGGCTTTGAATTCAAACCTGGTTTTTCCGGACTGACCTTTTTTGGTGGTTATAATAACAACACCATTTGCAGCCCTTGAACCATACAGAGAAGCTGCAGCGGCGTCTTTTAAAACGGTAAGGTTAAGAATGTCCTCAGGATTGATTGTCGACATAATATTGGATGATTTCTCATAATGTCCAAAGTTCCCTGATTCCACCGGAATACCATCTACAACATATAAAGGAGTTGTAGAGCCATTGATTGAACCGATGCCACGGATCTGAATTTCACCTGATGACCCTGGATCACCAGTTGAACTGGAGACGCGAACTCCGGAGACTTTACCACTTAATGATTTTTCAAGTGATTCAGCGCCAGGTACCAGCAGTTTATCTCCGTCGACAATCTGAGCTGAGCCGGTAAAGTCGCCTCTTTTAACAGTACTGTAAGCGACTACCATAACTTCTTCGATACCAACAGCATCTGTTTCGAGTACAACATCGATGATAGTCTGGACTCCAATTTGTATTTCCTTAGATCTCATTCCGACAAAGCTAAATACCAGGGTCGTGGCACTCTGAGGAATTTCAATACGGTAGATACCTTCCAACTGGGTAATTGCCCCGATGGTAGTACCTTTAACAGATACATTAACTCCCGGAAGTTTAAAACCATCTTCGGCAGCAGTAACTGTTCCTGTAATAATGCGGTTTTGTGCCTGCAGAAATTGCATGCAGGATAATAACAGGATGAGGAGTAAAAATTCGTGTTTTCTCATACGTTAGGATTTAATTGTTAAAAATCAGAAATCTGTTTATTTATGTTTTGTTTTATATGGTATTTTGATATACCCATGAAAATCCTTTCAATCTCTGTAAACAACCACTATTCTAAGCCGAATGACATACTTAGAAATTGCTGCTTTCATAGTAAAAATATCCTTTAAAGTTTTTTAATTATGATATTTTCAATCAAAAGCAGAAATCTATAAGAATAGACATCATAACCAGAATTTAATGCCGGTAATCCAACTTAAAGTTTATTTTACAGACAAAAACAATTCATTTACATTTAGTAAGTGAAAAGACCAGGGCCAGAAGCCATGTGAATTATTGAATTCCGGTTGATTTTCAGAATGCATGAATAAATAAAAATGCAGAATAATTCCATAAATC
>CAYGFI010000051.1:0-6006 GCA_964349045.1 uncultured Chitinophaga sp.
ATATTAGCAGATTATAATATTAAAATTAATTTTGCTAATCTAAAGGTCGTCACGTAAAAAATCTACTCCACCCAGTCCGCCACAAAAACATTAGTATCACGCGTACCCTTATTATTCCGGTTTGATGAGAAAACCAGCTTTTTTCCATCGGGAGAAAACATCGGGAAGGCATTAAAAACACTTTCATTGGTGACTCGCTCAAGATTCTCTCCGTTTAGATCTGTTATGAAAAGCTGAAAATCATAACCTCTTTGAGAATGATGATTACTCGAAAAAATGATTTTTTTACCTGAAGGCAGGAAAAAGGGCGCCCAGTTTGCTTTTCCCAGTCGGGTAACCTGCTTCAGATCACTCCCGTCAACATTGCAGGTGTAAATTTCCATATTGGCAGGTGCTACCAATCCCTGTACCAGCAAATCTTTGTACTCTTTCACTTCCTCATCACTTTTCGGACGTGATGCCCTGAAAACCAATTTTTTTCCATCGGGCGAGAAGAAAGCTCCTCCATCATAACCTAATCCAAATGTTATCTGTTTCTGGTCGCTTCCATCGGTATTCATGATCCAAAGGTCCATATCTCCACCTCTTGTGCTGGTAAATACGATCTTGTCTCCAGCCGGGTTTACGGTTGCTTCCGCATCATAACCGGGTTTATCGGTAAGCTGTTTAACAATATTACCGTTCAGATCCGCGACATATATATCATAGGTATCATAAATGGGCCATAAATATTTACCGGGAATTTCAGGTACTTCCGGACAATCATCTCCACCCGCGTGGGTTGATGCATATAGGATATGCTCATTACCCTGTAAAAAAAAGCTGCAGGTGGTACGGCCTTTTCCTGTACTTATCAGGGCAGGTCTGTACGTGGAATCGCCTATGGCCTTTTCGATTTCGATATTGAAAATCTGATCGCATTTCAAACCCCAGTTTTTGTTATTACTCTGCATGCAGAGAAACCTGCCATCGAAACTGAAATAGGCTTCGGCGTTATCACCACCCCAGGTGAGCTGGCGGATGTTTGCAAGATGAGTTTCCTGCGCAGATATTACTACTCCCGCGAATAAGAAAAATGCAAAAAAGCCTGATTTTTCAGTTTTGTTTTTATGTATTGTTGTCATTTTTTGTGTATTTTATTTGAAAATGGAAAAAAATTATCGAAAGTTTCGAAAGTATACTTGTTTTAAACAGTTTCTTTTATGAATTGTTGCCGATTCGCAACTATTTTAGCCCCAGGCGATATGGTATTATAGAAAATGTGTTCGTCCCCACGAGCCAATGCTGAAACCAATCCCGAAAACTTTCGGGAACCATAGAGTGCAATTTTTCCAACCCACGCAGTGTAACTTGATAATTATATCTTGCTCTTAAGATATATTTGTATTTTAGTGGAAAATAATTTGATAGAAATAAATCGAATTAAAGAAGTGTTTGAAGAAAAAGGCATCAAACAGAAATTTGAAATTTTTCTATAGTATTTTTTTGTGGATTTAAAAAGCAATTAATGGCAAAAATAATTGTACAAAAAACAGATGTAACTATTCTTAAAATTTACGACGACGATTATATTTCGTTGACAGATATAGCTAAGTTTAAATCACCTGACCCCTTTATTGTAGTATGTAATTGGATGCGCAATCGTAATACTGTTGAGTATCTGGGTATATGGGAAACCTTATATAATTCGAATTTTAAACCTATCGAATTCGATAGGTTTAGAAACGAAGCAGGATTAAACGCATTTACTATGTCGCCCCAAAAATGGGTTGATTCAACAAGTGCAATTGGAATCGTTTCAAAATCCGGTCGATATGGAGGGACCTTTGCCCATAAAGATATTGCGTTTAAATTTGCAGCCTGGATTTCTATTGAATTTGAACTCTACTTTATTAAGGAATTCCAACGCCTAAAAGAAGACGAACAAAAACAACTCGGTTGGACTGCCAAACGCGAACTGGCAAAGCTTAATTATCACATACATACCGTTTTTATTAATGAAAAAATTCCTCAGTCCGAACGGCTGGTAAAGCTGAACCAGATTGCTATTCAACAAATGATGGTATTGCACGATGTGGAAAATAGAAAACTCCTAAAATAGTCTGAATTAGGATTTGTAGGTTTAATGGATGATAGAATAAAAAGAAAATGAAACTAATTATTATTATGTTCACAATTCTGTTTGTGCTGCAGGCTTCAGCCCAGGAACTACTGAGATTTGAAGTTGCGGCCGGGAACACTGATCGCACCGACTGTCCGATAAGCCTGCCCATTGATCAGTTGAACTATAATACTGATTCGCTTAAACTGGCACTTTTCGAAGTGAAAGGAAAAACAGAAACTGCAGTTCCTTTTCAATTGGAAACCTATTCAGGAGCAAAAGTCTGGTTTGTTTTGGACGGGCTAACCTTAAAAAATACCAAACGCACATTTGTACTCCGGAAAAGCCTGAACCCGCAGATTTTTAATTCAGGTATTAAAGCATTGATAAAAGATGGTGCGCTGAATCTTTCTTTCGGAGATAAACCCATTTTAAGTTACCAGATTGAAACAATAAATCCTCCCAAAGGAGTCAGTCCGTTATACAAACGCTCAGCTTTTTTGCACCCGGTTTGTTCTCCCGGCGGCGAGGTGCTTACCCGCATTCAGGCGCCGGATCATTACCATCACTATGGAATATGGAACCCATGGACATTCACTTTCATCGGAAATCGGGAAGTGGATTTCTGGAATCTGATGAAAGGGCAGGGAACGGTTCGTTTTGCCGGGTTGATTTCGCAGGTGGAAGGATCTGTTTACACCGGATTCAGGTCGCTTCAGGAACATGTAGACTTTGGCGCGCCTGGCGGCGATGCTGTTGCCATGAGCGAATTGTTCGACCTGCGCGTCTGGAACCTGACTAACCAGCGTTACATGTTCGATTATGTAAGTACCTTGAATACTCCACTCGATTCAGGTATTTTGCTGGCTGCTTACCGTTATGGTGGTGGAATTGGCTGGAGGGCAACCGAAAAATGGACCAAAGACAACAGTTCGGCGCTCACTTCGGAAGGCAAAACCCGCAAAGATGCCGACGGGAGCAGAGCCCGTTGGTGTATTATTGAGGGAGAATCGGATACTAAAGAAGGCCACTCAGGAATATTGTTCCTGAGTCACCCGGCCAACCGGATGCACCCCGAGCCTATGCGTGTTTGGCCAATGGATGCCAATGATGGACGTGGCGACATGTTTTTCGAGTTCTGCCCGATCCGGCACAAAGACTGGAAAATTGAAAAAGGAAATGACTATACCCTGAAATACCAGCTGGTTGTTTTCGACGGAAAAATGACTCCCGAAGAAGCCGAAAACTACTGGCAGGCTTTTGCCAATCCGCCTGTAATTTTGATAAAATAACAATATAAATATCACTATCGTTTACTTTAAGATGCTTGAAATCTTCAAAAATCAGCCAACAACTTAAAAACTAAACCATGTGTAAAAAAGTTTTTATCACGATTTCAATTATTCTTTCATTTTGTACGGTAAAAGCACAATTGAACGAATTTCCCCTTACCGATGAATGGGTTCAGAAAATTGAGAACCTGGCTCCTGCAAAAGCCGAAGTTCTAACTAAAAAGCGCCACAAAGTGCTGGTATTTAGTTTATTCACCGGATACGATCATTGGGTGGCGCCGCATACCGATGCTGTTATGAAAGTTCTGGCTGAAAAAACAGGCGCTTTTGAGGTGGAATTCAGCAAAGACATTTACCAGTTTGAAAAGAAGAACCTGAAAAAATACGATGCTGTTGTTCTGAATAACAATTGTTCCGAGGGAACAAGAAGAGATTTGTTGCTCGATGTTCTGGATAAGGATAAAAGTTTAACCGACGACCAGCGAAAAGACAAAGCTGCCGAACTGGAAGCAAACCTGATTGAGTATGTAAAAAAAGGTGGCGGTCTGATGGTTATTCATGGAGCCATTGTGATGCAAAATAACTCGATGGCATTTAGCGAAATGGTTGGTGGAAGTTTCGATTACCACCCGGCGCAGCAGGAAATTACTCTCGGATTGTGCGAACCGGATCATCCATTGGTAAAAGCATTTGGCGGAAAATCGTTTGTACATACCGATGAACCCTACCTGTTCAACATGGCATACACGCAGAAGAATTTCAGACCTTTGTTGTATATGGATACTTCAAAACTGACTAAAAAGACAAAGGAAATAGATGAGAAGATCAAATATGTTTCCTGGATCAAAAAGTTCGGGAAAGGCCGTGTCTTCTATGTTTCACCATCGCACAATGCCCAGAGTTATGAAGACAGCAGGCTTTTGAAATTCTACCTTGACGGCGCACAATATGTATTGGGCGATCTGAAATGTGATGATTCGCCTGCAAATAGTAATCCTAACCAATAACCATAACCAATGGAAAGAAGAAAATTTATACAAACCACGATGATTGGAACTGCTGCCACAGTAGTTTTTCCAACTATTGTTCCTGCTTCGGTTTTGGGTAAAAACGCGCCAAACAATAAAATAAACATCGGACAGATTGGTTGCGGACGAATTGCACGCGATCACGACATGCCTGGAACCATGCAACACGATATTGCCCGAATGATTGCCGTTTGCGATCTGGATAAAAATCGTTTGGCTGACGGCAAAAAGCTGGTAGATGATTACTACAAAAAGAAAACGGGTCAGGATAATCACATCAACGCTAAAATGTATGACGATTACCGCGAAATGCTATTGAATAAAGACATTGATGCAGTTGTGATCAGCACTCCCGACCATTGGCATGCACAACCCGCCATTGAAGCAGCTTTGGCAGGGAAACATGTTTATTTACAGAAACCAACTTCGCTAACAGTTGCTGAAGGCCGTATCATGGCCAATATTGTAAAGGAAAAGGGCATCATCCTTCAGGTTGGAACCCAGCAACGTTCCTCTCCACAGTTCCGCCTTGCTGCAGAGTTGGTTCGCAACGGAAGAATTGGTCGTCTGCACACCGTAAAAATTGGCCTGCCCGGCGACCCATCCGGCCCTGAAGCTGCTGAAATGCCTGTGCCAAAAGGCTTCAATTACGATATGTGGTTGGGTGGAACTCCATTCGTTCCATACACGGAAATTGGCGTTCATCCCCAGGTTGGTTATGGCCGTCCCGGCTGGCTGCGCCGCGAACAGTTTGGCGCCGGTATGATTACCGGCTGGGGGCAACATCATTACGATTCGGCTGCATGGGGAATGGATACCGAATTAACCGGACCAGTTTCTATTCAGGCAGTAGCTGAATTTCCAAAAGCCGGATTGTGGGATGTTCATGGCGATTTTATGGCCAAGGCTGAATATGCCAACGGAATTACCATGTACACCAGTGGAGGCTATCCAAACGGAATCCGCTACGAGGGAACCGAAGGCTGGATATTTGTTTCCCGCGGTGATTATGTGGCTTCGGCCAGCGATCCGGTATCGATAGCAAAAAGCGCCAAAGCGCTGGATGCCAGCGATCCGGAGATTTTAACATCGGTAATCGGTGAAAATGAAATTCATTTATACAAAAGCGATGAACAACACGGCAACTGGCTCGAATGTATTCAGATGAATAAAGAGCCTGTTTCTCCGGCTGAAATAGGACACCGGGCCTGCTCTGTTTGCCTGATTACCCATATTGCTATGAAACTAAATCGCAGGCTGATATGGAATCCGGGGACAGAGCGTTTTGAAAACGATGAGCAAGCCAATTCGATGCTTAGCCGTGAGGAACGGTACCCTTATGGCATTCGCAATATAAAATATAATTAATATTGCGGTGCTCTGCACCTTAGCTCCTTGTAGCTAACATTATTTCTACAAATATTTTGCTGCTCTGCAGCTTTGTGATAGTCCTGACAGGTGTAGAACATCATAATATTTGTAGAAGCTGGTTAACATTATTTCTACAAATATTTTGCAGAGGTTCGGCAAACTCTGCTGCTTTGTAATAGGCCTGACAGGTGCAGTTCCTCCGCTAGCGCCTCCG
>CAYGFI010000051.1:6106-9956 GCA_964349045.1 uncultured Chitinophaga sp.
TGGTATCCGGAAATAATGCAAAGAAAACCGAATACATTCAGAAAGCGGTTGAGGCTGGTCTGAATGTATTTGCCGACAAACCAATGGTAATTTCCCCTGAAGCTTTTCCAATTTTGGAACAGGCTTTCAAAACTGCCGGGGAAAAGGGCGTTTTACTGTTCGACATCATGACCGAGCGTCACGAAATCACATCCATCGTTCAGCGCGACCTGGCCAATAATTTTGAGGTTTTTGGCGGTTTGGTTGACGGAACTCCGGAACTTCCTGCCATAACCAAAGAAAGTGTGCACCATTTCTCGAAAATGGTAGCCGGTAGCGCCTTAAAACGTCCTGCATGGTTTTTCGATATTGCTCAGCAAGGCGAAGGAATTGTTGATGTAACCACCCACCTTGTCGACCTGGTTCAGTGGGGCTGTTTCCCCGAAGTGATCCTGAACAAATCTGATGTGCAGATGATGACGGCTAAACACTGGACAACCGATATTTCCCCGGCTCAGTTCGAAAAAGTAACTTCACTAAAAGAATTCCCCGGATTCCTGGAAAAAGATGTGGTTGAAGGAAACCTTAAAGTCTGTTCAAACGGGGAAATGGTTTATAAACTAAAAGGCAAAGTGGCTAAAGTATCTGTTATCTGGAATTTTGAGGCTCCTGAGGGTACTGGCGACACACATTACAGCATCATGCGGGGCAACATTTGTAATGTAATGATCAGACAAGGTCAGGAAGAGGGATACAAACCTGCTGTTTATATAGAAGCCACTGCAACCAACAATTTGCTTGCCTTTGAAGCTAGCTTGAAAAAAGCTGTTGAGCAGGATATTGCTGCTAAATATGTGGGTTTGAAACTAAAAAAACTGAGTGATAAACTCTGGACAGTAGAAATTCCCTCAAAATACAGTGTTGGCCACGAAGCTCATTTTGGACAGGTAACCGAATATTATCTGCAATATCTGAGAGATGGCAAATTACCTGAATGGGAAGTTCCAAACATGATTACAAAATACTACACCACTACCGAAGGCTTGAAACTGGCCAAAGGAAGCTCGTTCAATTAGCTGAACGCCTCCGGTCTTCCCATATCCCTCCATTCCCCGGTGTGTGGATAGAGATGGATATCATATTTGCCGGCAATGTTAAGGAGTTCGGGAGTAAGCGAATAACTGCCTGCATCAGGAAGCATTTCGATACATGCCGGGCTCAGCATGGCGATCCCGCTGTATGCGATTTGTTGCAAAGAAGTTTCGTTTCTGATAATCCTTTGCTCTCCGGTAACACGGTTCTCCCAACCGCATAAAATGCCTTTTTCATTCATAAGGAAAGGCCGGGTTGTCTCTCTTTCCTTAACTGCCAACGATGCCAGGCGCTCGTAATCGTTATGAAAATTATAGAAATTGTCAAGATTCAGATCGGTATAAACATCAACATTATGGATCAATACGGGTTCTCCTTCAAAAAGCGGAGAAGCTTTTTTTATGCCTCCCCCGGTATCGAGCAGCTCATTTGTTTCATCAGAAAAGACTATGTTAATTCCAAAATTTTTCTTGGATTCAATAAATGAGATGATTTTTTCGGGATAGTGATGCACATTGATCACAATATCTCTGAATCCATGATGAATTAACCTTCGCAGTACAATCTCCACCAGGCTCTTCCCCTTGAATTCGACAAGAGCTTTTGGCCTGTTCTCCGTGAGGGGCATCAATCGTGTACCAAGTCCCGCTGCAAGTATCATAGCTCTTTTTTTCATAGTAGGGCTGCTTTGTTAATTTTTACCGGTTTACAGCAATAATCTTCTTTATAAGACTTCATTCCGCACTCGTTACACTTGTATGTAAGCTTTTTGTCCTTTTTATTAAAGACCACACCTTCTTTACATAATCTTTTACTCATTGTTCCGGTTTGAGTCTGATAGTTCCCTGTGCTCTACTAAGACAGTTACCGAGCGATTATGTTCAAGATGATCGGCAAGTTTTTGGGCCGCGTACACCGAACGATGCTGCCCGCCGGTACACCCAAAACTGATCTGAAGATTCCTGAAGCCTCTTTCTGCATAAGTCTTAACGCTGCGGTCGACGAGCGAAAATACATCTTTTAAAAAATCAGCCATATCAGTTTTTTCTTCAAAAAACTTACCGACCGCGTCATCCAGCCCGGTAAGGTTGATGTATTCAGAAAACCTGCCCGGATTATGAATCCCCCTGCAGTCGAAAATAAAACCACCGCCTTCGCCTGTCAGGTCATCGGGAATGGCCCTGTGATAAGAGAAACTGTTTATACGGATGCATAGTTTATCAGTTGGAACAGGTAACGAACGGTTCAGCTTTTCGTCATTTATTATAACACCCATCAACCGGGTTAACTCCGGAAAATCCTTCAGATCCCTGCAATCGGTTACAAGGAAATATTTCAGATTTTGAATTGCAAAGGGTACAGACTGAAGGAACAGCGGCTTTTTCTCCACCCATCCTCTCAGCCCGTAAGCGCCCATAGCCTGAAGTTGACGAACAAGTGCAAACAGCAGGTAGTCTGATAAGAATTCCTTCTTGTTAAAATTCCCTTTTTTTACCCGGGAGATTTCCTCCAGATAATAGTGCAAAAGTTCCTCCCTGGTTTCTTTTGACATATTTGTCCTTGCCTCAAAAAGTAGTGTGGCAATATCATATTGCAGGGCTCCTTTACGACCTCCCTGGTAATCGATAAAAAAAAGCTGTTCGTTTTTAATCATGATGTTCCTCGACTGAAAATCCCGGAACAAAAAGCTATCCCTCTCAACTTTATCCAGTCTTCGCGAAAGGTTCTGAAAATCATTCTCCAGTTTTCCTTCATCAAACGGAATACCTGAAACTTTCAGGAAGAAATATTTAAAGTGGTTCAGATCCCAGAGTATAGACCGGCTGTCGAAAGCATCCCTGGGAACACATACACTGTAATCCAAATCAGAGTGGCCTTCTGTCTGGAACCTGATTAATACATCGATAACTCTACGGTACCAGGGGATCATCTCTACCGGAAATCCCCATCCTTTTTTAAGGGAATCAGTCAAATCTTTTAATGTGGTGTCCCCAAGATCCTGAAGAAGGTAGTATTGTTCATCATCTGAAACCCGGTAAATCTCGGGAACAGGAAGCCCTTTTGAAAGGAAATGTTTTGTGAAACTCAGAAAAGCCCGGTTTTCACGTACATCTTTGTTGTAAGTGCCAATGGCTGATGTATTCCCGTTGGTCAGCCGGTAATATTGTCGGGCAGAACCTGCCGGAACCAACAGGTTTGTTTCAGTACAATTCTTACTGAACTTTATTTTAAATAGTTCTTTTAGAATGTTTATATCCATCGCGCCTCCCCATTAGGAGTTGTCTAAAAAAGTGTATAATATTTATGAAAACTTACGAATTGAAAGCAATCACATTTTTGCCCCTCTAAATCTCCCCCAAGTGCCTCCGCTGAAGCTTCGGCGATACGCAGAGGGGGCGACTATACCTGGTATATACAAACTCTTTTGCATATGAAGCGAAAATTCACTTACAATTTGAAAGTTGGAATTCTTTAATATTGACTTTTTAGAAGCTCCAGTTATTTATAACATTTTGAGTTTAAAATTCATATTTCAAATGATTTTTCATCACTATCTCCTAAGTGGAGAGTTAATCCCGTAAAAGCGGGGGGCCGGAGTGAGGTCAGTCGATAACTCCCGATCCTAATAATTCCCCATCCTTATACCATGCCGCGAACTGACCCGGAGTTATCCCGCGCTGCATTTCCTCAAACACAAAGTACATCCCGTCATCTCTCCGGTATAATCGTGCCTTCTGCAAGGGTTGACGGTACCGTATGCGCACCATAAACTCCTGTT
>CAYGFI010000051.1:10056-24701 GCA_964349045.1 uncultured Chitinophaga sp.
AATCGTGCCTTCTGCAAGGGTTGACGGTACCGTATGCGCACCATAAACTCCTGTTCGTTGCCGGGTTTCAGGTCCAGATCAGGTCTTATCCAGTGAATATCCTTTTTGGGTACAAATAATCCTTTACGGTTTAATCCCGGGTGATCCTGCCCCTGGCCGGTATAAATAATATTTTCCTTAATATCAGTTGCCAGGATAAACAGCGGTTTGGCTTTTCCCCCCACGTTAAGGCCTTTCCTTTGTCCTACGGTATAATAATGTGCGCCTTTATGCTTTCCCACTATTTTCCCGTCATCCCTGCTGTAAACAATAGCTCTGGAAAGATCTTCAATTGCCGGGTTTCGGGGGATCTGGCTCTGGTAGCCTGAAAAATCCTCAGGTATCTCAATAATCAGTCCTTCCCTTGGTTTAAGCTGCTGCTGCAAAAAATCCGGCAGACTTACTTTACCAATAAAACAGATTCCCTGTGAGTCTTTTTTTTCTGCAGAAGGCAGATTGGCTCTGCGGGCTATATTACGGACACCGGATTTCTGAAGGTGCCCGATAGGGAAGAGCGCTTTGGAAAGCTGTTGCTGAGAGAGCTGGCACAGGAAATAACTCTGTTCCTTGCCCGGATCATCTCCCGCTAAAAGACGATAAACCATGCCCTTTTCAGTCATAAATTCATCCTTCTTACAATAATGACCGGTAGCGATGAAATCGGGATGGAACTGTTCGCATGCAAGGAAGAACTCATCGAATTTTATTTCACGGTTGCAAAGTATATCAGGATTTGGAGTGCGACCCCTTTCATATTCCGAAAACATATATTCCACCACCCTGGCCCTGTACTTTTCACTAAGATCAACCACATGAAAGGGGATACCGATTTTTTTGGCAACCATTTCGGCAAAGAGAACATCTTCATCCCATGGACAATCGGCTTTGAGCAGACCGGTCTTATCGTGCCAGTTGATCATAAACACGGCAATAACATCATATCCCTGCTGTTTAAGAAGATATGCTGCCACGCTTGAATCGACCCCGCCCGATAAACCTATAACTACCCGTTGTGCCATTGAGTTTTATTAACCGCCCAAATTTAGGGGTTTTTATTCAGAGATGGAGATTTTTTTCTTATTAATGACAACTGCCCTTTTGGGGGGAAGACTTCCACGTATTCCTCCTGGAGATTCCTCATTTCGCTGCGCTTCATTCGGAATGACACCTTCCATTTTTTAGGATGGATTCAGGCACGGGCACAGCCCGTGCCTGAATCCATTAACCACCAACACGCTGTCATTCTGAATGGAGTCCCGATTTATCGGGATGAAATGAGGAATCTCTGTATCCCGATTATCATTGCCATCTCCCATCTGGTACAATAAACGATTGTTATTCTGACGAATGAATAATCTCCAAATAAAATTTTTATATTTACCGGTCAACAGTGAATTATATATGTGAATGATCTGTTGGAGAATTCTAATGTGTCAAAGTAAAACTAAATTAAATAAATATGGATTTTTCAAATGTTACCACAGGGATTTTACAAGGATTAAAAACCTGGGAATCAAAACTGACTGAATTGCCGGAAGATACGATTATGAATAAACGTAATAATCAAAGCAGGACAATAAAACAGATCCTGGGGCACATGATAGATTCCGCATCAAATAATACACACAGGATTATTCATTTACAATACCAGGAAAGCCCTTTCAGTTTTCCCAATTATGCTGTAAATGGCAACAACGACAGGTGGATTGCAATACAGAATTACCAGGATGAACATTGGGGAAATCTGATTCAACATTGGAAATTTATTCATATACATTTGGTACATGTGATAAATAATGTAAATCAAAACAAACTGGAAAATACGTGGATATCCGAATCGAAATATGGCAATATCACTCTCAGAGATATGATAGTTGGCTTTTTGGAACATTTTAATTTACATCTGGGTGAGATTCAGGAATTAATTGACAAATAATCCTTAATGAAACGAAGTGGAGAGAGGAATCTCCCCGGGAGCAACCTTAAACAAAGACAACAGCTGATAATGACAACATTATCCAGACAGAAATGAATAAAGAAATTAAAGCATTCAATAACAAACAAACCCCGGAAGACGAAGAAATTTGTACCCGGCTTGCCACAATAATTGACAGCGAACTGACCGAAGTAGAAAGTAAAATCTGGCACTCCCATCCTGTTTGGTTTTTAGACAGCAACCCAATTGTTGGTTACAGCAGACAAAAAGCCGGAATACGATTAATGTTTTGGAGTGGAGCTGATTTTGAAGAAGAGTATTTAAGCGTAAGAGGAGAAAAATTTAAAGATGCGTCTGTTTTCTACACCAATGTTTCTGAGATTGAAACCAATGTCTTAAAACGTTGGCTGAAAAAATCAAGAGAAATTCAGTGGGATTATAAAAACTTAGTAAAAAGAAGGGGGCAATTAGAAAGGTTGAGATAAATTTAGAGATTAGCTTTAAAACATAATATATGAATAACACGATCAATCATGACGAGCGCATGGCAAAAATGACGTTCTCTTCGGTATATCCCCATTATCTCGCAAAAGTTGAGAAAAAAGGCAGAACAAAAGAAGAACTGCATCAGGTAATTGAGTGGTTAACCGGTTATGATGAAAAACGGCTGCAAGAACTCATTAAAGAAAAAGTAACTTTTGAAATATTCTTTCAAAATGCTTCAATAAACCCTAATGCTCATCTCATTACTGGTGTAATCTGTGGCTATCGGGTCGAAGAAATCGAAAATCGGTTAACCCAACTAATAAGGTATCTGGACAAGCTGGTGGATGAATTGGCGAAAGGACGAAAGATAGAAAAGGTTTTGCGGGTTTCGTAGAGCGACTTGATAAGAATTGGATAACTTTTCGCATATAACAAAGAAATTCAAGGCAAAAAGCGCTACTCTTCACATCCTTCCTGGCTCGTCACCACCAGATTTTCAACTACAAACCCCATATTCCCGCATTTGTTAACCAGCTTTTTATAAAGGTCAGGGTCCATCTGCGGGGTGCGGCTCAGGATCCACAGGTATTTGCGGCCCGGCTCGCCTACAACCGCGTAGCTGTAATCATCGGCAAGCTCAATGATGTAGTAATCACCGCGGAATGGCCAGAAGAATTGCACCTTTAATTTTGAATTTCCACTACCATCAACCGTGAAAGCTTTTCCGGTAATGGATGTCCATTTGCCGTTGGCTTTTTTACATTTATTGAATACTTCCACATACCCTTTTGGATTCAGGGTGTAGGTGGCAGTTATGCAATTGCAGCCAACAAGAAAACGGGCCGGCATATGACACATTTCGTACCATAGACCTGCATATTTCTTCAGGTCAACTTTTTCAACGGTTTCGAGGGGAGCCTGGGCGGAGCAGGAAATCATAAGGAATGTGAGAGGTAAAATAAAAGAAAAGTGCCTTGTCATTGTATTAAAATCAGAAATTAGTATATCTGGTGAGTAAGTCCTTTTTGTTTCAAATTGGAATTTCTGCCAGAATTCAAATATATTCATTTTCCTGCTTAGTATTTTTTTATTCTTAATATATTTGAAAGTGACAATACGTAAATTCTGCATTACACTTGTCGGTCAGGAACTTTTATGAATTTTAAAAAATAAAATAATTATTATGGCTGGAACTTTTTCACAGATATATATTCAGGTTGTTTTTGCTGTAAAGAACAGAGACAGTTTGATTAATCCTGAATGGGAAGAACGGTTATATCAATATATGACTGGAATAGTAAGAAGAAAGGAACAAAAAATGTTGGCAATAAACGGGACGCACAATCATATTCATTTTTTTATTGGAATGAAACCAAGCTGCAGTTTGTCGGATTTAGTGCGGGAAGTAAAAAAATCAAGTAATGATTTTATTAAAGATAACAGCTTGTCAAAATTCAAGTTCAGCTGGCAGGAGGGATTTGGAGCATTTTCATATAGTCATTCGCAAATTGATAATGTGATTAAATATGTGATGAATCAAAAAGAGCATCATAGAAAGGTTTCATTTAAAGAAGAATACATTGATTTTTTAAAGAAATTCGAAATTGAACACGACGAAAAATATTTATTTGATTGGATAGATTAGCCCGATGCCGAAGGCATCAAAGGTTTATAGCCATGATGTAATTATTTGGCCTGCGACCCCGAAGGGGTCGAACAATGTTTGCCTGCAATTTTTCTATAAACCTGAAATCCCTTCGGGATTAAATTATAGCAATATTTATAATGAAGAAAATTGGTTTGCATGAATAATATATATGATGCCGAAGGAATCACAGGTTTATAGCCTGTATCAACCTCCCATTGTCATTTCTACTTATTATTCGTACATTTCAGCTCCAAATGCCAAAACTCACCGTCTATAAAGCTTCTGCGGGATCGGGAAAAACCTACACCCTTACCCTCCGGTACCTCGAACTCCTGTTCCGGGACGAGTTCGCGTACCGCAACATCCTTGCCGTTACCTTTACCAACAAAGCAGCTTCGGAGATGAAAAGCCGGATCATGGAAACTCTTTATAAACTTTCGGTTTATAAGCCTCCATCTTCATCTAAACCGGCATACCTGGAGCATATTTCTGAAAAATACAATTTTCCGGAAGTGGAAGTCTGTTCCCGGGCCGGCCGAATCCTGAATAACATACTTAACGATTATTCGCGATTTTCCGTGGGTACCATCGATAAGTTTTTCCAGGTGGTTATCCGGGCGTTTACCCGCGAAATCGGTCTGCAGGCAGGATATAATCTCGAACTCAACAACAATAAAATTCTCAGCGAAGCGGTCGATAATCTGCTCTATTCCATGGACGAAAACCAGGATCTCCGCGAATGGCTCATTCAGTTTGCAGATGAAGAGATCAGGGAGGGTCGTAATGTAAACCTGAAAGCCAACCTGGTCAGCCTGGGAAAGGAAATTTTTAAGGAAAATTACCGGAGCCTGTCCAGTGATACGGATGAAATCTATAAAACACCGGGGAAAATAAGGGATTACCAGGGATTACTTTTAAAAGAGACCCGGACCTTTCGAAATAACCTGATCCGGATTTCAAAGTTAGCGCTTGAACTTCTTAAATCATCGGGACTTGAAGCGGCTGATTTTAGTAATAAAGAATCCGGAGCCCTTGGCTTTTTTTACAGTATTCAATCCAATTCAAAAAAAGATTTTGAAAAGTTCAGACCGCTTACCCGGCCGCTTGAAGCAATTGACAATCCCGGTAAATGGTACACGAAAACCTCAGATAAAAAGGAATTGATACTTGCCGCCTATAATAATGGTCTGAATGCTTTGCTCAAAGAAGCGGTAGAATATTCCAACACGCATTTCGAAAGGTTCTGGACGGCCATGGAAATTAGTAAATTCATTTATGCTTATGGCATTCTTGCAGATCTGTCGGGAAAAGTAAGGGAGATCACTTCTGAGAAAAACCTGTTCCTTTTGTCCGATTCTTCTGAATTTCTGAACGAAATCATCGCCGGTAACGAGGCTCCTTTTGTTTATGAAAAGGCCGGGAATTTCTTCAATAATTTTATGCTCGATGAGTTCCAGGACACCTCGGTTTTTCAGTGGAACAACTTCCGACCCCTGGTGCTTAACGGACTTGCAGCAAACCATGAAAGTCTTGTGGTGGGCGATGTGAAACAATCCATTTACCGCTGGAGAAACTCCGACTGGAAAATCCTCGCGTCAGAAGTGGAAAAAAGCTTTCCACAGTTTTATGGTCCTGAAGTTTTGCAGGAAAATTACCGTAGTTCAGAAAATATTATCCGTTTTAACAACAGCATTTTTTCCACGGCTTCACACCTGCTGAGAGACAAATTTATATCGGCCATTTCAACTTCTGCTCATAACAAGGTTCTTATCCCGCTTGCCGATATGATCACAACCGCTTATGGCGGATCGGCACAGCATATTCCCCAAAAATCAAAAGACAGCGGGGGTTATGTGAAGTTTTCCATACTCGGGGCCGGCATTAACAAGGAAGAATACCTGGATAAGATAAGAGAGAAATTACCCGAAACCATCATGGATCTTCAGAAACGGGGTTACCATGCCGGTGATATAGCTCTGCTCGTAAGAAAAGGGGAGGAGGGAAAGCAACTTGCCACGATCCTGCTTGAATATAAAAACAGGAACCCGGAACGTATGAAGGATTATAACTTTAATGTTATCTCCAACGATTCACTTTATATTGCAGTAAATCCAGCGGTACAACTTCTCACAGCCGTTATGAAACGCATGCGGAATCCATACGACATGCTGAACGAAGCCTTTATTCGTCATGAGTTCCTCCGCTATCTTAACGAGGGAGCAGATATACCGGCCGATTACCATCTTATTTTTACCGGGAAAACTGAAGAGCGCCCTGAGATTTTTGCACGGGTCCTTGGCCGGCTAAACAGGGAACACAACAATCTGAGGCATTTGTCTCTCTTTGAGCTGATCGAAAGTCTTTGTGGAATTTTCGAACTGAATATAAATCAACAGGATATCCCATACATTCAGGCTTTCCAGGATACTGTTCTGGCTTTTATGAAAAAGGAAGCTTCCGACCTTAATGCTTTTCTTGATTATTGGGAGGACCAGGGACAAAAGGAAACCCTGAATATTTCCGAACAGCAGGATGCCCTTCGGATTTTTACCATTCATAAAGTAAAAGGACTGGAGTTTCGCGTGGTGATCGTGCCTTTTTGTAACTGGGATCTGGAGCCTTCAGCTACTCTGAAAAATATTCTCTGGTGCAGGACGAATGTTTTTCCTTTCGACCAGCTTCCGTATGTACCGGTGAACTATAGCTCTCATTTATCTCACACCCTGTTTGCAGCGGACTATTTTATGGAGATGTTACATTCATTTGTTGACAGCCTGAATCTTTCGTATGTGGCATTTACCCGCGCTATCGATGAACTTCATGTTTTTGCCTCCCCCGGGAAAGATATAAAGAATATAGGCGATCTAATTCTGAAAACCCTTGCTGGGCAGACCATTCAGAACCCTTCTTTTCCATACATGAATGAAGAAAACAGGATGCGTGTTCCCGAAGAGCTTTTCGAATATGGTTCCCCAAAACCCTTATCTGCATTGAGTTCCCAAAAAGACGCAATTGCAGAAGTATTTGATTCATACCCGGTGGCCGGTTTTCCGAAAAAGGTAAAACTGAGGTACCGGAGCGATGAGTTTTTTACCGCCGGATCTACTGAAACCGGAGGTATTGATTATGGCATCATTATGCATGGCATTATCTCAAATGTAAAATACCCCGCTGATCTTGAAAAAGCCGTAAAACAAGCTTTTCTCGAAGGGAAAATCGATTCGTCAAAGCAAAAGGAAATCCTAAAGCTGCTTACCGCAAAACTTGCCTCTCCCCCGATGGAAAACCTTTTCAGCAGCGAATGGAAGGTGTATGCAGAACGTGAAATTCTTACCGGGGGAGGTCAGGAATACCGCCCCGACAGGGTTATGGTTAAAGAAAATGCTGCAGTTGTAGTGGATTACAAATTCGGAACACATGAAAATCCAAATTATGCCGGTCAGCTCAGAAGGTACATGAAACTTCTGAACGAAATAGGCTATGAGGATGTAAAAGCGTATATCTGGTATGTTATGACCGATAAGTGGGAGGAGGTAAAGCATGGTTCCTGATTATCCCTGGGGACATTCCCGCCGGTTCAACTCCTACACGGAATATTTTAAGAAACGTTTTGGCGGACGCGTGCAGAAAATTGCTATCGACGCGGGATTTACCTGTCCGAACCGCGATGGAACCGCCGGAAGGGGCGGATGCACCTATTGCGACAATAATGCATTCAACCCTTCCTACTGCAGTCCTGAAAAGAGTGTCAGTATTCAGATTGAGGAGGGTATTGAATTTCACAGCAAACGGTATCGCCGGGCTACTCAGTTTCTGGCCTATTTCCAGGCCTATTCAAATACTTATGCTTCTGTTGATAAACTGCGCAGCTTATATGAAGAGGCGCTTGCTTTTCCTGATGTTATCGGTTTGGTTATTGGCACGCGTCCGGATTGCGTTAATGAGGAAATTCTCGATTATATCGCCCAACTCAGCCGCAGGGTTTATGTTATCGTGGAATATGGAATAGAATCCTGCTATGACAAAACACTTCTCCGGATCAACCGCGGACACGATTTCGCAAAAACGGTCCGGGCCATTGAGGAGACTGCGAAACGGAATATCCTTACGGGCGGACACATGATCATTGGTCTGCCGGATGAATCGCGCGATGAAATATTAAAAGAAGCTGAAATTCTTTCCGGGCTTCCCCTGCATACCATAAAATTCCATCAGTTACAGATCATCAAAGGAACTGCTATGGCAAAGGAATATGCGGAACATCCCGAACGTTTCACAATTTATGAAATGGATGATTATCTCCTTTTAATGAAAGAATTTACCGAGAGGCTAAACCCTGCTTTTGTTATCGAGAGAATAGCGGGGGAGGTGCCTCCGCGTTTTCATGTAAATGTTTCGTGGGATTTACGATATGATGTAATTCTGAAACGTTTCGAACAGATTCTTGAGCAATACGATACATGGCAGGGCAAAATCTATACTCCCCCGAAATGAGCAAGCCGAACCCATTCCTGAAAACACTGGCAGAGGCGCTGTACAGGGATTACGGAGATAAAATCGCCGATGTGTGTATGGTATTTCCAAACCGCAGGGCCGGACTGTTCTTTAAAAAATACCTGGCCGCAGTGGCACAGAAAACAATCTGGAGCCCGCAGATTTTCACCATCAGTGAATTCATGCAACACCTGTCCAACCTGCAACCAGCGGATCCTGTTGACCTGATCTTCGAAGTTTACGAAACCTATCGTCAGACCGTTGAAAATCCCGAAAGTCTTGATGAATTCTGGAACTGGGGAGAAATGATGCTTGCCGATTTTGACGATATCGACAAATACCTTGTGGATGCTTCATCTATTTATCAGAATATCCGCGATCTGAAGGAAATTGACAGTCATTTCGATCTTACTGAAGAGCAAAAAGCAACGATCAGGAAATTCTGGGGATTCTTTCTTACGAATGAATTATCGGAGCACAAGGAATCCTTCCTGAAGATCTGGAACATCCTGAATTCGGTTTACACAAAGCTTAATTTCAGACTAAAGGAGAAAGGACTGGCTTATGAAGGAATGATTTACCGGGAAATTGCTGAAAAGATCAATTCCGGGATTTATCCTGAAATCCCATGGAATAAAGTAATTATCTGCGGTTTTAACGCTTTAAACAAGGCTGAACGGGAGCTTTTCCGCTACCTCAGGAATTCGGGCAAGGGCAGATTTTTCTGGGATTATGATAAATACTATACCGGTGATAGTGTCAGGGAAGCCGGCCGGTTTATGCGGCTCAACCTGGAAGAATTTCCGCCCGATAGTGTTCTGGAATCTTTTGATAATATCCACTCCCGCGAAGTAAACATTTATGAGCTTCCATCGGATATTACACAGGCCAAATACCTGAATACATTACTGCAAAAGGAAAACAGCAGCGACCTGGTTCATTTTAATCATACAGCCATTATCCTGGGCGATGAGGATCTGCTGATCCCCGTGCTTACATCAATGCCCCAGAATGTTGAAGACATAAACATTACCATGGGATACCCGCTAAGCAGCGCTCCTGTTTACAGTTTTACAGATCAGTTACTGCGAATGCAGAAAAACATAGCCTCCCATCGGGGGAAACGAAAGGAAAAATTTTATTTCAGGGATGTGCTCGCCATTCTGAACCACCAGTATCTAAAGCTTACGAATGAAGAAAATGTATTGGAGAAAATCCGGGATATTCACGATAACAACAGGATGTACCTGGATGTATCTTTTTTCAGCGGGAGTGAAATTCTGACGATGATTTTCAAAAAAGTGGAAGAAACATCATCTCTTACGGATTATATCAGGGGAATTTTGCTTGAAGTGGCAGGTATGATAGGAATGGGGGAGCAGGATTTGCATAGTAAACTGGAAAAAGAATATATTTTTCATGTGATTACACGTCTGAATAAACTCAAAGGCATTTTTGAAGAAAACGAGCAACTGGTAAGCCTTGATACTTTTACCCGCGTATTCAGGAAAATTCTCAGAAACCTGAGAATTCCCTTTGAAGGTGAACCCCTTGCCGGACTTCAGATCATGGGTATCCTCGAATCACGCTTACTTGATTTCAGTCATGTGGTTTTTCTGTCGATGAACGATGGCGTAATGCCCCGTGCGCATCAGTCGTTCAGCTATATCCCGCATAACCTCCGGTATGCCTATGGCATGCCTACCCGCGAGGATCAGGACGCGATTTACGCGTATTATTTTTACCGGCTGCTGCAACGGGCATCAAAAGTCTCACTTTTTTATAACAGCAAAACCGACGGACTTCAATCCGGTGAAAAAAGCCGTTATATCTATCAGATCCTTTACGATCAGCGCTTTGTAACCGTATTTAAGAGTATAGGCTTCAATATCTCGGGTCGTGATGCTTTGCCCATAAGTATTGCAAAAACTCCGGGGATTTTCAAAACGCTGGAAAAATTTTCTCCCGCATCGATAATGTACCTGTCGCCCTCAGCCCTCAATACCTACATCACCTGCAGGTTACGTTTCTATTTCAGTTATGTTGCCGGACTGAGGGAACTGGATACTGTAAGTGAAGAGATCGAAGCGGATACTTTTGGAAATCTCCTTCACGAGGCAATGTATAAAACTTATGAAGAGTTTTCCGGGAGAATGATCAACCCGGGGGATTTTGACCGGTTACTATCCCCTGAGAATATAAAAATATCTCTTGATAGTGCATTCCGAAAGAAGTTCTACAAATCAGGAAATACTGATCAGGAAGTGGTACTCGAAGGCAGCAATATTATCGATTATGAAGTGCTGAAACGCTACATAAGTAAAATTCTTGAAATTGATAAAGAATATGCGCCTTTTGAAATTATCGGCCTCGAAAAAGAATACAGTCATATTGTTAATACCGGGGGAGAAAAATCCCGCTTTGATATCAGGCTGGGTGGAAAAATTGACAGAATTGATAAAAAGAACGGGCGTGTACGAATCATAGATTATAAAACCGGACAGGCGGATACAAAATTCAACAGTATTGAAAAACTGTTCGACAGGGAGTTTGAGAAACGCAATAAGCCTGCATTTCAGACCATTTTATACAGCTGGCTGTATGCAAGGGAGAATAAGGATGTAATAATTAATCCCGGTTTATATATTACCCGCAAGTTATTCCAGACCGATTTTGTGCCAATGGTTGTAATGGATAAGGAGGTATTTAATCTGAATGAGAACATTCAGGAATTTGAGAATTACCTGCAACAGGTTCTTTCAGAGCTAATGGATGCTTCGGTTCCTTTTGATCAGACGGAATTACTGAAAAATTGTGAGTTTTGTCCTTATGATAATATTTGTCATCGGAAAACAACAAAGAAGTTTTGATAAAAAACCACTCTCAATAATTCCCTAAGTCGCTGAAATTAATAAATTTGTATTTGAATCAAAAAAACGGACATGTTTTCAGAACAAAGCACACATCTTGTAGAAATCAAGAATCTTAAATTTATTACTGATGACAGTATCTGGCATTCAAAAACAGCCATAATTACTATTTCAGTTCCAGGCAGAGTAAATCCAATTATTGAACTTCTTGGATACAGCGAGATTGATGAGATATATAAATGGATTGATGAGGGAAAGTCTGTTAATCTGAATCATTGCTACATAAATAAGTTTTCCCTTAGCGAATATCGTCAGCTTCGTAAACTTGATCCAAAGCAGGTTATCTCTATTCATGGTTTTACTGCTGTTAATTCATTTATCGATTCTTCAACTGTTTTGGATTTTTCTTATGGTTCATTTTGCGACAATGATTTTTCTATTGAGAAATCATGGGTTTTCAAGGGTAATATGAATTTCAATTATTCAGGTTTTACAGGTGTAAATGTAAACATCAGCAATGTGCATTTTAAGGATGGGAATTTTGACTTTGCCAATGTAAAAATAGACACAGGAAACACAAATTTCAAAAATTCCATTTTTGCAAATGGGAAGAAGGATTTTCAGTATACAGATTTTGGAACAGGGCAGAAAATTTTTACAAACCTTGAATTTAATAATGGGGATGCCTCATTTATTAATACCCTATTTAATGATGGAGATGTTTCATTCAAAGTTGCGCGCTGGGGAAATGGCAAAGTGGATTTCCATTATGCAAAGTTTGGAGTCGGAGATATTACTTTTGAGCAAGCTGAATTTGGTAATGGGCCGGTAGATTTCAGGACAGTTGAATGGGGAACAGGAAAGATTAATTTTAACCGTTCTGTTTTCGGAAATGCGGATGTGTCATTCGAAGGCTCAGAATTAAATGAAGGGAAATTCAATTTTAAAAAAGCAACTTTTGGAAAAGGAAACCTGAACTTCGAACTGGCTGAATTTAAAAATGCTGAACTTGCTTTTGACAGGAGTGATTTTGGTGCAGGAAATATTAGCTTTTACAACTCAAAATTTAAAACCCTCTCTTTAAATTCCTGTCACCTCGACCATTATACAGATATTCGTCTGGCATATTGCAAATTTATTGATCTTTCAAACTCTATTGTCAGGGATATTATCGACCTTAAACCGTATGAATTTGTTGAAGAAATTTATACGATCAGCTTTGTTGGAATGAGGCTGATTGGCAGGATTTATATAGATTGGGAGCAAAATAAAGTAGTAAAACTGATTGAATCCCAGAAAGATGTAAACCATCGCCTTAGATCAGAACAGTACCGTACCCTGAAGGAAAATTTCAGGGTTACAGGACAGTATGCAGATGAGGATGAAGCATATGTTGAATTTAAAAGGCACGAGGCACTTGCCGATCTTGAAGATTCAATCTCAAAAAGACCTGTCAGTGCCTTATGGATGTATCCTGCCCATGGTTTTAAATTACTTGTTTTTGATAAAGCAGGTCTCTATGCTACAAATCCTATGAGAGTAATCATATCAATGGCAGTGGCATATGGCTTTTACAGCCTGTTATATATTGTATTGGAGTATACGACAAATTCCCTGCTACTGGAAACTGTAAGTCATAACGAAACTGCCACAGTTGTTGGAAAAGCTTTTTACTTTAGCTTTGTGACCTATTTCACCATTGGTTACGGTGACTTTGTGCCGATGGGAGCTATGCGGTGGGTTGCTGGTCTTGAAGCTTTCACCGGCTTATTCCTTATGTCATATTTCACTGTTGCTTTTGTAAGAAAGATATTACGATAAGGGGTTCCGGCTATTCCTGTTCATTGTCAAGCAGTCCCGGGCGTAAGGTCCTGGTTCGTTCAATTGAATTTTTAATTTTCCATTCCTCTATTTTCTTCTCATTCCCGGAAATCAGAATGTCCGGTACTTTCCATCCTTTGTATTCTGCCGGACGGGTATAAACATGCGGAGCTAAAAGTCCATCCTGGAACGAATCAGTCAGGGCAGAAGTCTCGTCAGACATGGCCCCGGGAATCAGTCGCACCACACAGTCGGTAATTACCGCCGCAGCCAGCTCACCCCCGGTAAGAACATAATCACCGATTGATATCTCGAGTGTCACCAGATGATCCCTTACCCGCTGATCCACTCCTTTATAATGACCGCAAAGAATTATGATATTTTCAAGTGTGGAGAGCCTGTTAGCAATTTGCTGGCTGAGATGATGACCGTCGGGAGAAGTATAAATAATCTCATCATAACTCCTTTGGGATTTTAAAAATGAAATGGCTTTATCGATCGGTTCAATCCGCATCACCATTCCCGCATCTCCGCTGAAAGCGTAATCATCAACCCTCTTATGTTTATCTTCAGAATAGTCCCTCAGATTATGCAGATGAATTTCGGCCAGACCTTTGGCTTTAGCCCTCTTAAGAATGGAGTGATTCATCGGACTCTCAATGAGTTCAGGGAGAACAGTAATTATATCAATTCGAAGCATTCTTTTTTTTGTAAAAGTACGAACAATTGTTTTATAATGACGATCAAATGATTAATCCCCATGTAAACGTTTATTTATCAGAGTTTTTATGGCTTAAAATATTGATTTTAACCCGGAAGTATGTTGAAATTGTCAAAAAAGATTTGTTTATGCTTTTTTAATAGGTAATTTAGTCCACTGTATGTATCACAATGAAAATGGGCTTCTATGAAATTGCAGGACCAGGAAAACTCTGTTCAGGATGAACTGTTCAGCGAAAATGAAAATTTAGCTGAAAATAAGAAAAGGGGTAAAACTACCGTTACCACTGAAAATCAGGCTGAGGAAGGCGAAATTCCGGAAATTAAAAAAGTAATATCGCCCATTCCTAAAAAGAAAGCTGTTAAAGGAAAAACCGTAAAAAAATCTGATAAACCGGCTAAAAAACCAGCTAAGGTTAAGATTAAATCCGACCAGGCTGATATTCCTGTTGAAATACCAGGACCTGCACAAGAAACAGAATTATCCGCTCAAGAAGCAGAGTTACCTGTTGTGCAAACAGAATTACCAACAGTAGAAACAGAATTACCAACAGTAGAAACCGAATTACCAACAGTAGAAACCGAATTACCCGCAGAAGAAACCGAATTACCCGCAGAAGAAACCGAATTA
>CAYGFI010000051.1:24801-26773 GCA_964349045.1 uncultured Chitinophaga sp.
CCGCAGAAGAAACCGAATTACCCGCAGAAGAAACCGAATTACCCGCAGAAGAAACCGAATTACCCGCAGAAGAAACAAAGTTACCCGCAGAAGAAACAGAGTTACCTGCAGAAGAAACAGAGTTACCTGCAGAAGAAACAGAGTTACCTGCAGAAGTTATTACAGTGGTAAAAAATGAAGTTTCAAAGATTGCTGAGGTTACTGTTTCCCCCGAAACTCAACCTGAGATCATTAATTATAGCCTGTTAAGTAAAAAGGAACTGGTTAAAACTCTTGAAGAATTATTGCAATCCAAACCGGTTCAGGAAATAAGGAGAGATGTTGAAACCATTAAGGTAAATTTCTACAAAAAGCATCGCCTGGAAGTTGAGATAAAACGTAAAAAATTTCTTGATGAAGGAGGTCTGATAGAAGAATTTCAAGCGCCCCCCGATTTGCTTGAAGAAAAAGCCAGTGAACTGCTTCGGAAATACCGGGATCTGAGAATAGAGTACAACCGTCATCAGGATGATGCAAAGGTTGATAATCTGAAAATGAGACAGGAAATCATTGAGGAAATAAGAGAACTGAGCAACAGCGAAGAATCAATTAATAAAACATTTCAGGAGTTTCGCGACCTTCAGAACCGGTGGAGGGAAATTGGCGCCATTCCCCAGCAAAACATTAATGATATCTGGGAAACCTACCACCATCATGTTGAAAAATTCTACGATTATATTAAGATCAACAAGGAACTCCGTGATCTTGACCTGAAAAAGAACCTGGAGAGTAAAATTCTTTTATGTGAAAACGCTGAATTGCTGCTTCTCGAACCAAACGTGGTTAATGCTTTTGCAAAACTTCAGAATTTTCACGAACAGTGGAGAGAAATCGGCCCCATACCTAAAGAAAAAAGAAGTGAAATCTGGGATCGGTTTAAAGAGACTACCTCCAAGATTAATAAGAAGCATCAGCAATATTACCAGGAACTGAAAGAAACACAGAAGAAAAATCTGGATTCAAAACTTTTGTTGTCTGAAAAAGCCGAAGAAATTTCATTGGAATCTCTTGAAAACCATAGAGAATGGGTTCGAAGAACAAATGATATCCTGGAATTACAGAAAGTGTGGAAAACAATTGGCTTTGCTCCCAAAAAAGATAACAACCGGATTTATGGTCGTTTCCGTGCAGCCTGTGATAAGTTCTTTGAGCGAAAAAGAGGTTTTTATGCACAGAACCTTGAAGAACAGGCTTCCAACCTCCAGCTAAAGCTGGAACTTTGTCTCCAGGCCGAAGCAATGCAGGATAGCGAAGAATGGAAAAAAACAACTGATGATTATATACGCCTTCAGCGAAGATGGAAGGAAATTGGTCCTGCACCCCGGAAGCATTCCGAACAGATATGGAAGCGTTTCAGGATAGCCTGTGATAAGTTTTTTGTAAAGAAAACTGAATTCTACTCTACAAAAGATAACACATTTGAAAAAAATCTTGAGGCTAAAGAAGCCTTAATAAAAGAAATAGAAAATTTCGTAAAAACCGGGAATAGTAATTCCGATCTGGAAAAACTTCAGGCTTACCAGAGGAAGTGGACAGAGATTGGATTTGTCCCTTATGAGAAGAAAGATGACATTCAGCAACGTTACCGTGATGCTATTAGCAAACAATTCGACCTCCTCGAAGTAGATGAATTCAGAAAAAGCCTGCTGAAATTCCGTACCCGCATCGATGCCATCATGCACAAACCCAATCCCGAAGGTAAGATCCGCTATGAAAGGGAAAAATATATGGTGAAATTGCAGCAACTTAAAACCGATATCGGTGTCTGGGAAAACAATATCGGCTTTTTTGCAAATACCACGAACGCTGAATCTATGTTAAAGGACTTCGGGATTAAAATTAAGGAAGCCAGGGAAAACATCCGCCTATTGGAAGAGAAGATCACTATTATTGATGAATTGAACATGGAATAGGGATTTAGAATTTAGAATTC
>CAYGFI010000052.1:0-26570 GCA_964349045.1 uncultured Chitinophaga sp.
CTGTTATTCATGTTCCCTGTTCCTATTCTCCTAAAGTGATAAAATATATTCGAGTAAATCATGTATTTCAGAATTATTCAAACCAGTGATATCACCATGCTTATTTTCGTTGTTATTTTCGATTATTACTTCTTGCATGGTAGCCGCCCGTCCATCATATAAATATGGTGCTGTACGCCATACCTCAATCAATGTCGGGGTATCAAAAGCTGTGTTTTTCTCTGACCCGGTTCCCGTTCCGGCATCGTATTTTTTCATGTTTGTAAATAGGGGTCCCGAATGGCAGGACGCACAACCGGCCCGGGTATAATATTTTTTGCCGCGTTCAGCGGCTTGGCTCAATTTACCGTTCTGAAGGAATGGACTCGGGATTGGTTTTAATGCACGCAGGTAGGCATCAATGGCTGTTGCATGTTTTTCTGTGGGGAGGTTGAACTGGATATATCTAAAACCGGTTCTTACAGCGGTTTCTGCACGGTCGCGGATACCAGTGATCATGACCGGTGGCGTTTGCATGGATAAAAGCAGACTTTTGGTGTTTTTAGGATTTCCGACGCCATCATTTAACAGATCCCAGTTCAATCCATCTGCTCGTACATCAGGATGACAAGTAGCACAACTCTGCCAGTTCTGAAAACATAAAGAAGCATCATTAAAAAGCATTTCCCCCTGGCGAACAGCATCCATAGCTGCATCTGATAATGACAGCATCTTTATCATCCTGGCAGGTTTGATACTATCGATATTCAATCGTACAATACGGTTCGAAAAATATTCCCCGATTATAACCTGATCATCTATGAGGACTATGCTTCGCGGACCTTTACCCTGCAGTGTAATGCGTTGTCGGATATCCACCAGAAAAGCCAGATCATTTGATACATCTACTTTATCAAAACCACAACCATCCTCCTCCGTTTCTTTGTCGGTGTTCCTTACGAGCTGTTCTTTGCCCTTTAATTTTTCAAATAGTTTTACCGCGTCGATGACGCTCACATCATTGGAACCCGCATGAGTTACGCAGATATGCTTTCCATCCGGTGAACAAACAACTGCCCAGGGATTCGCTGCTCCACGGTTTACATCATCCAGGAGAACGGTGGCATACAGCTTCTTTGATATCGCATCGATAATACTCAAAGCATTAGTATTCATCCAACCACGATCCAGTTGGGTTGTTGGCAGTTGATATTTTGCCAGGATGTGTGTTACAAATACATAGCGATTATCCGGTGAAATACAAATTCCCCGTAAGCTGCTGCTGCCGTCGGGCAGGCGGATATGCGTGACTGATTTTTTCGCAGATATATCAATGACGGATACTGCTGCCGCGATATCGCCTGTAGTGGCTGGTTCGGCCGGCAGGTGATTGGCGACAAATAAAAACCGGCCGGTATCATCCATGGTCATAGCCACAGGCTCACGCAAAACGGGTATTTTTGCCAATATGGACCTTTTCTCAATATCGATCAGCCAGACATCGTTATTAAAACGGTTGCAAATATAGAGAACCTTTTCATCCTGGCTGATAACCGGGGACATGGGAGTGTGTCCGGCCGGAAGGTCAGACAGTTTTTTCCGGTTCTGCAGATCGATCACGGCAACATAACCTTCCGGCCTCGCACAGGTTACAAATAATATAGAGGATTCAACCGTGAGAGCAAGACCAGAAGGAGATTTCACATCTTTCCATTTATGCACAATTTGCTCATTTTCCAGATTTACTGTTACTACCTCATCCGATGTTGCTCCGGCAATATAAAGGATATTCTGCAATGAGTCTGCTACCATTGCCACAGGTGAAAAATACCTGCTTTTACAACTGGTAAAAATCACTCCCCAAAGAAGTACAATCACAAAAACCCTTATAAAGATTAAACATTTATTCATGCCGGAATTATTCTGGGTTCTTTTTGGATGATCCATCTGTTGCCTGTTTCAATGGCCGAAAAGGATAATACTTTTCACCATTCAGAATGGCCTCGCGTGCTTTCTTTTCTGCAGCGCTGAGGCGAAGATGGCGCTCATTTCTGATAATATCTTTAGTGTAGACCGGGTCTAAGGGACATCCGGGCATATCTTCCCTTGGCTGCTTCATCAACTGTTCTTTGCCTGATTTGATGATTTTAAGGGCCTGATGATAAGCTGGTGAATTTTTATCATCAATCCTGGAAAGTATCCGGCTTACTTCCGGGCGGGTAAATGAAAACTGGGATCCTTCTTTTCTTTCGAGATGAGCAAAATAGCCATTTGGTGGAATGACCGGTTTGGATGGGTCAAATATATTTCTCAATTGTTTAAGCTGTTGACTTGTAAGTGGAGACCTTGCAAAGGGATTTTCCGAATATGCTGCCGTATAACGACCATAATAAGGGGCATTCAGGTCGATCCAGGTAATAATACGTTCGAAATCTTCTTTGGAAAGCTCCACATTGTGATGTCCATTTTTTAACACATCGACCATGCGGCTGCGATGCGAGCCCCAGGCATAAGGAGGTAGCGCTGCTGGTGGTCCGTCATGGATTACTTTAATGAGCAATTTCCCGTTTGTTGAGTCCGGAAACCAGCGTATTGCAGATTTACGGTGAATATCGATATAGGATGTGTTAAAAACCAGGCCCGGGTCTCCCGCAAGATTTAGCACCTGGCCTGCTGGTTTGCCGTAGTCATGACAAGATATACAGTGACGATCAAACACCGGCTGCACTTCTGTAAGATAATTGAAGTCGCGTGATTGTCCGTACCAGTCCTGTGGGGTGCTGGCCGGGCGTTTCATAGCAGATATAAACTGGTTGGATGCTGCATGAAACCGGTTTTCATGGCAGCCGATACACCCGGCAAGTTCACCCGGTTGGACCATGGTTCCGCTGCGCATAGATTGGACCATCATTTTATCCTTATCAAGGGCCTGAAAGTAAACGAACTTATTAGCAGGAATTTTGAAATAGGCAGATCCATCCTCTTCAACCGGAACATCGCCGATAATTGCCTTACTGATAGTAACATTCCAGTTCATTGCAGGAGGTTGGCTGGCATCGATCCCCAATCCATTTTCCGACCAATGACGTTTGGGAGGGGCTTCCACAATCCGGAGATATTTTATCGAACCCTTTGGAACACTCTTCATACCGGTCCCCTGATAAATATTTTCAATATAAAAAGAGCCTTCATCAAAGGCATAATTCACGCGTTCCGGAATGACATTCGGCTCATACTTCTCTCCAACAGGTATTGGATCGTAGCACCCGGGTTCTTCCGTGTGTAGAAGCAATTCATTTCCGAAGATATCGATAAGAAAGAGACCCATCAGAGCATAACTGGCATTGGTTTCCGAGGTCGATTCATAATGATGGGTGACTTTACCGACCGAGCGTGAAACCAGGAAATATTTACCGGCTCCGTGACCTGAAACCGGATCAGATAGAGGGTAAGGATCTTCATACTTCGGTACAGGATAATGGAACCGATCAATTTTATAGGGTGTCCAGTCCATATTATCGACATTTTGGAGAAGTTTCCGGCTCTCAGCTGGCCATATTTTCAACACAGGATCGGATCCGTCCAGCCCGTACCGCCGGTCCACTATAGCCATCGCACCCCAGGGAAGATTATGAATCCCGCTGAAAATACAGGACACCAGTTCAGTTCCGGGTATAGTACGGCCATCAAGGATAGCGCTCGGGGTCCAGGCATTGTTACCATAATAGAGAGACTGGCTGGTGCCATCAGGATGCATAGTCCACAAACCATAGGAAGGCCCGAACTGACGGTCGACGTATTCCCAGCGACTGTAGAGAATGCGCCCATCGTGAAGCATAGAAGGATGTCCTTCCCATAAATGCCCGCCGCCGATCTGCACAATATTAGCTCCATCCGCTTCCATTTTAAACAGATTCGGCTGGATATGAATGTTGCAGTGACAGTACTTCAAATCACGTGTGGAACTGAAAACAATATGGCCATCCGGCAGATACACCGGATCAACATCGGCTAACTCAGTCCCCCAGGTAAGTTGTTTAAGGCCGGATCCATCGCGGTTTATTTCATAAATATGGTAATCGTCTGCTTTGTCCTTTCGCATGGAAAACAAGATCCTTTTGCCATCCGAACTGATGTCCGGATCGCGGATCATCCCGGCCGGTACTTCAATGAGGGTTTTTTGCAATATGATGTTGCCTTCCCGGTCAAAAGCAATAAGATTGAGAGCACTACCGTCACTGCGCCAGGCCTTCAACCCGCCGACACCGCCCGGAAAATCTTCTCCATTCTGGAACATCGTATTGGTAGGTCCATGGTTACCCCAGTATTGCTGCCGGACAACAAACAGAATGGGTTGATCACATATAAGCGGATTGGAAATGAGAACTCTCCGCTGCAAGGATACCAGATTCCGGGAAAATTGAATGAATGAATTTTCATTGAGATTGGTTTCCTTTCCTTCCTCAAATAATGATTGTATGGTGTTAAATTCTTCCTCAAGTATTGATAAGGCTGCGAGATATTTTTCCCCATCCGTGTATGCTTCAGGAAAGGATTGTTTCAGGTCGCTAATGGCCAGGCGCAATGTATGAAAGTTGAAATCCTTGCAGGATTCCCAGGCTTCTTGGAACAGGTGATCCTGGTAGTACAACCGTCGTAAATCCGAAACAGCATCTACCGATGATTCCGGGTTATCCAGTTGAGCAGCTTCCAGGGCGAAAGCAGGTCGTTTGAAGTTTTTTAAATAATTGGCTGCCAGTTCGGGGGTTTCATCGGTAAATGTCAGGTTACTCCAGATACCATCATTCTTTTCCCAGTCCATTTGTTTGCGGGACAGACTATCCGGAAAATCCCGTTCAATCATTGGCCAGATGAACGTTGCCGGGCTCAGGGGTTCCGGAATAATTTTAAAATAAAATCCCGGTAAGCCTCCCAGTGTAAAAATCTTCATCAGCAGGTCGTTGTCGCCGGCCCTAAGATGCAATTGTGCCCTTTCCTTATCCGGTTCAAGTCCGCGGGGTATAGTACTATGGATAATCCGATCTCCGTTGAGCCAGACTTCGGTAGCATCTTTTCCGGAAAAAGAACCTGTAAGTGTTATCGGATAGGGTACGGTAATTTTTCGCCACAGGTAGGAAGTAGTAAATACTACACCGGGTAGTATATTTATTTCATCGTCCTTGAAATCAGTCCGCTGATCCCAAAGTAATTCTCCTATGGAATCCCGGGCTGTCAGATCCAGGTTTTTTTCAGGAATGAAAACTACATCGGGATTTTCTGCCGGAAAAGGTCCGGCTATGTACCATGGGCTGATTTGAACGGGGTAGCAACGTTCCTGACCCGGCTTAGTAAAATAGTCCAGCATTGCCTGCCGGGAGCAGCGCATTGTCTCTTGCCAGGTAAACTTTTTCTTGTAGAATGGCGGATCATAGGTTGTCGGAATTACATTGTCTGCAAGGATACCAATCAATATATATCCAACAATAAACACAGCAAGTAGAATGCCATAAAGCAATGCATATTTTCGTGAGATCAATTTTATATCTTTCATAAAAAGTATTACCCTCAAATATTATTGAATGAATGAAACATCCTGCATTAGGGCGGGAGTCATAGACTCATCGTTGTACCAGTACCACTCAAGCCCGAATAGCTCCTTTGGGCGTTGAGGAGCGCCTTCACGCTCATTCCATGGTATGCTCCCGGTACGTGGGTTAGGATGGGAATAATGCACATGGTGGATCAATGGATTTTTGCCATCGGTATACCATGTTTCCCATGGCCAGTAATGTGAATGGTCGCGTGGTGGCAGGCATTGAATCACAGGCAGGTCCGCTGCCAGCCTGTGCGGAGCAACAGACCATCGCATTTGTAAATATATTTCACTAACCTTAGTTGAAAGGGGATCAATAATTATTTTCTGAGCATCAAATCCCACGGCCTCAGAAGCTTCAAAGATCCTCAAACTATGGAACAATTCCTCCAGAGTTTTTGCTTGATCAGCGTAACGCGGTGACAATTGACTTTCACTCTGCTCCAGGCACCACCATAAGGGTACATTTCGTGTTGCTTGTTTTACCGGAAAAAGCACCATTGAACGTCGTACCGGTTTTCCATTCATTGTGAACCATTCTTCCCATGGTATCCAGCCCATCTCTTCCTCCGGAGGCAAAGACTGGATTAGCGGACCTCCTGACTCCGAATAAGAGACTGACCAGTGATAATTCCGGTAAGGATGAAGGGAATTTGCTGCCAGAGGGGCAAATACCTGATCGAAATCCATGCCAATCGCATTTGCTGCTTCAGGCACACCAGCTTGTTTCAGCAGATCCATCAATTCAGGCATTAACTCTGATTTCCTGCGAGCCGGTAATGTAATGGTTGGTGCCAACCATCCAACTCCTGCACCCAACATTGCTGACCATATGAAGGAACGGCGGTTCAAGGTTTTACTCTGAGCTTTTATTCCCTTGATTGGATTCATAATATTGCAGTATTAAATTTTTTCTAAAGTTTTTCTCCCGACGAGAATAAATAAAAATCATTCAATAGCCCGTAATCCAGGATCTGGTATTCTTTTCCCGGGGGATAATTAGTCACCCCATGCCAATAAGGTGAAATGGCCAGGCCTTCAGGGGGATTGTTATGATGAGGGCCTAGGAGATTCTTAAGGCTTCCTACATTAGTGATCCCGATTGTGTTATCTCCTTCCTGTATAAAATCTGAGACATCGAGGATATAGGGAGGAAATGCAATAATCCCTGCTGACTTGCCATTTACAGTAATCTCTGACACAGTTCCGGTCCATCTGCCCATTCCGATCTCATAATAACCAGCAGGATTTTGAATATTGAAGGACCTGGTATATGAAATCCGCCAGGGATAGAAAGGAAGACCCTGTGCGCTCCAGCTTCCGGTAGTGTATGACAGCGGGGGTGCATTAATCTTCCATCCTTTCATAGCCGGGACAACAGAGAAGTCCCCGGTAATGTATACCGGCTGAATTTCAGCAAGGAGGTTCATTGGGGATACCTGCAGGGTCAGATCATTTTCGCCGGGTTTGACCTGGTTGCCTATATCATATACACCAAAATTCCGGTCGAGCCACCACTCCCCGGGTATTTTTTCCAACTCCTTCCCATTAACCAAAACACTCCATACATCAGGCCGTTCAACAACAGCTTTCATTCCGGAGAAATCAAAATCGCCCTCAAGCTGAAAACGGTATACTGCAGTAAAACCTGTTTTTGTACCAAATGTATCAATGGTCATTAAATCGTTATTGAATAAAACATGGGTCATTGGGTTTCCTTCTTTAAGACCATGGTGCTTATATACCTTATCGGCTGCATCAAGCACATTCATATCTTTAAGGAGTTGACCTCCTATAAGTAAATCGCAGAAATCCATCATCAATACATTATCTGACTCCCTTGTAACAGTCATAGGGGATAGGGATTGAACAGGAATCAGGTTTTCAGGTTTTTTATCCTCCCGAATTCCCTTGATTTTTGATTCAGAGATAAATAAAAGAAGACTCCCGGCAGGTGGAAGGGAATAGCTCAAACGGATCGTATTCTTCCCATTTTCTTCAAAAGGATAGGTTGTCATTTCTCCCGTAAAAGCATGCATTTCAATAGCAACATTACCAGAAATGGATAATTCACCTACGGTTGCCTCTTCTAGACTTGAGTTCACTAAAAAAAGAACCTGGCCATCCTGTAAAATTCTTCTGTGATGATATAAATTCCCCCCTTTAATACTTTCAAACTTCAGATCTGCATTTTCAAACCTGGAGGCAAACTTTTCAGGCCCGGAATCATTGATGATGGTTATATTGTCTGAATTTGTATTTAAGAGGTCTGACAATTCCGTATTTGTTGATCCATCCGTCATATACGGAACGGAGTATAGGAATAACGTCCCACCCTGACCCACATATTCCTTTATAAGTTCAAAGGTCAGGTTGTCAATATTTTCTGTTAGCGGTGGAATTACAACACTTGAATAGCTGCGTTTACCCACAATAAATTTTCCGTTTTCAATTTTACCCTGATCCCTGAAGATGTTTTCGGATCCAAGATCATATTCGACCTGGGCTTTTTCAAGTTTTGTAACAAATTCCTGGAAGGAAATACCAATTTCAGAAGTCTTCTTGTTTGGTTTGTAATAGGAATCGTACATCCAGGTGGTTGTAGTAGGCTCAATTACAAGAATATCGTTCACCTGTTTGCCAGATGACAATGCGACGGACAACCGGGCAAAATAGGTATTCAGGTACCTGTAATTCTGCCACCAGGGTTCATGGTAGGTAAAGTACGGAGGATGATCGTATTTCCGGTTGCCTTCAATGGTGATCGGAGACATATGCTGGTTCATTAAATTGACCCCCAAAGCATATTCCCAGTCGCCCAGCCTTTTCATATCGGTAAAAGTCAGATCCCATCCTGCTCCTCCATAGGATTCGCTTAAAGTACGCTTTAATCCGAACTGGTTGGCGACGCTTGAAAGTTCCTTTACCGAGCGTACATTCCCAAACTGGGCGCTTGTGGATGTTTCGTTGAACTGGTTGAACAACATATCAATACCCGGGATATGAAACCACGGGTACATGGCCATATTATCAGGCCCCAACCGGATGAAAGGCCAGGTGTGTTCCCAGTAATGGCCGGTAAGCTGTAATCCTTTGGTTTCACAATATTCGTAATAGGGTTTTGCCCACCGGTCGATGAACAATTGCAAAAGAGTTTGAGCATAATTATGGCGGATCTTTTTCCAATCGCCAACTTCTTCAAAAAGTGAAGGGAGATTCAGTTTTAGACTGTATCCCCATTGTTCTTCAAACCTTTCGAATAGGTCCGGGGTCCAGCGAATACCACCGGGTGAATTGAGATGAGGTTCATCGGTAAAGATGCCTGGCATGAACTTCCCGAATTCGTCTCCGGCATATTTTTCATAACCACCCATTGTCACCTGGATGAATTTTTCTGTTACACCGGGGTATAGCACATCAACGTAGGTAAATCCTCCATACCATCTGCCATGAAAGTAATAATCGTTTTCGCCTTTAAAATAATATGCTTTGGTAAAAAGATAGAAATTTCCTCTTTTCCCCGAGTCTGATTCCAGATCAATTACCTCAGCATATTGGCCGTTTTCTTCCTTTAAAACCAGGTAATAATCAGCAGCATCTTCTTGCAAAGATCCGGATTTTTCCATCTGTATCCCTTGTCCCTGATCGTACGACTCCGGCATCTGTGCCGGAACATGGCCGCCGGCAAATCCGCTCGGGAAATTATATTCATCGTAGATCCATACATTTATTCCCAACTCCTTTCCTTTATTAAGGGTATACCTGAAGAGTTCAAACCATTCCTCTGTCAGATATGAGGTTATCAATCCCGGGCGGGCATGGATAAATACTCCTCCACAACCGGCATCCCTGAAGTCGAGCATGAAAGAATCAATATCCTGGCGGGTTATCCGGCTATTCCAGACGAAGAATGGAATCGTCCCATATTCCCTTGATGGTTCAGCAAATTCATTCCGGAGTCGGGCAAAATTGTCAATGGTATCTTTTGATTCTGAGACTTTATCCCTGGTGCAGGACACGGGTAATAAGGTCAGTAAACCACAAATAAGCAGTCCGGAGATTTTTGATTTATTGAACTTCATAGTACACGTTTTATCGCCATTAATTTTGTGAATGATTTAATAAAACGACAGTCTGGTTGATGTTGCCGGATGTTGCGGGGTATTACAAGGTTTCTCATAGGATATGCTTTTTGAAACGAATTTAATCAGGTTCTATCTGATAAGGGTAACAAATCTTTATCAAAGAACCCGAGGTAATCATTCACATTAATCAAAGCTCTTTTATCCAGTTTCATTTTCAGTATTTATTGACCATTTCCTGCGAAGAAATGCCTGATTCTCGCAGTATCTACTTTAATAATCTTCCGGTCATACGTTATTAGACCATTGCATTCGACCTCAACATCTGTTAACTGCGTATAAATTCCTGCACTGATCCCGTTGGTATTAATCATTTCATACAGAGTTTTAAGCATGTTTTCAAGCTTGGTTGTCAGTTCCTCAGATGTTTCCAGCAATGGGTAGCCGGCATTGGTGAATGGTTTCAATCCGTCAAGCGTCTTATTCCAGGAGTGGTCCGGATAAAATAAAAATGTACCACCATACTCGCCTGCCACGGCTGCACGGGTTTCATCGGGCATAGCCTTCACTTCCCACTGCCATTCATCCGGATCCGCAGATGGCCAGGATTTTGTCGGGCCCGGTGCAGGACCGGGGTACTGATGTCCGTCAATGATGTCTCCGACTCCAAAATTCTCACAACCGCTTGCACTATTCACCAATCGGGTTGAATCCAGTTCCCTTATCCAGTTTGTCAGTCTTTTGGTATCATACTGTCCCCAGGTCTCATTAAAGATGATCCACATGACAATGCTCGGATGATTTCTCAATCCTTCCACCATCTGCTTCAATTCAAGTTCAAACTGCCGGGCATCTTCCTGTGAGGTATATATTTCATTCCTTCCATATCCTGCAGCAGGGAATTTTGGTGTCATATCCTGCCAGACAAGCATTCCCATTTTGTCACACCAGTAGTACCAACGGTCAGGTTCAACCTTGCCATGTTTTCTCAAGACGTTAAACCCAAGTTTTTTCGTAAGTGCGATGTCAAAACGCAACGCAGAATCGGTGGGTGCGGTGTACAAGCCATCCGGCCAGTAGCCCTGGTCGAGCAAGCCTGCCTGGAATACAAAAGTATTATTCAAAAGTATGCGGATGAAATTCTGATCATCAACACCGATGGAGATCTTTCTCATACCGAAATATCCATTCACTTCATCCACGGTCTTATCCCCTTTCCGGAGAGTTAATTTCAAATTGTACAGGAATGGGGAATCCGGCCACCAGAGACTGGGATAGGGTATTTCAAGTGTAAGAATGGTACCTGCTTTACCTGTGGTCCGGAAAATCTCATTACTGGTAACTGTCGCCTCTGCTGAAACAGAATACAAATCATTTGTGCCTGTGCAATGGACTTTCACAATTGCAACTTCCCGGTCAATATCTGTAACCACATTGTAATTTTCAATTCTTACCGCCGGCACCGGCTCTATCCAAACGGTTTTCCAGATACCACTTACCTGGGAATACTCTGTTCCATATGGCACTGAACGCTGTTTCCCACTTGGTTGACGTGGGGCATTTATGGTATCTGTCCGTCCCAGGTCGGTGGGATCCCAGACCTTCACCATCAAGTCCTGCCTGGATCCGGGTTTTAGTTCATCTGTAATATCAATGCTGAAAGGGTCATATCCACCCTTGTGTTCCGTAATCATTTTTCCGTTCAGGTAAACGGATGTCTGCCAGTCTACAGATCCAAAATGCAGCAATATGCGATGGTCCTTCCAGGTGCGTGGCAATTTGATTGAACGATGATACCAAAGTATCTGATTGGGTTGAAGTTTTTTCATGACGCCGGAGAGGGCAGATTCAACCGGGAAAGGAACAAGGATCTTGCCTTGGTAGTCAACTGGAGCTACAGCCGTGGCATCTGTGATTGCATATTCCCATAATCCATTCAGATTCATCCATTCAGATCTCACCATCTGGGGGCGGGGATATTCCGGAAGTACCAGATCAGGCGAAACTTCCTGGGTCCAGGGAGTATTTAATTTTCCTTCAGTAGAACTCCATTTCAATAGTTCATCTTTTCCTGAACAGGAATTAAGTATCAGGACAGCCAGTAAACAGGATCTTAGATATGAAGATTTCATTTTTCAGAATAATTTGAAACGAATTGATAAATTCCCGAGCCTACTTCAAAAACATATTTATTCCGGATCTTTTTGATATATAAAATTTGATTGGACTTTGTTGCAGGTTGGTTTCCTTCGAGAATGGAGTCCAATTCTTCCGCTGGAATATATACCGTAGCGGTCGTATTAACAGGCACTTCGATATTCAAGATGAATTTTCCCTTTTCTCTCTTCCAATCACTTGAAATTTTACCATGGATAGAACGGTAGGAAGCCCTGGCCCAGGTAAGGTCCCCGACAACTTCAGGATTAATAATAAATTTCTTAAATCCGGGACCGTCCGGATCGGGTTGGATTCCTGCGAGGGATTGGTAATACCAGGCCCCAATAGAACCGAATGCCGGGTGATTCCTGGAGTGATTGATCTGGGCGATAGCATCCCAAACCTCCCAAATGGAAGTAGCCCCATTCCTGAGCATGTAAAACCAGCCAGGGTGATCCTCCTGCGTTGCAATAGTATAGGCAAGGTCTGAATATCCTTTTTCGGTCAGTAATTGAAACAATAGGGGAGTCCCGATAAATCCCGTACTAAGATGCTTATTATGAACATTGATTATGGTGTTTAACAGCTGCTCCTCAACGATCTTTTCCCTGCATTGCGGTACCATCTCAAAAAGTAACGGAATCACCTGGGCAGTCTGGCTATTCTCAGCATATAATCCTGTGGCTTCGTCGAAAAATTCCTCATTATATCTTTCGCGAATTGTATTGGCCAGGTTGGCATACTTTTCTGCATCATTGGGTTTATCCAGCATTTGCGCAAACCTGCTCATCAGGCGTGCAAAATAAAAATATGCAGAGGTACCTATTTGTTCCTTTGGAGTAATTTTTGCGTCTGAAAACATAGCCGGTTCTACCCAGTCGGCAAGATTTGCTATAAGAATATGATCGTCTGTCATCTTCGCAATCCAATCCATATATTCTTTCATGGCATCATATCCTTCGGCAATGTACCTTGCATCACCATAGTATTTATAGATGTTCCAGGGAGTCATTAGCAAGGTTCCTCCCCACCAGGGATCAGAAAAGGCGGGTATGACATTTTCGGGATTTTTTAATGAAGTGGCCCAATCCCATCCCGGATTAGGAATAATGGGAGGAACATGTCCATCCATTTCCTGGGCGTCCATCATATCGCGGAACCACTTAATGTAAAATGTTGCCATATCAAAATTATAGATTGCCTCCTCCATGGTTACCAAACCATCACCCATCCATCCAATTTTTTCCCTGTGGGGACAATCCGTCGGAATGCTGTGAAGGTTATTTAGCTGTGTTCTTATGATCAGTTCCTGGATTTTATTGATATCGGCATTTGAGCATAAGAATTCTCCTGCAGGATCCGGATCGGTATGAACCCAAATACCGGTCAGATCACTTAATTTCGGTTTGTTTTTCAGACCTTTTATCTCAACATATTGAAAACCGTGATAGGTGAAATGGGGCTCAAAAATCTCAGTTCCAGAGCCACTGCAAATGAATTGATCCGTCTGATAGGGACCATAGTGCCACCAGGTGTGTGCTCCGTATCTTACGGTACCATTTGGATTGAGGTGCTCATTATAAAAGAGGGATACGGTATCTCCTTTCCCGCCATTGATCTCAAACCTTGCCCAGCCGGAAATATTCACGCCAAGATCGTACACATAAACTCCAGGAATGGGTTCAGTCAGACTTATGGGTGATATTTTGCTGGAAGCTCTTATGGGAGGAATTTGCTGGGAGGCCAGTTTCCCTCCCGGTGCAGCAACTATTACAGCAGGTTCCCAGCCAGCATCAGGATATCCCGGCAGGTCCCATCCTTCTTTTTTCAGCCTGGCATCATGAATCTCACCACTTCTGATAGAATTGAAAACTATATGGCCGGTAGAGAGTTTCCAGGTCTCATCGGTGGCAATAACGGTTTGTGTTCCGTCGGTAAAATCAACTACTAGGTTCAATATTAGCTTTGGAGGAGCTATCCAGGGAGCAACTTGAAATCCCCATGCATCTGTTGTTGTCTGGTCATACCAGCCACTTCCAAGGATGACGCCGATGCAATTCTTGCCAGAATTAAGATGATCCGTTACATCATAGCTTGTATAAAGTACACGTTTGGTATAATCTGTGAAACCGGGATCCAGAAGGTGATCCCCTACTTTTTTACCATTTATATTTAATTCATAGTAGCCTAACCCTGAAATAAAGGCAGTTGCAGAATGAATTTTCCCTGAGATCTCTGTTTCCTTTCTCAGCAAAAGGGCTTCATGGTCCCGTTCCACTTCGCCAATAAGGTTCAGTCCATCTGTTAAATTACACAATTTCCATCCCCACTCATCAACACTGTCAAATGCCAATGCAGATTTATTTAAGCTGATAACTTTATCCTCTGAAATTACCTGTAATTCGCCAAGGGCAAAGTAAAAAGGACGATCTCCACTTCCGCTTTCCCACAATTTTATGGCTGTAAATCTTACATATCGTGATTTTTGGCCCTGGCATGTAACGGTAACTTCTTTCTTACCCGGATTCGGAAAGTCGGAATCTGTTTCATCCAGGATTGTTTTGTACTTTTTAAAATCAGGATCATTGGATATATCAATCCGGAAACGCAATGGAAATCCAAAACCCGGATTACTGACGGTTCTTCGTCCATCAGGATACTTGGTTGGTAATGCCGGATGCAAAATTACTTTATCAAAGGATCTGGCCTCACCCAGATCTACCTGCACCCATTTGATCTTATCCCGGGAAGATTCACTCCGGGAACAATATCCGTTTATTTCTCCTTTTGATTTGGGTCCGGGCTTTTCTTTTGATCCAATCCAGTTTCCCTTCCAGTCGGCCCTGCTTAACAATCCCATTTCCCAGCCGGCCATAGCACTCCAATCTGAAAATTTTCCTGAACCATCCTTCACCCGCACTTTCCAGAAGCATTTGTCAAGACTGTTTAATTCCTTCCCGGCATATATTACGTGAATGCTTTGATCTGAATCTACTATTCCGCTATTCCAGAGATCCCCGGTATTTCCTGATAAAATTTCCGGTCTGGAAGCGACCAAAACCTGGTAACCCGTTTGTTTCTGTCCGCGCAGGTTGGGACTGGTTATATCAAGAAGCCAGGTGAGGGAGGGGTTTTTTATGTCTAATCCGATAGGATCAGCGTGGTACTCGCATTGCAGGGAAACAGGCCGGATTGTCTGGGCAAGAGATGATCCGGCAGATACGATTGTTAGCAGGACAAGAGCATAAATCAGTATGATGGCACGCAGCCAGTTTGCGATCCGGCTGTTTCCCTTTTCGAAGGAGAATGCATTTCCCACAGCAATGATTTTTACCTGTTCCTTATGAAACTCAAAGGAAGTATGAGAAAACACAGGCAGTAACAATTCCGGCGATTGGTTAAATTGTATATAAGAAAATCTTTTCATGATATTGGTTTAAGTTTCTGTTTTGTCCATTCATCTCCGGATGTAATCGGTTCCCTGGTACAACGCGTCACATTCAGTATCCGCACTGGCTTCAGCATAGTTAATTCCCATAAACCTCAACTTTAAACTTCCCGCCGGGCTGAACAATAACCGGTATTCTGGCAAAATCTTTGAAGGCTATTTCTACTGCAGGCCCATCATTGACGATCAATTTATAGTTTTGATCTTTTAATCCTTCGATCCTCATCTCAAGGGTAAACGGCTTGTTATAAGGTACCGGTAATTCTGCCAGAAGTGATCTCATGATAATCATAATTTTGTTGTCTTTTAACCAAAAGCGATCAACCTTGATACCATCGATACCCAAACCAATATTTGCCTTAAAATTTAAATAAATGCCACCCATTTGATTTAAAAGATGTGATGTGCCAGCCAGTCCGCCTACTTCGCTCCAGCTTGGTCCGGATCGTAAGGGCATTTGTGGAAATCCTTCGTGATCTATGTTTTCGGGACCAAGTCCTAAAGGGAAATTTGGATATTTGTAAATGTCATTTTCTATATGATGGGGATGGTTAATTAGTGTAAGCGATGAACGGGCAGCAGCTATTGCACGCTCTAGCAAATCCTGTCTTCCCGCTAAAAGGCCGATTCTCATGAGTCCGTTAGCAAACCTATGACTTCGTTGATCAAGCCATTCCGCATCACTGTTCTGTGATGAGAACCCACCAAAAGGATAGGCTGTAACGATATAATGCGGGGCCCAGATTGCCTGATAGAATAGTGAATAATCTGCAATAGCTTCCGCTGCAGCAAGATATTTCTTGTTTGTTGAATTTTCATATAGGGAAGCAAATCCCTCAAGCGCCCAGGATACCGACATATTATTGGCAGGATATTGAGCCGTGCGATGGTCATAGAAAGTTTCAGGCTTCACCGCGCACGAATAAAAAGTTTCAAAATCGTACCATTTCTGCCTTGGCATTACTTCATGTATCATAAATTCAGCCATTTTTTCTGCAGCATTCATATATTTTCGTTCCCCGGTAGCCCGGAACAATTCACTAAGCACCCAGATATGTGCTCCTCCGTCAGCATTCCAGCGAAGACTTGGTAAAGGTTCCAGTGATTCATTAAACCATCCCGGAACACAACCATTCGCCTGCATATTCTGAATTAAAAAATCACCATATCGTTTAACATAAGGAAGAATTCCCGGATTATCTTCACAATCCTGACGGTACTGCATTAAGAAACCAGCAGTAACACTCGCCGAGGAAGTCTGGTAGGCCCCATCGTTTTTGTTAAAACTCCAGTAAGAATCGACCTTATCGGGATCATATCCTTCATGGGGTGGATTCCACAGGCTTAACATCCATGAACCCTTTTTAACATCATAGAGGCCAGGAAATATTCCCTCATTCTGGGGTGCAGACAGCGTAAAGTTTATGATCCGGCGCGCTTTATTGAGCAGGGAAGGATCATTCAGGGTTTTTCCCCAGTAGAATATTCCAGTTGCGTCGCAGACATTGTTCCACCAGGATGTATTATAGATCAAGTCATACCATTGAGGAGCAGTAAGCCTCAATCCGCCTACTGGTGTTCCATTCATTTCCCATTGTTGCCATGTTTCCAGTTCTGGGTTCCCGGTGCGATGGTGAAGGGTTGGCCCGTCGGTAACATAACTATCCCTGGAAGTGAATGTGGCAGGGTAATTTATGTCATACCCCTGGTAAGCGAAGGAAGCAGGGTAACTTACTTTTGCATATTCGGAAAAAGGCAAGGCCTGGGGTCGGGGCAGGCAGAAGTATTCTTTGCCATATCTTTCCCACAAATATGAAGAAATATGCTGATATCCTCGATACTTCTCAACATCCGCTTTCAGAAATAAGTCAAATCCATAGCTAATCGTATTATTTGATAATTCACGAATCTGAGCGCCATGTTTGTTTTCGTGCCTCCAATAAACATGTTGTTCCACCCAATAATCGATAAAGCCATAAGATATAAGTGGGTTATCTGTAATGCCGGAATTTAAACTTAGATCCATTGCTGTCGGTAAAGATACTTTGCTGGTGTCAATAGGTATGGCAAATATCCGTGGATGTTTTTGGGGACGGGCACCCTTTGCATATACAATATTTTCATTTATAATATCCAGGTCCGGCACGAGCGCCATCATAAATCCATCTTTTTCAACAATGGTGGCTGGAGCAAAAAATTTGCGATCTCCTATCACGTCATCATCTGCTCGCTTTAACTGTGGTACGAAGGTAAAATCCGGGTCACCTTCCGGGATAAAAACGAAAGAAGATAATAAATATTCCAGTTTGGGCGGAAGTCCCGGAAGGCTTGCATTGACTTCAATATGAAAATAATTCTGGTCATAATATAAGGTTAGCGTTTGCTCAATTCGGTTGTTACCAATTTCCCCGGTAAATAAAACTCTGATTTCCTTGGCATTTTTCTCAAGAATTTCAACCGTCTTTAATCCCTCATTGGCCATCAATCGAAAATCATCGGCAAAATCCTTACCCTTTGCATACAATGGAAAAACTTCATCGGGTGTTTTTTCCGGCCTCTCAAGAGAACTGACAACCAATATCCATTGATCGTCTTTCGCGACAAAGAATGACTGTGAAACATTTGCTGTATTTAATTGAAAACTTCCTTTGATCAACCCATTATCAATTTCAATGATGGTATCGTTCTGAACCAAATTTAAACCTGATTTTTTCATACCAGATTTGTAACAATTTCCAAGTGCCAGTATCATAATTATGATTAGGCCAGATAGCAAGTAGTGAGGTCTCAAATTCAATATTTTCATAATATTTGTATTAAAATAGTTTTTCTTGCATATTTATCCATTAAAGTAATTCAATCAGTTTCTTTCCATCTTCCGGAACAAATTGTCGCCAGTATTGAATTGTTTCATGAAGTTCTTTTAATGTGTAGTAGTTGATACTTGCGGTTGGTGCAAATACTTCAATTGTGAGATAAATTCTGTCTACTTTGGAAATACTCAGGTTCAGGTTGTTCTCATAAGAGGTTTTAATGGCTTCCAGTACCTTTCTTCCTTCAATGATCCCATTTTCATTATTTGAACTGGTAAATGGCCTGTGTGCAGATGATTTTCCATCTGTTTGTTGAAGATGAATGATGGGTGAGTAGCATGCAAGTTCTTGCAGCCAGAGATATGGAGAACTATCCTCAGATTCGGCAAACAAAAATGGATGAGCATCAATTTCATTAAAAATGCGCTTTACCAGTCCAGTGAATTGCTGTTTATTCAGTCCTTTACAGCTTTCAAATAATTCAAATGCTGAATCCGGACCTAACCACAATTGTTTGCTGATCCGGGAATTCATCTGGTATTGCTCCATTGCCTTGATAATGTTATCCTCAGTTGGTTTGAGGTAACGATCCTGTCCTGACTGATGACCGGTATCGATGGTTATGTAAAGCGGTTTTTCTGATCTTTCACTTACTTTTCTGATCAGATCTTTTGCACCTTTGATAGTCCATGGAATCTGGTGAGGGGAATACATTTGTTCCACCCCTATTGATTTGCATCCTGTCATATCAGAGAACCGGGCAATTTCCACCAGGTTATTAATAAGGGCATTTTTAAAAACCTGATATAGACCAGGATCCTGTAATACCTGGTTGCTGAATGCATGACAAAAAAAACCCAATCCCGCTTCAAGATTGGCTGCAGTTTCTATCATTGGTTTCATCCATTTGTTCAAAATCCTATCCCTTATCAAAGGATCAGTATGGGACAAGCCCAGGGTTGCATAGGTTCCGTGACCGGAATAAAGATTACATACGGAGATACCATACTTACCTGACGCATTCCACACCTTGTCTGTCCAACGACTGAGATAATCCAACCCCATATATAAAGGATCACATTCGGTATCTGCACTTGCCTCAATATTAAATACCCCGAGATCCCTGATAAGGTTCATCCATTCATCAGGTTCGGTATATCGTTTTGATGCAAAGCAATTATCGATGGCCATGTAGATTTCCGGATATTCAACACTATTTGCCGAATGGTTATTTATTGTCATTAGACTCATATTAAGAAAAATACATAAGCGAATTTCTATGTGCTAGAATTGGATTTGCTGCAGTTTTTTGATAGCTGTTTCATTGCATATTATTTTATCAGGCACTTTACCTGTCCAGAAAAAAATGTCAGGTACGTGGTGACCGCCTTCCCAGCTAGTACCTTTTGCACCGCGGACGGAAAGTTTTGATTTATATCCATGGTAATTTGTTATGGCTGCGCAGTTGTCGGACGTGAAAATTACAAGTGAATTTTCCTCCAATCCTAGCTTTTTCAATGTTTTCATTAATAATTTCATCCTACCATTTATAACCTAAACCTCTATAAAGCATTATTATCAGACTCCTTATTTAAAAGCTGCAAAGACTTCCGCCAGGGATACCTCAAATACTTTTTGAGCAATTTTATCGAGTGTTGATTTGTCTCCTTTCAGATGAAGTGTAGTATGAATATGAGTCAGGCTTGAACCCGGTTCCAATCCGGCGGCGGGGGAGGAGCTCTCCAACTCGTAGAATGGCCCCATCTGGCTGCCATCTTCAAGTGGCCCGTCATTATATGAATTGGCTACATCCCCTGCAAAAGGATCTTCCTGAATTTCCCACAAGGAGTTAACATATTCAGAAACTTTCTCATCAAATGAAAACTTCACAACCGTCAATACATTTGTCTCTTCATTATATGAGCCCATGAAGGGCTTTGCTCTTTTTGGACTTATTCCAATTTTACCACGCATCTTACCATCGGCCAGGAAAAAAAGCACATCTTTTTCAATTTTCAGCCTGTCTTCCGGGATTTTTCCAAAATAAGTATCATTTGCTTTGGGTCCGAGTTCGGATTCAGGTCCTTCTTTGGTGGGAATAATTACGGTTGTAGAGGCAGATGGCTGAAACATCCCTAAAATCCATATGGACAGCATCCCGGTATCATGTGTCCATGCTTTGTCGCCTTTATTGGTTATAGTATTTTCGCTTTCATAAGCGACGAATTCAAGGTCGTTTACAGAAGTGCCCAGAATTTCTGAGACTTTGTTCCTGTCCAGTAATCTGACATCCCGCTCAACCAGAAGATCAAATTTAAAATTTGAATAATTAACCAGTTTCATCTCCTTTTTAAACCGGGCCATGATTTCATTACTCTCAGTTATCTCAAATGGTTCCGTATCTATTACCGATGGCACAAACCAGTTTTCGAAACTGAAAGGAACCCCGGATTTAAAGTAAATGGAAAACTGACCTCCCTCCGGGCCGAGCCAGAAGCGGTCTTCTCCGCCATATGCATTGATATGCGGATCCGTTCTTCCGGAACGTATTAATTCATGGTTTATCCAGCCCAGGCTCTGTCCTTCTTTTCCGGATAAGGTACTGGTCATAACACGTCCCTGCCATTTAGGACTGATAGCAACCATTGCTTTTTCGTTATTTCCGGTCAGAAGTATAATATCCTGAACCGAATTCAATAATTCAAGGTCGTGACTGAAGCTTTGGGAGATAGACAAGTTGTCTGAAGATTCTTTATCATCCGTATTTTTACCGGAAGGCAAACAACCATAACTGGTCATCAACATTAAAAACAGGATCATGGTATATATTCGTTTCATAGTTAATGAATTAAATAGAATGAATATGTAACTGAAAAATAACGACCTTTTAAAATTCCGGGGGATTTACTCAGCCTACCTAATAATCCTCAAACCTGAAAACGTAAACAATGGATGCCAGATAATCTATCTACTAACCAGATTCTAACTAACTATTTATAAACCTAAAAATTTCCATTCTTTAACTCATTCAAATAAGGTTTATTCTAATATTACTGAGTAGCACCCCCGGAATTAATTCATTAATTAAACACCATTACTAACGATAATAATCTATTACATTAATTCAGAATATTTTTTTTATCAACATTTATTTTTAACCTAATTATTTTTTGCTGTTCCCACTTCAACATCAATGTTATGTTTCTGACCGTCCATTTTAGGTTGGATCATATTTCCTTTAATAAGCTTACCGTCTATCTTAATTTTTATCTCACCTGCAGTGAGCCTGTTATTTCTTTTTACCAGGATCGAATAGTGATCGCCGCGGAAGAAGCGTTCAACAGAATACTGATTCCAATCTGCAGGCATATGAGGATCGATAATGAGCCCGTCAAATTCTGTCCTGATTCCAAGTAGAAATGAGTTATATGCATACCACATCCAGGAGGTTGCTTCGCCCAGGCACCACTGGAACTGTCCTTTTCCTGCCAATCGATGATCCGGCCCCACATAATTTTCAGGATAAACATATGGCTCACACTGGAAGGTCTCAATTTTTCTAGTTTGATTTGAGAGTGAAGCCTTGTTGTATATTTCCCATGCGAGTTCACTTTTTCCTGCCATACAGGCAGCCATGATTGCCCACCCGGTCGGACGCAAATAGATGTTTGCATTTCTGAACCCCGGAGAATAATTCGATTGGGTTCCAATGTATTCATCGTAATAACTATAGGATGGATAAAAAATTAGTGGACCAAAATCACTTATCATCATCGATTTTAATGAATTCAATGACATTTCAGCCCTTTCAGGGGTAGCTACTCCGCTTAGAATGCTCCAGGATTGCGAGTTGATGTAAATCTTTCCTTCAGCATTTCGATAAGTACCAACCGGGGTCCTCTTTCCGTCCCGGTCTGAAAACGCACGGATATACCAGTTACCATCCCAGGAGGTATTATTTATGGCCGTCTTTAATGATTCATACTGACGTTCCCATTTTTCCTCAAGGTCTGTCTTGCCAGTTAAACGGGCAATATTAGCATATTCCTTTAGATAATAACAGAGCTGCATCCCTAGCATAACACTTTCAGCATGCCCATACTGACTGATCTTCGTAAACTCATCCATCCAGTCACCCACATTTTTTGGAATACGCGGTAAACCATTTGGTGATAAGCCCGATAAACTTATAATGAATGCTTTATCAATATGTTCCCATACAGAGCCATTGTTGCCCTCAATGAAAGGGAATTCACTCTCAAGAAAATTTGCGTCACCATACTCTTTAAGGTAGAATAATAAGGATGTCAGGAATCCCCAAATATTATGATGATGAGGGACTGCGAAATGGTTGCCTGGTGTGAAATTCTCAGGTTTTTTCTGGATATCCTCATAAAGCATAGACGGTTTTCCACTAAAAATTTCTGTTTTAGACAGGTCACTAGTCTGGTTGCTTAAAAGATAGCTGATTTCCTGTTTCAAAAGATCCTTGTTTATTGGCAACATAATATGCTCAGGATGAATTCCCAAATGGCCTCCTTCAATACCATAGCACCAAAGCCCCACACCTACAGCATCATCATTCTGACTTTTCTTTATTACCTGATTCCAGTGATATTTTGACCATATATTTATGATCCTGTCATTTTCATGGTCGGGAGTAGTGATGTTTACGCTTTTGGTAATCAAATCATCATAATATGAGCTTAACCTGTCAAATTCCTCGTTCACTGTTTCTTGAACAGAATACTTTTTAATGATGTCGTAAGCTTCTTCATATTCACGTTCCATTCCCAGTAAGTAGGTGAATTCTTTTGATTCAGAAGGATTCAAGCTAAATTTTGTATACAATACTCCCCAGGGATAATCGTCTTCACTCCAGAATTCTGTGTTGGATAATACTACAGCGTTTATTTCTTCTGGTCTGGCCATATTACTGCTATAACCAAGAAATTTCGACCGGATGGTTTCAAATGAATTCACAGGGATGTTGGCGCTTAGGTATCCTTTATATGGCCAAGCCCTGCATAAACCCACATTTTGCCAATTGGGATTGATCGCCCATATGGTATTCTCTGAAAACCAGGTTTTCTTATAAAGGTTTTGCTGGCTTCCGGCTCTCCCATCACCTCGGTAAACAATGCTTTTGGTTGCATCTCCAAGGTTCCATTCCACCTGTCCGTAAACATTCATATTGTGGGCAGTTTGGGATAAATTGGTAATCTTTATGCGCATCAGCATTATGTTATCATCCAGAGGTATAAAATAGGTAATTTCGGTTTTTATTTCATTCTTAATGCAAAGCAGGGTGGAATAGCCAAGACCCACCTGGCATTCCCATTTATCCTCCATTTCAGGATTGTTTACCCATGTTATTTCATTGCAGCCTTCCCTGGTGACATAAAAGTTGCCGGAAACTTCCTGGGGATTCACAAGTCCATTGATGGAAGGGTCGAGCATAAATACCTCGATTCCTCCTCTTTGAGTAATCCAGGCTGTCAGGTAACCGTTAGTCAGTCTATTGAACCAGGGAGTGGGCAGGTCTCTTTTATATATGTGACAAACTTTTCCATCTTTGGAAAATGTATACCAGGGTTTAGAATCAGCGGAATAAGAAAAGCTGACATAAAAAAGTGAAAGGAAAATAAATAAAAGTCGTTGATTTTTCATAATGGATTAAAATTTAATTTTTTCCCATTCTTAAATTTACTTCGTAATTTTTACATTTTTACCTCGATAGTTCTGCTTTCACCGGCGTTAATAACCACATTTTTTAACTTAGACGAACCGGCTCCTTTAAGGGTAAATGTGTTAAGAGAAACCTGGCCATAAATTACATCCAGGGTAGCCTTTTTAACTTCGACCTTACAGGTACCCCAGGCGTATCCGTTACTCCAGAAGTAAGTTCCGGGTTTTGAGGTGAAGGTCATTGTTTTATCAACTCCTGAGAAATGGAAATCAGTCAGAGTAAGTAAAGCTGACCAGCTGGCCATGGCCCTGCCATAGTGATGACCGCATTCCGCTTCATTGAATGGACTTCTTTTGCGTCCGTCATAGCGATCGCGGATATTGAAGATACATTTCAGTCCATCTTCAATCTGGCCTTCCTGAAGCATACTAACGGCTGCAGTATATTCAAATCCTGTCATTACCTCAGTGAAGTATGGGAACGGATTTGCAGGCCTGGTTTTTGGATAGGCGGCCATTAGCAGGGCTGCTTCATTGCCAAGGGCATAGCTGCGGAAGCAGTTGAAATGGTCAGAAAGGTCAGACTGATAATTATATTTCATAATACTTTGAAGGGTGGTTGCAACATTTTCTTTCTTCACCAGGTATCCCAATCCACAAACATGTGCAAGGTACTGCCCGACAAGCTGATCGACCAGGCAGGCTTCTCCAAGTTGATAATCAGGATTTCCAAAATCCAATGTGCCCATTCCTGATAGCTGTTCTTTAGGAATATCTTCTTTAGCAGGGACTTCAATTTTATGAATATAATACTCTCCGTTAAACAGATTTTCATCGGTCCACTTGCTGCCACTTTCAAAAAGCTTTCTGCATTTCAGGGCCATTTCCTTATCCTTCATATACGTTGACATCTCTTCCATCGCACGCAATGCACCCAGGTACCATATAGTCATTTGCGGATTTGGCCCGTAATATTCAACATCCATTGTGTTATGCTGAACCCCTTCCATTACTCCATCCTGATTGGCATCCCAACCCCCTTTAATCCAGGCATAACTCAGGGCGGCTTTTGTTTTTGGATAAAGACTTTTAAGGAAATTGTCATCCCCTGAAAGTTGCCATTCCCGGTATATTTTCATGATACAGCCCATCTGGCCATCTGCGGCAACTTTGGCGAACTCAGGGATATTATCGTAGGGTAATTTTACCCGGAAGCTCATCAACCCGATATCATTAGTAGCTAATCCAAATTCAACATTACGCATTGTTTGTGCAAGGGAACCAAAAAGAAAGGCTGTTGTTGTTTCATAATTCCAGACATGAGTACATGATCCAAAACAACACCCGGATTGATCATTGCATCCTTCCCACGCAAAGAAGTTACCATCTGCAAGGCGGAAACAGGTCTGGGTTCTGAGGGTACTGATATTAAACAAGGCAGCCTCTTTAACCTCCTTTGGAAGATCGCTGCTAAGAAATGCATCAACAAATTCGATAGTCCGGCTCTCCAGTTGAGGCAATGCAGGCACCGTTTTTGTAATCACATCCCATGCATCGGTGTATTTTGTTGAATAATAATTTTTCAATGGTTCAGATGCCCATGCTGTCCTGTTGGGAAAATACCATGTAATCAGAAATCGGATGGTTTTTGTAGCCCCCGCAGGCAAGGTTTCACTAACTGCAAGAGATGCCATGGGTTTACTGGGTAAGGGTATGTTCCTTTCTTCTGCCAGGGAGACCATGTGTGTAATTTTTCCTTCATCTTTCCTGTTATCAAGTATTCCGTCGGCTGAAAAATCGTCCCAGAAGTCCAGTATCGAAGTACCCCAGCGATCAGGCAACCAACTGGTACGATAGGAAATATTGCCTTCAGAAGTACTTACCAGAGCCATATTTCCCCACTGATCGGCAATACTATCCACACCTTCAGAGGTGAAAAATATTCCATGTATTTCCTGCTCTGACCTATAAGTGTTTTTGTTCCCTAATGCTTTTCCCTTGCTACCATCCTCACCAATGAAATTCTGGATAGTACCACATAAACTAAATTTGACTTCTTTATCTGAGGTATTTGTCAGTTCAAAATCAAGAATAGCTGCCGGGATACTGCTATTATCAATATCACCGGGAATCAGGGGATTAAAAGATTTAATTTTTACATCCACAGGGATCTGTGGAGTTTTAAGATTTACCTGGCCGAACGGATAAGCAGCATCAAAAGTGTTTTCACTGAATCTCGGTAATCCATGATTAGTGGCGATCGACCCCGAACTTCCTTCGTAGAGATAAAATGGAACAGGACCTTCCAGGAGTCGTGTGTCTTTTTTACCATCCACTTCGGAATATAAAATAAAAAAGGGTGAATTGTTTCTTCCGGATCCTGGATTATAGCCTTTTGCAGGGTTGCTCATTATTTCCCAATCCTGAAGATTCCCACGTCCACCCAGAGAAACGGTACCCGTTCCTATACCACCTATGGGTAGGGCAATTTTATAGGTGTGTTCCTGGTCATAATGTTTTAATACCGGCCATTCCTGGGCTTCGGCGGATGCAATTCCAAATGGTATAAAACAAATAATTAAAACAAACAGCAGATTTTTCATAGCGTTCAATTTTTAGAATTTGTATTGAGTATTTTAACATATTTACCCGGGAATACCTCCATCTCCATTATATTATCTTCAACTTTAATTTTCTCATCATTCAGATAGATCCATTCCAGATCTCCATCAATTAATAAATTTGTATAATATGGTTTATCCCATGGATCGGTTAAATGTTTTTCAGACAACCAGGATTCCACCTCGATT